>NZ_JBGLRL010000013.1:0-110533 GCF_041402505.1 Aeromonas sp. S2(2024)
TGGTCACTTCACCAGACATTGAAAATCAACAAAATTGTTTGATGTTCGATGCTGTGAGTGCCCACACAGATTGCTTGATTCAAATTGTTAAAGAGCGTCACGCTTATCGCGCTGAGGAGGCGCATCTTACGCTCCTCACTTCGAAAGTCAAGCGGTTGTTTTCGCTTTTCTTTCGGCGCCTGCTTCACAAGGAAGCTGGCTTATCAGTTTGGCGTGTTCCGCCGTGCTGGTAGGGGCGCATTATAGGGAGCCGCGCCGGGATGACAAGGGCTTTTTGTAAAAATGCGTTCGTTTGCTGAAAAAGCAGGCTGAACCTCATGAAATGCGAGTTTTAGCTCCGTTTCATGCCGCTTTTTTGTTCACCCCATCGGTCTGGGCCTGGATGTAGTTGACCCAGCTGGTCGCCCGCTGTTGCCAGTTGTCATGCTGTTGCAGCTCGCGAGCCAGCTCCAGCGCCTGGGCATACTGCTCCTTATTAAGATGTGCCTGCACCAGCAGTGCCTTGGCTCTGTTGCCCTGCTCACCCTTGGCTGACTTCATGGCCACCAGCTGGGTCATGGCGGCTTCTGTCTTGCCTTGTTGCAGCAACAGCTCGGCGACGCGCATGGCCGCATTGGGCTGAGCATGCTGTTTGGCGAGCAGTTGCCAGCTATCTACCGCCTTGGGCCACTCGCGGGCACCTTCCCACAACTGGGCCAGCAGTTGCTGGTTCTCGGCACTCGCCTTCATCTGTCCCTTGGCCATGGCCGCTTCCAGCAGACGGGCGCCGCGATAGGGCAACCCCTGCCAGGCATAGAGCCGGATCAGCTGGTTGCGGGCGGCGGCATCATCCATCAGTTGACGGTCGATGGCGGTCTGCAACAGCGCCAGCGCCTTGTCTCCGCGCTTGGCGGAAAGGTTGAGCGATACCGCCTGTTGCCACCACTTGCTCTCTTTCGGTTCGTGGCGGATCAGCTGTTCCGCCTGCTCTGCCGCTGCGCCATAACGTTGCAGGGC
Source organism: Aeromonas sp. S2(2024) (assembly GCF_041402505.1). Classification (NCBI taxonomy): domain Bacteria; kingdom Pseudomonadati; phylum Pseudomonadota; class Gammaproteobacteria; order Aeromonadales; family Aeromonadaceae; genus Aeromonas; species Aeromonas sp. S2(2024). Next base: position 997 of record NZ_JBGLRL010000013.1, read on the forward strand.
GGTGAGGGCGGAGAGGCGAATGATCGCCGTCTGCTTGTGCCAACCCTTCTTCAGCAACTGCTCGCTCTGGCTGACTGCCTCGCCATATTGCTTGTTGTGGTAATAGAGGCCGGCCAGACGCAAGCGCAAGACATCGTCGGACTTGAGTGCCAGTGCAGCCTTGTAACTGGCGATGGCGCCTGACCAGTTGGATTGCTGCGCCTGGATATCCCCACGCAGACGCAGCAACTGGAGCTGCTGCTGCTCGGGCCACTCTTTATAGGCCAGCGCCTGTTCCACGTAGCGACTCGCCTGTGCGGTCTGCTGCAAGTTGGCCGCCAGTGAAGCCTGCAACTGGGCCAGCCAGGCGCGCTCGGCATCGGAGCCAGGCTTGAGCCCGGTCGCCTTGTTCTGGGCCTGTTGCCACTGACCCGACTGATAGAGCTTCATCACGGGCTCCAGCTGACGGGAGAAATGAGGGCTCACTTCCATGGCCAGACAGGCTTGGCTGACCAGGGCCAGCAGACAGATCCAGATCCGCAACATGGTTACGACTCCAATTTGAATTTGAGATTGATGGTTTGCACCAGCTTGTCGGTGGCACCCGGTCTTGGCTGGTAGCGCCACTTGCTGACGGCCTGAATCGCCGCCCGCTCAAACTGTCGCTTGGGTTTGGCCTCGATCACTTCCACATCCTGTACCCGCCCCTCGGCATCGACCGTGAAGCGCAGGGTCACCGAACCTTCTATGCCGGCCTGCTGGGCCCGATAGGGATAGACGGGTTCGACCCGCTGCAAAGGGGTCAGCATGTCGCCGACCCCTATGCCCGCGCCTTGTGACTGACCATGGAAGCTGCCGCTCGCCACCGGGGTAGGGCTGGTTGCGACCCCGGGGGCAGATACCTGCACCGCGCTCAGGCTGGATACCAGATCCAGGCTGGGCTGCACCGAGGGCAGCGGCGCTGCCGCCGGCATGGGCATGGGCGTGGACGCCAGAGCGGCGGGAGGCTCCGGCAAGGGTTCCGGCTCCTGGGGTACCGGACGCTCGCGCACCTGCACCTCGTTCACCTCGGTCTGCATGTTGATGACGATGGATTTCTGCTCGGCGCTCGCCTTCTCCCCTCTGGGCGGCTCCACCAGCGTGGCCATAAACAGCAGGATCCCCAGGCTGAGAGCAATCCCCAGCCCCAGGCTCATCAGCTTGAACTTCATTTCGGCGCCACCGCCACGGCGATATTGGCGATGCCTGCCGCCTTGGCCTCATCCATCACCCGCACCACCTTGCCATGGGGCACCCGCTCATCGGCCTGGATCACCAGGCTGGCTTCGGGCTGCTCCGACAGCAGGCGGGCCAGACTGGCCTGCACCCGCTCCACATCCACCTGTTTGCGGTCGAGGAAGATCTGCCCCTGGGCGCCGATCGCCAGCATGATGCTGGAGGACTTCTGCGCCTTGGCCTGGCTCGCCTGGGGCCTGTGCACCTCTAGCCCGGCTTCCCGTACGAAGGAGGTGGTCACGATGAAGAAGATCAGCATGATGAACACGATATCCAGCATGGGGGTCATGTCGATCTGCACTTCATCACGCTGGCGTTTGGATTGCCGTCTCATTGCATTACCTTCTCTTCTCGCAGGCCGTCCCGGGTCTTGGCCAGCGCACGCTTGGCCTGGCTCTCGAGCCGACTGAGTAACAACACGCCGGAGAGCGCCACCACCATGCCTGCCATGGTGGGGATGGTGGCGCGGGAGATCCCGCCCGCCATGCTCTCCGGGTTAAAGCGGTTGGCGGCGGCCAACGCATCGAATACGCCTATCATGCCGGTCACAGTGCCGAGCAGGCCCAGCATGGGGCAGAGCACCACCAGGGTGCGGATGAAGATGAGATGGCGGTTGAGCTCGAGTTCGGCCTCGGCCAGCCAGCGGCTGCGGATTGCCCGAGCGTGCCAGCTGTGACGCTCGCTGCGCCCCTGCCAACGGCCGAACAGCTGCCGCTGCAGCGGGCTGAAGCCCAGATTGAGGTAGAGCAGCCGCTCGATCATCAGAATCCACATCAGCACCAGCAAGGCCAGGATGACCCAGAGCACGGGGCCGCCACGGCCCATGAAGCTCTGCAACTGTTGCCAGATGTCGACCATCATGCCACCCGCTCCATCCCGTCCCCGTTATTCTCGGCCCGCTCGGCCAGAATGCCGGCGACCTGCTGCTCCAGCACGTTGGAGAGCTCGGTGAAACGGGATTGCAGCAGACTGTGGGCCAGGATCAGCGGAATGGCGGCCACCAGCCCCTGTACCGTGGTGATCAGCGCCATGGAGATGCCGCCCGCCATGATCTTGGGATCGCCGGTACCGAACTGGGTGATGGCCTGGAAGGTGCCTATCATGCCGGTGACAGTACCGAGCAGCCCCAGCATGGGGGCAATGGCCGCGATCACCTTGACCATGCCGATGCCACGCTCCATGCGAGGGGTCTCCTGCAGGATCGCCTCATCAAGACGCAGTTCGAGGGTCTCCATGCTCAGCTCCGGGTGTTTGTCCGCCACCGTCAGCACCCGACCGAGGGCGTTGTCGGCGTGGTATTCGCCGCTCTTGAGCTGGCGACGCACCAGGGTCAGTTCGCGGGAGAGGGTCCAGAGCCGTACGGCGGCAATGCCGAGGCCGATGGCGGCCAGCAGCACTATGATGGCGCCTACTTGGCCCCCTTGCTGGACTTGCTGCCAGAAGGTCGGTGCCTGGGCCTGCATCTCGAGCAGGACGCCGTGGGAGGGATCCAGCGGCAACGCCTCGCCTTCCTTGCCTTGATAGGCGGTCAGCTCGGACAACAAGCCGGCGGGCAGTCCCAGTACAGGGATCAGCCCTTCGCCGCTCGGTTGCAGGAAGCCTTCGCTGTCAAACAGCGCGAAGCTGCCGACCCGGGTCAGCGCCTGCTCACTGGCCGCGCCCTGGGCATTGAGCACCTTGCCATCGAACTGGACAACCCGACCCGACTCGCGGATCTCCTGCAACAGGGTGGCGGGCAGCAGGGCAAGGGCGGCGCGATCCGGCACCTGCTTGTCCTGGGCCATCGCCTTCAAGGCTGTCAGGCGATCCGGATACTGGCCCTGCACCGAGGAGTCATCCAGCAGCTTGACCGCATCGCTGGCGCCCTGACGGGTCACCGCGAAGATCTCGTTCATGTCGCCGGAGGCTTGCTCCCAGCGGGTGTTGAGCTCGACCAGTTGCTTTTCATTGCTGGCAAACTGGCCGGCCAGCTCCTTGCTCAGGCGCTGGGCCTCAGCCAGCCTGGCGCGGGCACTGTGCAATTCGGTGGAGACTGATGCGAGATCCTGCTGTGCCTGTTGCTCGCGGGCCCGTTCCTGCTGTTGCCACTCTTCATTGGCAAGGGCCAGCTGGGAGCAGAGGGAGAGGGTGATCAGAAGGGGGAACCATTTCATGACTGAGCCTCCTGGCTACGCGCGACAGACAGGGGCAGATGCAACAGTTGCGGGACTTTCTTGTCGGCCGCCATGTCCAGCGCATCGGCAAGGGGGGTGAACCACTCGCTATCCAGCGGCAACCAGGCCTTGCTCTCGGCGGACCAGCGCCAGGCCTGGGTGCGATCGGCTGTCATGGCCAGCAGGGAGACGCGACCAAGCGCCAGCACATCGACCCGGCGCTCGGCACCATCCAGCGCCAGCTGGGCGGGATAGGCATCCATCCGGCTGCCGTATTCGGCCTCGATCTGGTAGGCCTGCAGCAACTGGCGGAACTTCTCCGCCTCGCTCACGTCCGCCCGGGCCAGGGTCACCTTCAGCTGCTCGACCCGCGCCAGACGGTCTTCCTTGCGCAGGGGAATGTCATCCTGCACCAGCTGTTCCAGATCCGCCTGCATCTGCAACATCAGCGGGATCAGGCCCTGACGGGTTTCCTGCACTGCTTCCAGCTGTTGAGTCAGCTTGCCCAGCTCATTCTGCTGATCGGCCACCAGAGACTGCATGTAGCGGTTGTAGGCTTCCAGATCGCGCAGTTGCAGCTGGGCATTTTGCAGCTCCAGCCGGGCGGCAACGGCGGCATCGGCCGCCTTTTCTACGCGCTGTTGGGAGGCTTTCCCATCCGCGATGCTGTTTTTCAGTGCGGGCGCGACCAGATCGTCTGCCGAGGCGACGAAATGAACGGCCAATGGCAACAAGGCCAGACCCCAGATCTTTTTCATGGTACACAATCTTAACAATGATAACTATTCTCATTGTCTCAAAGAGTCGTGCCAGTGGCAATCAGATGATTTTCTTGGCCTGTGGCTGAAAAAACAGGATACTTTTTAGACAAGCACGGGAACAACTGGCGTTGGTAGTCACAACACCATTTTAAATAACTAAAAAATGTCTTTTCGATCAGGATGATAAGTGGTCGAAGAAGGAGACTTACATGTTTAACGATGCGATCTGGGAACACATCGATCGGTTCACCAAGGCCAAGAAAACCAGCGACATCCAGCAACAACTGGAGCGCTTCAGCCATCAGATGGGCTTTGATTACTTTCGGTTGCTGATCATTTTTCCCATCAGCATGCAGAAATCACACGTGGCCTTGTTCAACAACTGCCCGACCAGCTGGTTTGATGCCTACACGGAGCGGCACTACCTGACCCAGGATCCTGTGGTCTTCCTGGGCCTGAAGCAGACCCAGCCCATCTTCTGGAACAAGCTCGACTGCGACTCCCCCTGGCTGCCCAGCGCCAGCCAGGAAGTGATGAACCTCGCCGCCGACTTTGGCGTGAGAAACGGTGTCTCCTTCCCGCTGCACACCCCTCAGGGGGAACACGGCATCCTCTCCTTCATCAGCAAGGAAAGGTCCAACTCTGACCTGATGTTTGAAAACGTTCCCATGTTGTCATTTTGTGCCAGCTACATCTTCAACGCGGCACTGCAGCTAATAAAGAGCAGGCCGGACCTGATGAAACATCTGGCCGAGCTGTCGGATCGGGAGAAGGAGTGTCTGTTCTGGGCCAGCGAGGGCAAGACCTCCTGGGAGATAGCCACCATACTCGGCATCAGCGAGCGTACCGTGAACTTCCACCTCAATCAGGTCACCAACAAGACGGATTCGAAGAACCGCAACCAGGCGATCGCCAAGAGCATCTCCAGCGGCATCATAGTGCCCTCGCTGGACGACGTGACCATCACCAACCTGCGGCTATCGTAACGGCAACCCCGCCAAGCAACCAAAAAAAGAGCCGCAACAGCGGCTCTTTTTTCATGTCTGACAACGGCTTATTCCACGGTGACGGATTTCGCCAGGTTGCGCGGCTGATCCACGTCGGTGCCCTTGATGAGGGCGACGTGGTAGGAGAGCAGTTGCAACGGCACCGTATAGACGATGGGGGCAATCATCTCTTCCACGTGATTCAGGCTCATCACCCGCATGGTCTCGTCGCTCTTGAAGCCAGCGTCCGCATCGGCGAACACATAGAGGATACCGCCACGGGCGCGCACCTCTTCCACGTTGGACTTGAGCTTCTCCAGCAGATCGTTGTTCGGCGCCACGACGATGATGGGCATCTCGGCATCGATCAGTGCCAGCGGGCCGTGCTTGAGCTCACCTGCGGCATAGGCCTCGGCGTGGATGTAGGAGATCTCCTTGAGTTTGAGCGCCCCCTCCATGGCGATGGGGTACTGGCTGCCACGGCCGAGGAACAGGCTGTGGTGCTTGTCGGCAAACTCTTCGGCCAGGGCTTCAATATCCTTGGCCAGCGCCAGGCTCTCCTTGATGCGTAGCGGCAGGGCTTGCAGCGCCTTGACCAGCTCGGCCTCGGCGGCGGCGCTCAGGTTGCCGCGACAGTGACCGACGGAGGCCACCAGCATCAGCAGGCCGGCCAGCTGGGTGGTGAACGCCTTGGTGGAGGCCACCCCGATCTCGGCACCGGCCCGGGTCATGAAGGCCAGGTCGGATTCGCGCACCAGGGAGGAGCCCGGCACGTTGCAGATGGCCAGGGAGCTCATGTAGCCGGACTCCTTGGCCAGGCGCAGGGCCGCCAGGGTGTCTGCGGTCTCGCCGCTCTGGGACAGGGTCACCAGCAGGCTGTTGGGGCGCACGACGGACTTGCGATAGCGGAACTCGGAGGCAATCTCCACGTCGCAGGAGACGCCGGCTATCTCTTCAAACCAGTAGCGGGCAACCATGCCGGAGTTGTAGGAAGTACCGCAAGCCACGATCTGGACGTGCTCCACCTTGTCGAAAATAGCACGGGCGCCGTTGCCGAACGACTCGACCACCACGTGATCGTTGCCCAGACGGCCTTCCAATGTGTTGGTGATGGCCTTGGGCTGCTCGTAGATCTCTTTGAGCATGTAGTGGCGGTACTCGCCCTTGTCACCTGCGTCGTGGGAGAGCTCGGACTCCAGTTCCTCGCGTACCACGGCGTTGCCATTGGTATCGAAGACGTGCACGTCGCGACGGGTCACCTCGGCCACGTCTCCCTCTTCAAGGAAGATGAAGCGGCGGGTCACCGGCAGCAGGGCCATCTGGTCGGAGGCGATGAAGTTCTCGCCGATGCCGCGGCCAATCACCAGGGGGGAGCCGGAACGGGCTACCACCACGCGGCTGTCGTCACGGCTGTCCATCACCACTGTGCCATAGGCACCGCGCAACTGCTTCACCGTGACTTGCATGGCCGCCAGCAGGCTGGGGGCGGATTTCAGCTCGTGGTGAACCAGGTGGGCGATCACCTCGGTGTCGGTGTCGGAACTGAACTCGTAGCCCATGCCTTGCAGCTGGCTGCGCAGCTCTTCGTGGTTCTCTATGATGCCGTTGTGCACTACGACTATGTGCTCGGAGACGTGGGGGTGCGCATTGCGCTCGGAGGGCTCGCCGTGGGTCGCCCAGCGGGTGTGGGCAATGCCGGTGCCGCCATGGACGGACTGCTCTTCCAGCGCCTTGGCCAGCTCGGCCACCTTGCCCAGACGGCGCACTCGCTGCAGCGGCCGATCGGCGCTGAACACCGCCACACCGGCGGAGTCATAGCCGCGGTATTCCAGACGGCGCAGGCCTTCTACCAGGATTTCAGCCACATCACGTTGAGCGACGGCCCCGACGATGCCACACATAGACTTCTCCTCAAGAGGTAAAAACGGAAATTCGTTTGGATAGTTGGATGTTTGGGTTAAACCGCCACGGGAGCACAAATCAGCGCGATCCCCCTGGCCTGGATCTGTGCTCTGGCCTCGCTGGCCAGCCCCTCGTCGGTCACCAGGGTATGGATGCTCGACCAGGGCAGTTCGAGATTGGGGATCTTGCGGCCAATCTTCTCCGACTCGACCATGACGATGACCTCGCGGGACACCTCGGCCATCACCCTGGAGAGGCCCACCAGCTCGTTGAAGGTGGTGGTACCCCGCTCCGGGTCTATGCCGTCGGCGCCGATGAACAGTTGGTCGAAGTCATAGGAGCGCAGCACCTGCTCCGCCACCTGCCCCTGGAAGGATTCGGAGTGGGGATCCCAGGTGCCGCCGGTCATCAACAAGGTAGGCTCGTTTTCCAGCTCGCGCAGGGCGCCGGCCACGTTGAGGGAGTTGGTCATCACGATGAGCCCGCGCTTGCTGCCCAGCATGGGGATCATGGCGCTGGTGGTGCTGCCGCTGTCGATGATGACGCGGTTGTGATCGCGGATGCGCTCGGCGGCGGCACGGGCGATGGCCAGCTTTCGTTTCGAAACTTGATCCGGATTGCTGTCCACCACCATCTCGCTCGGCAGGGGCACGGCACCACCGTAACGACGCAGCAGCAGACCGCCAGTCTCCAGCACGGCCAGATCCTTGCGGATGGTCACTTCCGAGGTGGAGAAGTGCTTGGCCAGGGCATCGACACTGACTTCGCCCTGTTCCTGCACCAGGGTCACTATGGTGTGACGGCGCTGTTGAGTGTTGCGTTTGGTCATCTTAAAGTTTCGATTCGAAAGAGTGGCGAAATATTAATACCTTTTTGGGAAAAATCAAACGGCAAATAGGATCCGATTTGGTTCGATGCCAGAATGGTCAGGCCGATTTGTGACGAGGACGCCATGCAAAAACGAGTCATCTGGCTGGTGGAAGATGAGGCCAGCATCGCCGACACCCTGATCTATGCCCTGCAGACCGATGGTTTCGAGGTGGAGTGGTTTCCCCTCGGGCAGCCGTTGCTGGCGCGACTGGAACGGTCGCGCCCGGATTTTCTGATCCTGGATGTGGGGTTGCCGGACATCAGCGGCTTCGAGCTGTGCAAGCAGGTGCGGGCCCTGACCGACACTCCCCTGATGTTTCTCACCGCCCGCAGCGAGGAGATAGACAGGTTGATCGGGCTGGAGATAGGGGCCGACGACTACGTGGCCAAGCCGTTCTCGCCGCGGGAAGTGTGCGCCAGGGTGAGGGTGATACTGCGCCGCAGCCAGCCGAGCGCCCCCCAGCCCAGCGCTCTGCTGGCACTGGACGAGGAGCGGGCCCGCATCTGCTTCCACGGTCAGCCTCTCACCCTCACCCGCTACGAATACCTGCTGCTCAAGACTCTCATGCAGGCGCCGGGCCGGGTCTACTCCCGCCAGCAGCTGATGGATCTGGTGTGGAGCGGGGCCGAAGAGAGCCTGGATCGCACCGTCGACACCCACATCAAGACCCTGCGCGCCAAGCTGCGGGAGCGGGACTCCGAGGCCAATCTGATCCTGACCCACCGCGGGCTGGGCTACAGCCTGGAATTGGCATGAACTCAGGGTTGCCGGGCACCGGCCGGGGGATGAGATGAGAATCGGATTGCAACTGCTGTGCGGCCTGGTGCTCATCTTCGCCCTGGCCGCCTGGTTCGTGCTGGAGATCTTCGTCGAGGAGATCAAACCCGGGGTGCGCAGCGCCACCGAGGATACCCTGGTGGACATGGCCCAGTTGCTGGCCCCCCTGGCCCTGGACGATCTGCAGGAGGGGAAGATGGCGGATGGCCGGCTGGCCAGCGCCTTCTCCCGCCTCAACCAGAGCCCCATCAACGCCCTGATCGACGGACACCTCAAACAGCAGGCGGAGTACCGCATCTATGTGGTCGACGCTAAAGGCAAGGTGGTCTATGACTCGGACGGGGTGGATCTGGGCAAGGACTATTCGCGCTGGAACGACGTCTACCGCACCTTGCGCGGCGAATACGGCGCCCGTAGCACCCGCAGCGATCCGGACGATCCCGCCAGCTCGGTGATGCACGTTGCCGCCCCCCTGCGCGAGGGGGAGGAGATCCTGGGCTCTCTCACGGTTGCCAAGCCCAACCGCACCCTGCTGCCCATGATAGAGCGCAGCGAGCACCAGCTATTGCAGGGGGCCGCCCTGCTGCTGTTCATCTCATTGCTCATCGGCACCCTGCTGGTGTGGTGGCTCAACCGCGCCATCGGCAAGCTGGTGCACTACGCCGATGCGGTCAGCCAGGGCCAGCCCGCCAGTCTGCCAAGGCTCCACAGCCCCGAGCTGGACCGGCTCGGTCGATCCCTCGAGACCATGCGCCGCCAGCTGGATGGCAAGGCCTATATCGAAGCCTATGTGCACAGCCTGACCCACGAGCTCAAAAGCCCGCTGGCCGCCATCCGCGGGGCAGGGGAGATCCTCGCCGAGGCACCGCCACCCGAGGTGGCGCGGCGCTTTATTGGCAACATCAATCTGGAAACAGCCCGCATGCAGCAGCTGATCGAGCGTATGCTGCAGCTCGCGCGCCTCGAATCGGGGCCGGGGCTGGACAGACAGGCCACAGCCCCTGCCACGCTGGGCAGGCGGGCGCTCGATGCCCGCCAGATAGTCGCTGTCCGTCGTCAGGTGGCCCTGGGGGCAGAGCTAGCCGACGCCCCCAGGCAGAAGTGGGATCCCCTGCTGGTGGAGCAGGCGCTGGGCAACCTGCTGGACAACGCTCTCGACTTCTCACCCGCCGGGGGTCACATCCGGCTGAGCGGCGCCATGGAGGAGGGGGGGTACTGCTTCCGGGTACGGGATCAGGGGCCAGGTATTCCGGACTACGCGCTGCCACGCATCTTCGAGCGCTTCTACTCCCTGCCCAGGCCCGACAAGGGCAAGAGCAGCGGCCTGGGGCTCAGCTTTGCCGCCGAGGTGGCCCGCCAGCACGGCGGTCGGTTGACCCTGGGCAACCAGCCGGAAGGCGGCGTGCTGGCCGAGCTCTGGCTGCCTGCCGGCCAGAAGACTTCACACTGAACACACAGAGCCGGGCTAAGCTGCGCCTCCTCGGATAGGGTCCTGCCCGGACCCGTCTACCCGCGTTCTGATGAATCAAGGAGATGTTCATGTCCCGCATTCTGTTATCCAGCCTGCTTGCCGCCGGTCTCTTCTGCTCCCTGCCCGCCAGCGCCGCCACCGGCTGCCTGCTGTTCGCCGATGGCAGCGGCAAGCCCTTCAGTGCCCAGGGTGACTGCGCCAGCCAGCTGCCTCCCGCCTCCACCTTCAAGATCCCGCTGGCGCTGATGGGCTATGACAGCGGCTTCCTGGTGGATGAGCAACTGCCAGCTCTGCCATTCAAAGCCGGTGACCCTGACTTCCTGCCGGAATGGAAGCAGACCACCACCCCGAGCCGTTGGATGACCTATTCGGTGATCTGGTACTCCCAACGCCTCACCGAGTGGCTGGGGGCGGCGCGCTTCCAGCAATACGTGGACCGCTTCGACTACGGCAACCGGGATCTCTCGGGCAACCCTGGCAAACATGACGGCCTGACCCAGGCCTGGCTCAGTTCCAGCCTTGCCATCAGCCCCCAGGAGCAGGCACGCTTTCTCGGCAAGCTGGTGAGCGGCAAGCTGCCGGTCTCCGCCCAGACACTGCAGCACACGGCCAATATCCTGCGTCAGCCCGACATCGATGGCTGGCAGATCCATGGCAAGACCGGCATGGGCTACCCCAAACTGCTGGATGGCAGCCTCGACCGGGATCAGCAGATCGGCTGGTTCGTCGGCTGGGCCAGCAAGCAGGATCAGAAGCTCATCTTCGTCCACACCGTCATCCAGAAGCCTGGCAAGCAGTTTGCCTCCCTCAGGGCCAGGGAAGAGGTGTTTGCCGCACTGCCAGAACAGCTGAAGAAGCTGTGATGCCAAGACCGGCGCAAGGCGCCGGTTTTTTTATCCCCTTCACCCCCACTTCACAGGGCCCCATCCCCGCTTCACCCGACCAGGGCACACTCCCGTTCACCAACAAGGAGATGCGCCATGGTCAAACAGATAATCACCCACAAGATCGCCCTGCTGCTGTTGCTCTGCCTGCTGCTGATGATCCCGGTTCACGCCATCATGGATCTGAACCGGGAGCGCCAGGCTTACCGCAGCCAGGCCATCCACAGCATCATGGCCAGCAGCAGCGGGCCACAGCGCTTGCTGGGGCCTGTGCTGGTGCAACCCTATACCCGGGCCGTCACCGTCGAGCAGGATGGCAAGCGCTTCGTGCGCGAGGAGCGGGTCTATCGCTACCTGTTGCCGGACAGGCTGGATGTGCGGGCCAGCATGGAGGTCACCCCGCGCAAGCTCGGCATCTATCAGGCCCAGGTCTATCAAGGCCGGCTCTCCCTCTCTGGCCACTTGCCGGCCAGCCTGGCCGACAAGGCACTGGTTGCCGGCAACCCGGACCTGAGCTTCGACGCCGCGGATCCTGCCCTGATCCCTGGCAAGCCCTACCTCAGCCTGGTGCTGTCCGATGCCCGCGGCATCAGCAGCGTGCCCGAGCTGCAACTGGGGGAGCGGCGCATTCAGTTCACCCCCGGCGCCCTGCTGGGAGACGGTCTGGCCGGCATCCATGCTCCGCTCGACAGCCTGCCCGGGGAAGATGGCCGCTTTCACATCGAGCTGAACCTGCAGGGCATGAACGCACTCGAGGTGGTGCCGATCGGCCAGGACAGCAGGTTCAACCTGAGTGGCAACTGGCCTCATCCCAACTTCATCGGCGATTTTCTGCCCGGCAACCGCACCCTGAACGATCATGGGTTCGACGCCAGCTGGCAGACCAGCTGGTTTGCCACCGACATGGAACGGCGCTTCACCCGCATGATGAAGGGAGCCGGGAGCGAGTTGCCGACCTTCAGCGTCAGCCTGGTGCAGCCGGTGGATCACTATCAGCTGAACGAGCGGGCCGCCAAGTACGCCCTGCTGTTCATCGGCCTCACCTTCCTCAGCTTCTTCATGTTCGAGCTGCTCAGGGGGCTGCGGGTGCATCCGATCCAGTACGCCCTGGTGGGCATGGGTCTGGCCATCTTCTATCTGGTGTTGCTGGCGCTGACCGAGCACCTCGGCTTTGGCTGGGCTTATCTGGTCGCCAGCCTCGCCAGCGTGTCGCTCAACGGCTTCTACCTCAGCCATGTGCTGGGGGGGCCGCGTCAGGGCCTCGGCTTCGCGGCCCTGCTCGGGCTGGTCTACGCCATCCTGTTCGGGCTGCTGCAAGCCGAGGAGATAGCCCTGCTGCTCGGCGCCCTGCTGCTGTTCACCATATTGGCACTGATCATGATGCTGACCCGCAAGCTGGACTGGTATGGGGTGATGGGTAACCCGCCCCCTTCCCCAACCCCGAATCAGGAGAGCTGAAAACAAAACCGGCGCCCTCAGGGCGCCGGTTTTATTTCATTGATCGGGCATCACTTCTTCTTGACCGGGCGAGCCCAGTTCTTGATGTGGCGCTGGGGCACCCGGGTAATCACCAGCTCGTGCTCGGCCACATCCTTGGTGATGGTTGAACCCGCCCCCAGAGTCGCACCCTTGCCGATGCGCACCGGCGCCACCAGCTGGGTATCGGAGCCGACGAAGACGTCATCCTCGATGATGGTCTGGAACTTGTTCACCCCATCGTAGTTGCAGGTGATGGTACCGGCGCCGATATTCACCTTGGCGCCGATGTCCGCATCCCCCAGGTAGGTCAGATGACCACACTTGGAGCCAACCCCCAGACGGGATTTCTTCATCTCGACGAAGTTGCCGACGTGGGCATCCTGCTCCAGCACAGCACCCGGGCGCAGACGGGCGAAGGGGCCGACCGAACATTGATCGGCCACCAGGGCACCCTCGATAACGGAGTAGGGTTTCACCTCGCTGTGATCGCCAATCTCGCAATCCTTCAGCACAGCGCCAGCACCTATGCGCACATGGTTGCCGAGCTTGACCTTGCCCTCGATGATGACGTTGACGTCGATCACCACCTCCTCACCGATCTCCAGGGTGCCGCGCAGATCGAAGCGGGCCGGATCGATCAGGGTGACCCCGGCGATCATCAGCTTCTCGGCCTGCATCTGCTGATAGCTGCGCTCGAGGGCCGCCAGCTGGACCCGGTTGTTGGCCCCTTCCACCTCCATGGCGCTGTCCGGGTGGACGGCGGCAATGGGGCAGCCATCCCCATGGGCCATGGCGATCACGTCGGTGAGATAGAACTCCCCCTGGGCGTTCTTGTTGTCCAGACGGGACAGCCAGCCGCTCAGCTGGGCGCCATTGGCCACCAGCACGCCGGTATTCACCTCGCGGATGGCGAGCTGTTCGGCGTTGGCATCCTTCTGCTCGACGATGCCGACCACCTGGCCGTTTTCCCGCACGATGCGGCCGTAGCCGGTGGGGTTGTCCAGCACCACGGTCAGCAGCGCCATGCCGTCGTCGGCCTTGGCGGCCAGCAGCCGTTGCAGGGTCTCGGGTTGGATCAGCGGGGTATCGCCGTAGAGCACCAGCACATCATCCTCATCCTGCCAGAACGGGATCGCCTGGGCGACGGCATGGCCGGTGCCCAGTTGCTGCGCCTGCAGTACCCAGTTGAGATCCGGGGCGGCGATCCGCTCCTTGAGCAGCTCGGCACCGTGGCCATAGACCAGGTGCAGTTGCTCGGCACCTATCTGGCGGGCGGTGTCGATCACATGGGACACCATGGGTTTGTTGGCGACGGGGTGCAGCACCTTGGGCAGAACGGAACGCATGCGAGTACCTTTACCCGCAGCCAGGATCACGACGTTGAGAGACATAGCCAGCCTTTGAAACATGAGGAAATACCCGGCGGAGTCTATCCAACGGGCAAAAAAAAAGCGACCCGAAGGTCGCTTTTTACATCACCGTGATTAGCGGTAATTCTTTTTGACGATATCGATAACCCGCAGCTGGGCCATTGCTTTGGCCAGCTCGGCAGATGCCTGAGCATAGTCGATATCACCATGGGAGCTGCTGATCCGCTCTTCGGCACGACGCTTGGCTTCCTGGGCTTTCGCCTCATCCAGGTCATCGGCACGAATGGCGGTATCGGCCAGCACGGTCACGGCTTCGGGTTGTACTTCCAGCATGCCGCCGGAGATGTACAGCACCTCTTCGCTACCATTTTGCTTGATCAAGCGGACCAGGCCCGGCTTGATGGCAGTCAGCAACGGAGCATGACCGTGGCGGAGACCCAGCTCACCCTCGGAGCCTGTTACCTGGGCAGATTGCACGCGACCGGAAAACAGTTTCCCTTCGGCGCTTACTACATCCAGGTGAAATGAGATCATCTCAGCCATGGGCCCTCCTATCGAGGCTTACAGTTTCTTGGCTTTCTCGACGACTTCGTCGATACCGCCAACCATGTAGAACGCCTGCTCGGGCAGATCGTCATACTCGCCTTTCAGGATGCCCTGGAAACCGCGAATGGTCTCTTTCAGCGGCACGTACTTACCTGAAGAACCGGTAAATACTTCGGCCACGAAGAACGGCTGGGACAGGAAACGCTCGATCTTACGGGCACGGGATACGGTCAGTTTGTCTTCTTCTGACAGTTCATCCATACCCAGGATGGCGATGATGTCCTTCAGCTCCTTGTAGCGCTGCAGCACGATCTGCACACCACGAGCGGTCTCGTAGTGATCCTTGCCTACCACCAGCGGATCCAGCTGACGGGAGGTGGAGTCCAGCGGGTCAACGGCCGGGTAGATACCCAGTGCCGCGATCTGACGGGACAGAACGATGGTCGCATCCAGGTGGGCGAAGGTGGTCGCCGGAGACGGGTCGGTCAAGTCATCCGCAGGCACGTAAACGGCCTGGACTGAGGTGATGGAACCGGTCTTGGTGGAGGTGATACGTTCTTGCAGAACACCCATCTCCTCGGCCAGGGTCGGCTGGTAACCTACTGCAGAAGGCATACGGCCCAGCAGTGCGGATACTTCAGTACCGGCCAAGGTGTAACGGTAGATGTTGTCCACGAAGAACAGCACGTCACGACCCTCGTCACGGAACTTCTCGGCCATGGTCAGACCGGTCAGCGCGACGCGCAGACGGTTTCCGGGCGGCTCGTTCATCTGACCGTATACCAGAGATACTTTGTCCAGTACGTTGGACTCCATCATCTCGTGGTAGAAGTCGTTACCCTCACGGGTACGCTCACCCACACCGGCGAATACAGAGTAACCACTGTGTTCGATCGCGATGTTACGGATCAGCTCCATCATGTTGACGGTCTTGCCTACACCGGCACCACCGAACAGACCGACCTTACCACCCTTGGCGAACGGGCAAACCAGGTCGATAACCTTGATGCCGGTCTCCAGCAGCTCGGCGCTGTTGGACTGATCTTCGTAGCTGGGGGCTTCGCGGTGGATGGACCAACGCTCTTCTTCGCCGATCGGACCCTTCTCGTCGATGGGCTCGCCCAGTACGTTCATGATACGACCCAGGGTCGAGGTACCAACCGGTACCTGGATGGCCTTGCCGCTGTTAACTACTTCCAACCCACGACGCAGACCGTCGGAGGAGCCCATGGTGATGCAACGAACGACGCCGCCGCCGATCTGTTGCTGAACTTCCAGTACCAGACCCTGGCCTTGGCCTTCGCTGATGACTTTCAGTGCATCGTACACCTGGGGCACGGCATTCTGCGGGAACTCGATGTCCACTACAGCGCCGATGATTTGGACGATGAAACCGTTACTCATGTCAAATCCTCTAAACCTTTGATAACCCTTGCCTTACACCGCAGCAGCACCGGATACGATCTCTGTCAGTTCCTGGGTAATACTGGCCTGACGGGCCTTGTTGTACACCAGTTGCAGATCGTTAATCAGGTTGCCGGCGTTGTCAGTCGCGGCTTGCATGGCAACCATTCGGGCTGCCTGTTCACTTGCCAAGTTTTCTACCACACCCTGGTACACCTGGGATTCGACGTAGCGAATCAACAGGGTATCCAGCAGCTGCTTGGGATCCGGCTCATAGAGGTAATCCCAGTGGTGTTTCTTGGCGAGCTTGCTGTCTTCTGTTACGGGCAAAGGCAGCAGTTGATCGACTTTTGGTTGCTGAACCATGGTGTTGACGAACTTGTTGTACACCAGATACAGCCTGTCAATCTCACCGTTGTCGTAAGCCTTCAGCATGACCTTGACTGAACCAATCAGGTCATTGACGCTCGGGTTATCACCCAGTCCGGAGACGTGGGCTTTCACCTTGGCGCCGTGCCGTTCAAAGAAGTTGGAGGCCTTGCTACCGATCAGTGCCAGGTCAACCTTGGCACCTTTCGCGCTCCATTGCTTCATATCGTTGAGGGCAGCTTTGAACAGGTTGATGTTCAGGCCGCCACACAGGCCACGGTCGGTGGAGACGACGATGTAACCCACTCGCTTGACCTCACGTTCGATGAGGTAGGGGTGCTTGTATTCCAAGTTCCCCTGAGCGATATGGCCGATCACCTTGCGCATGGTTTCAGCGTACGGACGGCTGGCAGACATGCGTTCCTGCGCACGGCGCATCTTGCTGGCTGCCACCATTTCCATAGCGCTGGTGATCTTCTGAGTGTTCTTCACACTCCCGATCTTGTTACGTATCTCTTTTGCGCCGGCCATCTCTTCTCTCCATCAGGTGGCAGCTTGCGCTGCCACACACGCTTACCAGGTCTGGGTTGCCTTGAAGCTATCCAGCAACGCAGTCAGCTTGCCAACGATCGCGTCGTTGTAGTCGGCCTTGGCATTGATTTCAGCCATCAGCTCAGCATGCTGGGTATTGGCGTAAGAGAGCAGAGCGGCTTCGAAGTCGACTATCTTGCTCAGTTCGACATCGGCGAGGTAGCCCTTCTCGGCGGCGAACAGCACCAGAGACTGGTGAGCCACGCTCATCGGAGAGTACTGCTTCTGCTTCATCAGCTCGGTCACTTTCTGACCATGATCCAGCTGCTTGCGAGTCGCATCGTCCAGATCGGAAGAGAACTGGGCGAAGGCCGCCAGTTCACGATACTGGGCCAGCGCGGTACGGATACCACCGGACAGCTTCTTGACGATCTTGGTCTGAGCGGCACCGCCCACACGGGATACGGAGATACCCGGGTCAACCGCCGGACGAATACCGGAGTTGAACAGCTGAGTGGTCAGGAAGATCTGGCCATCGGTGATGGAGATCACGTTGGTCGGAACGAACGCAGACACGTCGCCGGCCTGGGTTTCGATGATCGGCAGCGCGGTCAGAGAACCGGTCTGTCCAGTCACGGCACCCTTGGTGAACTTCTCGACGTACTCGACGTTGACGCGGGAAGCACGCTCCAGCAGACGGGAGTGCAGATAGAAGACATCGCCCGGGTAAGCTTCACGTCCTGGCGGACGGCGCAGCAGCAGGGAGATCTGGCGATAGGCTACGGCCTGCTTGGACAGGTCATCATAGATGATCA
The DNA here is from genome assembly GCF_041402505.1 of Aeromonas sp. S2(2024). Lineage (NCBI taxonomy): Bacteria > Pseudomonadati > Pseudomonadota > Gammaproteobacteria > Aeromonadales > Aeromonadaceae > Aeromonas > Aeromonas sp. S2(2024). Next base: position 18,570 of record NZ_JBGLRL010000013.1, read on the forward strand.
GCGCGTCTTCACCGCGGTCACGGAAGTACTCACCCATGGAGCAACCGGCATAAGGAGCCAGGTACTGCAGGGCAGCGGCTTCGGAGGCGGAGGCGACGACCACAATGGTGTTGGCCAGGGCGCCGTGCTCTTCCAGCTTGCGCACCACGTTGGCGATGGTGGAGGCCTTCTGGCCAATCGCAACGTAGACGCACTTAATGCCGGAGTCTTTCTGGTTGATGATGGTGTCGATCGCGATGGCGGTCTTACCAACCTGACGGTCACCGATGATCAGCTCACGCTGGCCACGACCGATAGGGATCATGGCATCGATGGCTTTCAGACCGGTCTGGACTGGCTGGTCAACAGACTTACGCTCGATAACGCCCGGGGCAATGACTTCGATCGGCGAGTAGCCGTCGTTGTCTACCGGACCCTTACCGTCGATCGGCTGACCCAGGGTGTTGACCACCCGGCCCAACAGACCACGACCGACCGGCACTTCCAGAATACGGCCGGTACCTTTTACTTTCATCCCTTCAGCCAGGTTGGCATAGGGACCCATGACAACGGCACCAACGGAGTCACGCTCCAGGTTCAATGCCAGAGCAAAGCGGTTACCCGGCAGCTCGATCATTTCACCCTGCATGGCATCGGCCAGACCGTGGATACGAATGATACCGTCGCTCACAGAGACGATAGTACCTTCGTTACGCGCTTCGCTTTTGACATCAAACTGCGCAATGCGCTGCTTGATCAGCTCGGCGATTTCAGTGGAATTCAGTTGCATGCTCTAATACCCCAATCAAGATTGCAGCGCGTCGGCCATGCGATCCAGCTTACCGCGGACCGTGCCGTCGATAACCAGATCACCGGCCTTGATGAGCACCCCGGCCATCAAGGACGCATCTGTGCTGCAAATCAGCTTCACTTTGCGCGCGAGACGTTGTTCCAGAGAAGCCTGAATAGCGGCCTTCTGCTGGTCGGTCAGTTCGATCGCCGAAATCACGTCAGCCTGAACTTCTTTGTCCAGTTCAGCCTTGAGCGCGACATATTCAGCAACGACAGCCGGCAGCACACCCAAGCGACCATTCTCAGCCATCACCCGGATCAGGTTCTGACCATGCTCGTTGAGCTGCTCACCGCAGACACCGACAAACAGGTTTGCCAGTTCTTCGGCGGCCACGGAGCCGTTTACCAGGTTATGGATGGTCTCGTTCTCGGCCACTTGTGCGGCGAAACCGAGCATCTCCAGCCATTGGTCAACCGCCTTGTGCTCAACGGCAAACTCGAAAGCAGCCTTGGCGTAGGGGCGAGCGATTGTAGTCAGTTCAGACATAGCCCCGTTCCCGTTACAGTTCTGCTACCAGTTTGTCGACGATGTCGCTGTTGGCAGCCTGGTCGATTTGGCGTGCCAGGATCTTCTCTGCACCCGCGATGGCAAGAGCAGCAACCTGCTTGCGCAGTTCTTCTTTGGCACGATGACGTTCAGCTTCGATCTCTGCACGGCCCTGAGCCAGGATTTTTTCCCGCTCTGCTTGAGCTCCGACAGCGGCTTCATCAATGATCTGGGCCTTGCGTTTGTTGGCTTGATCGATGATTTCGGCAGCCTGGTGCTTGGCTTCTTTCAGCTGATCGGTGGCGTTGGCCTTGGCCAAATCCAGATCTTTCTTGGCACGCTCGGCAGAAGAGAGACCATCAGCAATTTCTTTCTGACGGGCTTCGATGGCAGCGATCAACGGCGGCCATACGTACTTCATGCAAAACACTACGAAGAAGAAAAAAGCAATTGCTTGGCCGAGGAGGGTGGCGTTGATATTCACAGCCTATGTCCTCTTAAGTTAGTTAATGGGTTATGCCTGGGGAGTCGTAGAGACTTAGCCAGCAACCGCAAACATCACATACAGACCCAGACCAACGGCGATCATCGGGATCGCATCCACCAGACCCATGACGATGAAGAACTGGGTACGCAGAACAGGGATCAGGTCCGGTTGACGAGCAGCACCTTCCAGGAACTTGCCACCCAGGATACCGATACCGATGGAGGCGCCGATAGCCGCCAGACCCATCATCATTGCAGCAGCGATGTACAGCAGGTCCATGTTCAAGTTTTCCATGAGGATCTCCATTTATTTAGATGTAATTGATTGTATAAAAAGGATTATTTGAGTTGCATCAACCATGGTCTTCTTGCGCCATCGACAGATAGACGATGGTCAGAACCATGAAGATAAACGCCTGCAAAGTGATGATCAGGATGTGGAAAATTGCCCAAGGCACGGACAGGATCCACTGTGACCACCAGGGTAACAAACCCGCAATCAGGATAAAGATCAGTTCGCCAGCATACATGTTGCCGAACAGTCGCAGACCCAATGAAACAGGCTTGGAAATCAACGTGACGGTTTCAAGGATGAAGTTAACCGGGATGGCAGCGGGATGGTTGAAAGGCTGAAGCGTCAGCTCCTTCACAAATCCGCTGATACCCTTGACCTTGATGCTGTAGTACAGGATCAAGAAGAACACGCCCAAAGCCATGGACATGGTGATGTTAACGTCAGCAGAGGGAACCACACGCAGATAGGGAACACCCATCAACTGTGCAGCGTGAGGGATAAAGTCAACGGGGATCAGATCCATGAAGTTCATCAGGAAGATCCAGACAAACACTGTCAGTCCCAGCGGTGCAATGACCGGGTTCCGACCATGGAAGATGTCTTTGACGTTACCATTCACAAACTCGACCAGCATCTCCACAAAGCACTGCAGCTTACCGGGCACACCGCTGGTGGCCTTGACGGCTACGCGGCGGAACGACCAGATAAACAGGGCGCCTAGCAAGACGGAAAATATCATGGAATCGATATTCACCGTCCAGAACCCGGACCCGACTTGCAGGTGGGTCAGGTGGTGGGAGATATATCCCTGAGGAGTCAGGACTTCTCCGGTTGCAGACATGAGTTTTCCTAATAGTGGTTGTTAAGCGTGAATGAAACTATCCACTGTACAACGAGGGCGAGGATATAAGTGGCGAAGAACGAGACGGTGTCGACCTCGATCCCGGAGCCAAACATCAGGGCGAAAAGTCCTGTTGTAGTAATGAGCTTAATCCCTGCCCCACCATAAAAGTCCCGCAAGACCAGGCCCACGCTCTCTTTCGTCACCTTGCGGCGCAGAACCCAGAGTGTGAACAGGGCTTGAGGAACCCAGTACATTCCTCCCCCAAAGAGGGAAGAACGTCCGGCAAACGCCCCGGTCTGATAAAACCAGACGGAACTGATCGCCAGGATCAGGACGAGCTGACAAACGAGCATAGCCAAGGCCAGCGTCAAACCTTCCAAGGCTACTTTCTGTTTCACCAACCTACCCCTGAACATTACAGAACTGTAAAAAATCGGGATCCGAAGACCCCAGGTTCACAGCTCGAAAAGCCGGTCAAATTATACCCGTGGAGACGGCTATTGCAACATGGCAAAAATCCTTAATTTTTGCGGCTTTCCGCGCGAAATTAAGGTTATGTTCATATCGAAAGGAATGGATGTTTTATTACTACAAAAAGCGTAAAAATCACGATTCTGACAGACCAAAATAGCCCAATACCCGGTCCAAATCTGCCAAGTTATCGTAACTTATTACTAACTTGCCGCTATCCTTCTTGCCCGGCTGAAGCTGTACCTGATTGCCAATTTTTTCTGAAATCTGGCGCTCGAGGTAACCAAACTGGGGATCACGGACGGGTTCGACCTTGGTTTTTGCCGGTTCCAGCGTTTTCTGCACCAGTTTCTCGGTATCTCGCACCGTCAGCCCCTTCTGGGCAACCAGCTTGGCCAGTTCGGACTGGGCCGGGCCGCTCAGGGCCAGCAGGGCCCGGGCGTGACCCATGTCGAGATCCCCGTGCTCGACGAAGCGCTTCACGTCCTCGTTGAGCTGATTGAGGCGCAGCAGGTTGGTCACCGTGGTGCGGGACTTGCCCACCGCTTCGGCCACCTGCTGGTGGGTCAGCTCGAACTCGGTCAGCAGTCGCTGCAGGGCCACCGCCTCTTCGATGGCGTTGAGATCCTCGCGCTGGATATTCTCAATCAGCGCGATGGCCACCGCAGCCTCGTCGGGCACGTCCTTGACCAGGCAGGGCACTACCTCGAGTCGGGCCAGCTGGGACGCGCGCCAGCGCCGCTCACCGGCGATGATTTCGAAGCGATTCTCGCCGATGGAGCGTACCACTATCGGCTGAATCACGCCTTGCGCCCGTATCGAGTTGGCCAGGTCTTCCAGCGCATCCTGGGACATGTCCTTGCGTGGCTGATATTTGCCGGACTGCAGCCACTCCAGCGGCAGCTTGCGCAGCTCGCCCTGGTTGGTGGGCGCCATGGCCTGCTCGGTACGCTGGTCGCTCATCACCTGTTTCTGGCGGGCGGCCGTGCTGGTGCTGAGCAGGGCGTCCAACCCCTTGCCCAGCCCACGTTTCTTCGGCGTCATATGCTCTCTCGGTCTGCGGTGATCGGCTGAGACTCCTGCTCCTGACGACGCAGGATCTCGCCAGCCAGGGCCAGATAGGCCTTGGCCCCCACCGATGATTTGTCATAGTGCATGGCCGGGGCACCGAAGCTCGGCGCCTCCGCCAGTCTAACGTTGCGGGGGATGATGGTGCGATAGACCTTGTCCCCGAAATGCTGTTTCAGCTGATCGGACACATCATTGGCCAGCCGGTTGCGATGATCGAACATGGTGCGCAGCACCCCCTCGATCTTCAGCTCCGGGTTGACGACGGCCGCCAGCTTGCTGATGGTGTCGACCAGGGCGGTGAGCCCCTCCAGCGCGTAATACTCACACTGCATGGGCACCAGCACGGAGTCGGCAGCGGCCATGGCGTTGACGGTCAGCATGTTGAGAGAAGGCGGGCAGTCGATGAAGACGTAGTCGTACTTGTCCCGTACCGAGGCCAGGGCGTTGCGCAGGCGGATCTCGCGGGCGAAGAATTCCATCAGCCGAATTTCGGCCGCGGTCACGTCGGCGTTGGCGGCGATGAGGTGATAGCCACCCGAGGTCTCGTGGATGATCACCTCGTTGATGGGTGCATCGTCGATTAGCAGTTCATAGGCGGTGCGTTCAACTTCGTACTTGTCGACGCCGCTGCCCATGGTGGCATTGCCCTGCGGATCCAGATCGATCACCAGCACCTTGCGCCGGGTAGCGGCCAGGGAGGCGGCCAGATTTACACAGGTGGTGGTTTTACCCACTCCACCCTTCTGGTTGGCTATGGCAATGACTTTTCCCACACTGTCCCCTAAATGAAACTGCGACCCTATTCGGGCTGGATATGTTTGAATTCCAGCAGATGACGCTCACCTTCCAGTTCCGGCACCACCAATTGATGGGCGGCAACCAGGCGAATGCTGGCAGGCAACTGTGCCAGTTCCTGCTCGGGGTATTGTCCCTTGAGCGCAAGGAAGCTCCCTTCGGGTGACGGCAGATGGTGACACCAGCTCAGCATGTCCTCCAGCGAGGCGAAGGCCCGGCTGAGTACACCATCGAAGCCAACTTCGGGTTGATACTCTTCCACCCGGGATTTGACGGGTGTCACGTTGGTCAACCCCAGCTCCTGGATCACCTGGCGGATGAAGTTGATCCGCTTGCCCAGGCTGTCCAGCAACACGAACTGCTTGTCCGGATTGATGATCGCCAACGGCAGGCCGGGCAGGCCGGGGCCTGTACCCACATCGATGAAACGCTCACCGTGCAGGTGAGGGCTCACCACCAGGCTGTCGAGGATGTGCTTGACCAGCATGGCGTCCGGATCTCGCACCGAGGTGAGATTGTAAGCCTTGTTCCACTTGTGCAGCAACTCAACCAACTGCACCAACTGGGTCTTTTGGGTATCGGTGATAACAATTCCGGCCTGCATGAGCAGGCCGTTCAATCTTTCCAGCATGTTTTCCAACGGGGAATTCCTCAGGCGGTTTTACGCAGCAGGCCGTGTTTCTTCAGATGAACCAGCAGGATGGAGATAGCAGCCGGGGTGATGCCGGAGATGCGGGAGGCCTGACCTATGGTCTGTGGCTTGGCATCGTTCAGCTTGGCGATCACCTCGTTGGAGAGACCGTTGACGTCGCGGTAGTTCATGTCCAGTGGTAACAGGGTGTTCTCGTTGCGCAGTTGCTTCTCCACCTCGTCGTGCTGGCGCTCGATGTAGCCGGCGTACTTGATCTGGATCTCCACCTGATCCGCCGCTGCTGTGTCTTCCAGCGCTGGGCCAACCCCTTCAATGGCCATCAGGGCATCGTAGGTCACCTCGGGGCGACGCAGCAGCTCTTCCAGGCTCTGCTCTCGGGTCAGAGGCGTGTTCACCAGAGCGTTGACTGCCTCCAGCGACGGGTGCTGCGGGTGGATCCAGGTCGAACGCATGCGCTGACGCTCCTGCTCCACCTGCTCCATCTTGGTGTTGAACAGGCTCCAGCGATGGTCATCCACCAGGCCGAGCTCGCGACCTATGGCTGTCAGGCGCAGATCGGCGTTGTCTTCCCGCAGCAGCAGACGGTATTCGGCGCGGCTGGTGAACATGCGGTAGGGCTCGCGGGTCCCCAGGGTGGAGAGATCGTCCATCATCACGCCCATGTAGGCCTGATCCCGGCGGGGATGCCAGGCGTCCTTGCCCTGGGCTCGCAGACCGGCGTTCAGACCGGCCATCAGCCCCTGGGCGGCCGCCTCTTCATAGCCTGTAGTGCCGTTGATCTGGCCGGCGAAGAAGAGGTTTGGAATGCATTTGCTCTCCATGTTGGCCTTGAGATCTCGCGGATCGAAGAAGTCGTATTCGATGGCGTAGCCGGGGCGGGTGATGTGGGCATTCTCGAAGCCACGGATCGAACGGACGATCTGCACCTGTACGTCGAACGGCAGGCTGGTGGAGATCCCGTTCGGGTAGAGTTCGTGGGTGGTCAGGCCTTCCGGCTCGACGAAGATCTGGTGCGCCGTCTTGTCGGCGAAGCGGGTGATCTTGTCCTCGATCGACGGGCAGTAACGGGGGCCTATCCCCTCGATCACCCCGGCATACATGGGGCTGCGATCCAGGTTGTTGCGGATCACCTCGTGGGTCTTCTCGTTGGTGTGGGTAACGTAGCAGGGCACCTGACGCGGGTGCTGACTGGCGTTGCCGATGAACGAGAAGACGGGACGAGGATCGTCACCGTGCTGCTGCTGCATCACGGAGAGATCGACGGTACGGGCATCGATGCGTGGCGGCGTGCCAGTCTTGAGCCGATCGATGCGCAGCGGCAGCTCACGCAGACGCTGCGCCAGGGCGATCGAGGGAGGATCCCCGGCGCGGCCGCCCTTGTAGTTTTCCATCCCGATGTGGATCAGACCGTTCAGGAAGGTGCCGACTGTCAGCACCACCGTCTTGCCGCTGATGCGGATCCCGCTCTGAGTGACCACGCCGGCGACGCGATCACCGTCCATGACGAGATCGTCACAGGCTTGCTGGAAGATCTTCAGATTCGGGTAATTTTCCAGGGTCTGGCGTACCACGGCCTTGTAAAGCAGGCGATCCGCCTGGGCACGGGTGGCTCGCACCGCGGGCCCTTTGGAGGAGTTGAGGGTACGGAACTGGATCCCGCCAAGATCGATGGCCTGCGCCATGATCCCGCCCAGGGCATCCACTTCCTTGACCAGGTGTCCCTTGCCGATCCCGCCGATCGCCGGATTACAGGACATGTGTCCCAGCGTATCGATGTTGTGGGTCAACAACAGAGTATTCAGACCCATACGGGCTGCCGCTGTTGCTGCTTCGGTTCCTGCATGACCGCCACCGACGACGATCACATCAAATTGTTCATGGTATTGCATTGGGGATCACCTTGATCTGCACGCCTGAAGATCTTTATTTGCCTGGGCTGAAGGGCGGATCATTCTATCCGTTTCGCCTCTTGAGGGGAACGTCTACTTCAGGATCAGTATGGATGCAGGATCCGTTAGTAGATCTTAAGGATCTTTAGATCGATCTTTTACTGGATCTTTTATTAGGATCCACGATTTCTGTTGATAAGCCCTTTTTGATCATAAAGATCATCCGTTTAAAGACGATCCCAGCTTGTGGAAAAGCTTGGATCCCAGGGCCGTGAACGGGGGGATAACCAGTGGTTTTATACACAGACCAGAACTGGATAAGATCTCATACATGGATAACTATAGGTTTTACAGAGCTTAACACTATAGTTATGCACATTACCCCTGGGCGTTGTGGGTAACCGTGTAGAACAACTCTCCCGGATCTATCTGTTAATAACCTGGTGGATAGGAATTTGGGGACAAGCGGGGAGATCAAGGTGTTTTTACCGGATCTCCCGGGCCCTGATCAGGCGATCATCTGCATCCAGTCATGGATCCAGGCTTCGGCGGCATCTTCCGGGATCTCATGCTGGGTCACGTCTATCTCCAGACGATCCCCGATCCGGCTGGCGCCACATTCGGCCAGCAGTCGATCCAGCGTCTTGCCGCCCTGGCAGAAGGTGTCATAACTGCGGTCACCAAGCCCGATCACCCCATATTTCAAGGCGTTGAGATCAGGATGCTGGTCGGCAAGATCCTTGGCGAAGGGCTGAAGATTGTCGGGCACGTCGCCGGCACCGTGGGTGGAAGTGATCACCAGCAGGATGGCATCCGGCTCCGCCAACACCTCGGCCAGGCTGGCCGGGTTGTGGATCCGGGTCTGGTGGCCCGCCTGTTCCAGCAGGCTGGCGACATGATCTGCGACATATTCGGCGGCGCCCAGCATGGAGCCGACGACAAGATTGAGTTTGGCCATGGAATGGATCCTGATGTCATCGAAAGAAATGGAGAGCCGGGATTCTACCGCCAAAGGATGTGGATAAATATGGATAAAGCTTGGGGATAAGGATCCTTCACGATTTTTATGGCAGAGGCCGCCCTCGCCATCTTTTTTTATCTTCCTCTGTGTTCCCTTCTTTTGATCACCCTCCTGAATGAGTCTTTCTGCCGGAAAAGTCGTCCATTGATACAGCAGGTAACAATAGAGATGCAAATGATTAGCAATTATTGAATCGATTCGATCATGGCTCCTGTAGTAGCATTGTGCCGCTTTATTCGCCTAAGGAGTCGGGCAGACCGGCCGCATTGGGCACCCATAATAAGAAACCAAAATATAACTCATTGATATTTGAGACACTTATATGATTGCGCAAAAAAATACCCAGAATGCAGTGATGCGAAAGAGGGGGGCCCAGCTGTTGCCGCTCTCCTGCCTGCTGGCGAGCCTGCCTGTGCTGGCTGCTGAACAAGCAGATAAAGAGCTGCCCAAGGCGGCTGAAACCATGGTGGTCACCGGCACCGCCATGAAGGTCGAGGTGCCCATGGCCGAGACCCCCCGCGCCGTCTCCGTGGTCAACCGCGAGGAGCTGGATCAGCACGCCGTGCAGCAGCTCGACGAGTCCGTGCGCTACCGCTCCGGCGTGCTCACCGGTTTCTATGGCTCCGACAACAACACCGACTGGTTCAAGGTGCGTGGCTTCGATGCCGCCCAGTACCTCGATGGCAACCGCCTGTTCGGCACCGGTTACTATGTCTGGACCCCGGAGCCATTCGGTCTGGAAAGTGTGGAGCTGCTCAAGGGCCCGGCCTCCATCCTCTACGGCGAGGCGCCTCCCGGCGGCGTGATCAACTCCATCAGCAAGCGCCCCACCGCGACCCCTCAAGGCCTGGTCAATCTGCAACTGGGGAACCGGGATCTGCGTCAGGTCGGGGTCGATTTCTCCGACGATCTGACCGACGACAGCCGTTATCGCATGGTTGCGCTCTATAAAGAGCGCGACGGCGTGCTGGATGGCACTTACAACGAACGCGCCTACCTGGCGCCGAGCGTGACCCTGGACATCTCGGATCGCACCAGTCTCACCCTGCTGGCCAGCTTCCTCCATGACGAAGGAGTGCCCACCAACGGCTTCTTCCCCGTCTATGGCACCCTCAATACCGAGGGCGGCCAGATCGATCCCGCCACCAACCTGAGTCAGCCGGATTATGATCGCAACCGCAACACCCAGATATCTACCGGTTACGAGCTGGCCCACCAGTTCAACCAGACCTGGGAGTTCAAGCAGAACGTCCGCTTCAACTACAACGATCTGCTGCTGCGCCAGACCTATATCTTCCCGACCTATGAAGGCACCACCGCCTACCGCGGCCTGGTCTACCGTGACGGCGACACCAAGAGTGCCACCATGGACAACCAGCTGGTGGGTTACTGGAACACGGACAGCACCGAGCAGACCCTGTTGATGGGGATAGATCTGCAGCGCCACGTGAACGAAGGGGTCGAGGCCGACAACTACGGCATGGGGTCCATCGACACCATGAACCCGGATTACAGCGGCTTCCCCGGCTTCGACGAGTCCACCGCCACCTATCAGAAGAACACCAAGGGTCAGAGCGGCCTCTACGCCCAGCATCAGATCCGCTGGGACGATCGCTGGTTGCTGACCGCAGGCGGCCGCTTCGACTATGTGGAGACCCACAACATCAGCGAAGCCACCAGCAAGAACGAGAAGCAGTATGACGACAACCTCTCGCTCTCCGGCAGCCTGATGTACCTGGCCGACAACGGCCTCTCCCCGTACTTCGCCTATGCGGAGTCGTTCGAAGTGCTGCCTGGCATAGACCCGAACACCAAGAACTCCTACAAACCGCTGGAAGGCAAGCTGTATGAGACCGGCATCAAGTACGCCCCCAGCTTCCTCGATGGCTACATCAACCTGGCGCTGTTCGATCTGGAACAGACCAACTCGCTCGTCTCTACAGGATCCGGCCAGCAGACCCAGGCTGGTGAAGTGACCTCCCAGGGGATCGAACTGGAAGGGAGCGTGCAGGCCACAGAGGCGCTGCGTCTGACCGCTGCTTATACCTACACGGATGCCAAGACCAACGACACCGGCAACGGTGATCGCCAGGCCAGCCTGATCCCGCGTCACCAGGCCTCCTTCTGGGGCAACTACAAGGTGCAGCAGGGTCCTGTCTCCGGGCTGGAAGTGGGCACCGGGGTGCGTTACATCGGCTCCAGCATCGGCATAGGTGCCGTGAATGCGGACTACACCCCCATCTACGGTTCGGCCCAGGTGCCGGCCCAGACGGTGTGGGATGCGATGATCGGGTATGACTTTGCCAAGAACTGGCGTGCCCAGGTCAACGTCAACAACCTGCTGAACGACACCTATGTAGCGAGCTGTGACTACTACTGCTACTACGGTGAGCCGCGCAGCATAGTCGGCTCAGTCAACTACCGCTGGTAAAATACAGGCCGGGCGGGAGCCTCAAGCTCCCGCCCTCCTTCTTTTTGTACACAGGCCTGTCATGGAACTCTTGTCACTGGTTTACCGCCAATACCGTTGGCCCTTCATCGCCATTACCCTGCTCAGCCTGCTCAGTGCTGTCAGCGGGATAGGTGTCATTGCCTTTATCAACCAATACCTTATCGAGTCAGTCGGCGATCCGCTGCCGATCCTGGGTCAGCTTGTCGGCCTTATCTTTTTGCTGCTGGTGATCACGCTCGGCTCTCAGCTGGCCCTGACCACCCTTGGTCATCATTTCGTTTACCGGTTGCGCGGCCGCCTGCTCAAGCAACTGCTGGACACCGACGTCGCCCGCATTCGTCAGATAGGGCAGGGGCCGCTGCTGGCCTCCCTCTCCAGCGATATAGGCCAGATCACCATCGCTTTCGTGCGCCTGCCGGAGCTGGTGCAGGGGTTGGTGCTCACTCTGGGTTCCATCATCTACCTCGGCTTGCTCTCTCCCGCCCTGCTCGGTGTCACCGCCCTCTGGGTCACCGTGACCATGGTGGTGGGTTGGCTGCTGGTGAACCGGGTCTATCGCCACCTGGCCCGGATGCGTCAGGCCGAAGACAGGCTCTACCAGAACTACCAGTCCATCATCGCGGGCAGCAAGGAGCTGGCGCTCAACCGCGAGCGGGCCCACTTCGTCTACCACCAGCTCTATGAGCAGAACGCCCGAGATTACCGCCGGGAGATTATCCGCGCCGATACCTATCACCTGAGCGCGGTGAACTGGTCGAACATCATGATGCTGGGGGCCATAGGCCTGGTCTTCTTCCTGGCCAATGGCCTCGGCTGGGCCAACACCAATGTGGCCGCCACCTTCGCCCTGACCCTGCTGTTCCTGCGTACCCCGCTGCTGCAGGGCATCGGCGCCCTGCCGACCCTGATCTCGGCCCAGGTGGCGTTCGACAAGATAGCGACCCTGAATCTGGCCGAGCCGGAGCCCGCGTTCCCGCTGCCGCCGGCCCCCTGTGCCTGGCAACGCATCGAGCTGGAGCAGGTGAGCTTTCACTATCAGGGGGAGGGCGGCTTCGCCGTGGGCCCCATCAATCTGACCATTGAGCGGGGGGAGCAGATCTTCATCATAGGCGGTAACGGCTCCGGCAAGTCGACCCTGGCCATGCTGCTGACCGGGCTCTATCAGCCGGTCTCTGGCCGGATCCTGCTGGATGGTGAACCCATTGCCGATCGCAACGCCTACCTGGCGCTCTTCTCCGCCATCTTCACCGACTATCACCTGTTCCAGCACCTGCTGGGGCCAGAGCCGAAAGAGGCCCTGGTGGCCGAGTGGCTGGAGCGGCTGCAGATGGGCAGCAAGCTTGCCATCGAGGAGGGCTTCATTGCCAACATCGATCTCTCCCAGGGGCAGCGCAAGCGGGTCGCCCTGCTGCTGGCACTGGCGGAGCAGCGCGAGGTAATGCTGTTTGACGAGTGGGCGGCGGATCAGGATCCCCAGTTCCGCCGCATCTTCTATCAGGTGCTGTTGCCACGCCTCAAGGAGATGGGCAAGACGGTGATCGCCATCAGCCACGACGATCTCTATTTCTCTCTGGCGGACCGCCTGCTGGAGATGCGTCAGGGCCAGCTCACCGAGCTGACCGGCGAGCGGCGCGAGCAGGTGAGCCGGGATGCCGTCGCTCATCTGGATAGCGAGGTGCCGGTCTGATACCGGCCGCAAGGGGGAGGCGAGTGCCAACCCCTTTCAGCACAGGAATGAATCATGTTTGAGAGGAAATCTGGCGGCTTTATGGTAAACGCTCGCCGAGCCATGGCGCTCACCGACCCGAGCGTCGAGCACAGAGCCGGCACGGGAGCAGATCATGTTTGAGATGAAAGCCGCCAGCTTCGCGGTCAACGACCGCACCCTGCTGCAACCCACCAGCCTGCGTTTCGAGCAGGGTCAGGTCTATGGCCTTATCGGCCACAACGGCTCGGGCAAATCCACCCTGCTCAAGCTGCTGGCACGCCAGCAGCCCCTGAGCGATGGCGAGATCCTGTTCGATGACAAGCCGCTGCAGGCGTGGGGCAACCGGGACTTCGCCCGTCAGGTGGCCTATCTGCCCCAGCACCTGCCGAGCGCCGAGAACCTGCTCGGCCGCGAGCTGGTGGAGATGGGGCGCTATCCCTGGCGCGGCCTGCTGGGCCGCATGGGGGCGGAAGATCACCGCCAGGTCGACAAGGCCATTGCGCTGACCCATACCGAGGGGTTTGCCGACCGGCTGGTGGATACCCTCTCCGGCGGCGAGCGGGGCCGGGTCTGGCTGGCCATGCTGCTGGCCCAGGAGAGCCGCTTCATCCTGCTGGACGAGCCGCTGGCCGCCCTGGACGTGGCTCATCAGGTGGAGGTGCTCACCCTCGTCAGGCAGCTCAGTCGCCAGCTCAACCTCGGGGTCATCATCGTCATTCACGACATCAACATGGCGTCCCGCTTCTGCGATCGGCTGGTGGCGCTGCACTCGGGCCGCCTGCTCACCCATGGCGAGCCAGATCGGATCATGACTGGCGAGACCCTGCACGCCATCTATGGCATCCCGATGGAAGTCATTCGCCACCCGGCTCATGACCACGCCATCGCCATCGTCTAGCCGGGGTCCTCTCTTGAATTGTCTACTTAAAATTGTCCCCTGCCTCGTCAGCCTGCTGCTGACGCTGGCGGCGCAGGCCGATATGTCTCCGACCACCTCCGCACCGGAACCCCGCATCGCCACCGTGGACTGGACCATAGCCGAAACCCTGCTGGCCCTCGGCGTGACGCCGCTGGCCATGGGGGATGTGAACTCCTATCGCGCCTGGGTCGGCGAACCCAGGCTCCCCGCCGGGGTGATCGACATCGGCCTGCGGATGCAGCCCAACCGCGAGCTGCTGGCCGAGCTCAAGCCCGACCTTATCCTCATCTCGCCGCTGATGGCGTCGCTGGAGTCTACCCTGTCCCGCATCGCCCCGGTGCAATCCATCGCCCTCTATGAACCCGATGCGGATCTGTGGCAGCGGCTGCGCGAGGCGACCCTGACCATAGCCGCGCTGGTGAACAGAACCGCCGAGGCCGAACGCCAGCTCGCCGTACTGGACAGGGATCTGGCCCGGATGAAGACAAGCTTGCCGGCGGATCTGCCACCCTTGTTGCTGGTGCAGTTTATCGACGAGCGCCACGTGCGGGTATTCGGTCGCCACAGCCTGTTCGAGGCTGTGATGACCCGGCTGGGGCTACGCAACGCCTGGCAGGGGGAGACCAATGCCTGGGGGTTCTCTGTGGTCAGTCTGGAACAATTCCTTACCCTGCCTGAGGCCCGACTGGTGGTGGTGGATCCTGTCCCGGTCGGGGTGAGCGAGCGGCTGCAGGAGCCCGGGCTCTGGCAGCATCTACCGCTGGTGAAGCAGGGCAAGGAGCTCCATCTGCCCGCCGTCTGGAGTTTCGGTGGCATATTGGCCGCCCGCCGCTTCGCCGACCTGTTGAGTGAGGCCCTGCGAGAGGCGTCACCCTCCGATCCGGCAACCCATGTGAACACCAAGGGGGGCACCCGATGAATCACCTTCTTCCCGCCTCTCTGCTGCGCCCCGGCCTCTGCCTGCTGCTGCTCACCGGCGTGCTGGCCGGTTGGGATCTGGCCCACCAGTTGCCGGATGCGCCCTGGTGGCAGGCCATCTTCTCGCCCAATCTGGACGACGCCCGCCAGGCGGTCATTCACTTCAGCTGGCTGCCGCGGCTGGTGGTCTGCCTGTTGGCCGGTGCCGCCCTCGGGCTGGCCGGCACCCTGATGCAGCAGGTGCTGCGCAATCCCCTCGCGTCGCCCACCACGCTAGGGGTGGCCTCCGGCGCCCAGCTGGCGCTGATGATGGTGACCCTGTTTGCCCCCTCCTGGCTGCTGATCGGGCGCGAGTGGATCGCCATGGCGGGGGGGAGCCTCGCCATGGGGTTGGTGTTTGCCCTGGCCTGGCGTCGCGAGCTCAATCCTGTGGTTATCGTATTCGCCGGGCTGGTGATCAACCTCTATCTGGCGGCCATCAGCATGGGGCTGCTGCTGTTCTTCCAGGAGGAGCTCAAGGGCCTGCTGGTGTGGGGCAGCGGCTCATTGGCCCAGAACAGCTGGAGCGGCGTGAGCTACTTGCTGCCCCGGCTGCTGCTGGCCGGCGTGTTGGCTGCCCTGCTGGTGCGCCCCCTGGGCGTGCTGGAGCTGGATGACGCCAGCGCCCGCAGTCTGGGGGTCTCCCTCAAGCAGCTGCGCTTCGCCGGCCTCGGCCTCGCGGTCTTCATCACTGCCTGCGTGGTGAGCGTGGTGGGGCTGATCGGCTTCATCGGGCTGGCGGCCCCTGTGATGGTGCGGATGCTGGGGGTGAGGCAGCTCGGTTTACGCCTGCTGTGGGCCCCCGTGCTGGGCGCCCTGCTGCTGGCGGCCACCGATCTGCTGCTGCAATCCCTGACCCGCTTCTGGCCCGTGCTGATCCCGACCGGCGCCATGACGGCCCTGCTGGGGGCCCCTCTGCTGCTCTGGCTGATCCCTCGGCTTGCCTTCAAGTCAGGCGCTCCCAAGGCCGCCAGCGGCCTGACGGTGGCACGCCATGGCGCACCCGCTCGCCTTATCGGCCTGCTGTTGATGGGGCTGGTATTGGCGGTGGTTGCGTCCCTGCTGGTCGGGCAGGGGATGCACGGCTGGAGCTGGCCGAGCTGGCTCAGGTGGCAGGCCCAGCTGGAGTGGCGGTTGCCGCGCGCGTTGGCGGCTGGGGCGGCTGGCGTGCTGCTGGCCCTGGCAGGTACTCTGCTGCAGCGGGTCAGCAACAACCCCATGGCGAGCCCGGAGCTGCTGGGGGTGAGCGGCGGTACCTTTATGGGGGTGATAGCGACGG
Source organism: Aeromonas sp. S2(2024) (assembly GCF_041402505.1). NCBI lineage: Bacteria > Pseudomonadati > Pseudomonadota > Gammaproteobacteria > Aeromonadales > Aeromonadaceae > Aeromonas > Aeromonas sp. S2(2024). Next base: position 34,727 of record NZ_JBGLRL010000013.1, read on the forward strand.
CCTTGCTGCTGCCTGCCTTGCCGCTGTCCCTGATGTTGCTGGGGGGCGTGCTGGGAGCCTTCGTCTGCCTGCTGCTGCTGGTGCTGATCAACCGCAAAAACGGCTTCCAGCCGGAGCGGATCCTGCTCTCCGGCATCGCCATCACGGCGCTGTTCGAGCCGCTGCAGGCCATCGCCCTGGCCAACGGCGACTTGCGGGTGCAGCAGTTGCTCTCCTGGATGTCCGGCTCCACCTATTACGTCACCCCGCCGGTGGCCTATGGCCTGACCGGTCTGGCGCTGCTGATGCTGGCGGCCTGCCTGCTGGTGAGCCGCTGGCTCGATCTGATGCCCATGGGGCCGGCGGTGGCGACTGCGCTCGGCATTCGTCTTAACCGCGCCCAGCTGATCATACTGCTGCTGGTGGCCGTGCTCACCGCCAGTGCGACCATGGTGATAGGCCCGCTCTCCTTCGCCGGTTTGCTGGCCCCCCACATGGCCAAGCTGATGGGGTTGGTGCGTGCGCGCTGGCACCTGCTCGGAGCGGCGGGATGCGGGGCCCTGCTCATGGTGTTGGCGGACTGGGTCGGCCAGCAGATCCTGTTCCCGCAGGAGGTGCCGGTCGGGCTGGTCTCCACCTTGTTAGGGGGCGCTTACTTCATGTGGTGCCTGCGCCGCCTCTAGGTTTGCGGATAAAAAATGCACAAAAAAAGCCCGGGATGATCCCGGGCTTTTCATTGCCTGCCGTGCAGGCTTATTTGCCGATGCAGAAGCTGGAGAAGATGCGACCCAGCAGATCGTCCGAGCTGAACTCGCCGGTGATCTCACTGAGGGACTCCTGCGCCAGGCGCAGCTCCTCGGCGACCAGTTCGCCGGCCACATAGACCTCGAGCTGCTCCTTGGCCACCAGCAGCCGCTCGGCGGCGCGCTCCAGGGCGTCCAGGTGGCGGCGGCGGGCCATAAAGCCCCCTTCGGTGTTGCCCTGGAAGCCCATGCAGGCCTTCAGGTGCTCGCGCAGGGCGGGCAGCCCCAGCTCGGTCTTGGCTGAGATGCGGTAGACGGCGTGGCCCAGTTCCTGGCTAGGTTCCAGATCCTCGCCGGTCAGGTCGGCCTTGTTGCGCACAACTGTGAGACCGATCTTTTTTGGCAACCGATCAACAAATTCCGGCCAGATCTCCCGCGGGTCGACCGCATCCGTGGTGGTGCCATCCACCATGAAGAGCACCCGATCGGCCTGCTCTATTTCGGCCCAGGCACGCTCGATGCCGATCTGCTCCACCTTGTCCTGGGTATCGCGCAGGCCAGCGGTATCGATGATGTGCAGCGGCATGCCATCCAGGTGGATGTGCTCGCGCAGCACGTCGCGGGTAGTGCCGGCGATTTCGGTGACGATGGCGGATTCGCGGCCTGCCAGGGCGTTGAGCAGGCTGGACTTGCCGGCGTTGGGACGGCCGGCGATCACCACCTTCATCCCTTCCCGCAGCAGGGCGCCCTGCTTGGCTTCCCCGCGCACCGCATCCAGCTCTGCCATGATGGCGTAGAGATCTCCCGCCACCTTACCGTCTGAGAGGAAGTCGATCTCCTCGTCCGGGAAGTCGATGGCGGCCTCCACATAGATCCTCAATCGGGTGAGACTCTCCACCAGCTGCTGGATCTTGCCGGAGAACTGTCCCTGCAGGGAGTGCATGGCACTGCGGGCCGCCTGCTCGCTGGAAGCCTCTATAAGATCGGCGATAGCTTCGGCCTGGGCCAGATCCAGCTTGTCGTTGAGGAAGGCGCGCTCGCTGAACTCGCCGGGACGAGCAGGGCGGATGCCCTCGATTTGCAGAATGCGGCGGATCAGCATGTCCAGGATGACGGGACCGCCGTGGCCCTGTAGCTCCAGCACATCCTCGCCAGTGAAGCTGTTGGGGGCCTTGAACAGCAGGGCTATGCCCTGATCCAGAGGCTGGCCCTGCTCGTCCCTGAACGGCAGATATTCGGCATAACGCACCCGGGGGAGCTTACCGAGCACAATCTCGGCGACCTGTTCGGCGGCGGGGCCCGAGACGCGGACTATGCCGACGCCACCCCGGCCGGGGGCGGTGGCCTGGGCCACGATGGTATCTGTAGTCATCTTGCTTGGCTCATTTGTTCGCTGATGGTTCACAGCAGTGGGGTCATTGTAATAAAAAAGGCGGCCCGAAGGCCGCCTCTTTTGTCATCCATCTTGCCATCGGGAACGATTAGCTGCGGGTATGCAGGCCTTTCTTTTCCAGCTGACGATAGATGATGGTCTGCTGGGTGATGGAGATGACGTTGCTCACCAGCCAGTACAGGGTCAGACCTGCCGGGAACCAGAGGAACATGAAGGTGAAGATGATCGGCATGAACTGCATCACCTTCTGCTGCATCGGGTCGGTAATGGTGGTCGGGCTCATCTTCTGCAGATACCACATGGAGGCACCCATGAGGATTGGCAGCACGAAGAAGGGGTCCTTCACCGACAGGTCGGTGATCCACAGGGCGAACGGCGCGTGACGCAGCTCGACAGACTCCATCAGTGCCCAGTACAGGGCGATGAAGATGGGCATCTGCACCAGGATCGGCAGACAGCCACCCAGCGGGTTGACCTTCTCCTTCTTGTACAGCTCCATCATGCCCTGGGACATCTTCTGGCGATCGTCACCGAAGCGTTCCTTGAGCGCCGCCAGCTTGGGCTGCAGCATGCGCATCTTGGCCATGGAGGTGTACTGGGCCTTGGTCAGCGGGAACATGATGCCGCGAACCAGCAGGGTCAGCATGATGATGGCTACACCCCAGTTCTGGACGAAACCGTGGAACACGGTCAGCAGCCAGTGCAGCGGTTGGGCGATGAACCAGAGCCAGCCGTAGTCGACGGTCAGGTCCAGGTGGTTTGCCACCTTGGCCATCTGATCCTGCAACTTGGGACCGACCCACAGCTTGCCGCTTACTTCGGCCTGCTGACCGGCAGCCACATCAACCAGCGGCGCCTTGTAGCCTATGATGGCCTGGTCTTTACCCGGGATCACGCGGCTGTAGAAGCTGTTGGTGTCCTCGGCATTCGGTGCCCAGGCAGAGACGAAGTAGTGTTGCAGCATGGCGACCCAACCACCCTTGGTGGTCTTGTTCAGGTCGGCATCCTTCATCTCGTCAAAGGTGTACTTCTTGTAGCGGGTATCTTCGCTGGAGAAGGCACCACCACGGTAGGCGCTGGCCACCATGGCATGACCTTCCTGGTCCTTCGGCGTGGTCACGGTCTGCTTCAGCTGACCATAGAACTGCACCTGAACCGGCTCGGCAGACTTGTTGTCGATCTTGTAATCGACGCCGATGGCGTAGTCACCGCGCTTGAGCACGAACTCCTTGGTGAAGACCACGCCCTTGCTGTCGGTCCAGGTCATCGGTACGACGACTTGATCCTGACCGTCGGCCAGCTGGTAGCTGGTCTGGGCGGCTTCATAGGTGGGACGACCCTGGGGCTGGCTGTCCGGGCCATCGCGACCCACCAGACCACTCTGGGCAACATAGAGGTGCGCAGGCTGGCTTGTCAGCAGGGTGAATGGCTGTTCCTTGCCTTCTTCCAGCTTGTGGGCCAGCAGTTCGGCAGAGACGATGTCACCGCCCTGGGTATCCAGGGTCAGCTTGAGCACGTCGGAGGAGACGGTGACCAGCTTGCGTGCGGTGGTGGCGTTGGCTTGCTCGGAAACCTGAGGAATATCACCGGTCTGACCGGCTTCAGGTACGAAATGTTCGGTTTGGGCCACGGTAGTCGGGGCCGGCTTCGGAGCCTTGTCGGACTCCCACTGTTGCCAGAGCAAGAAGCTCACGAACAGCAAACCGATCAGGAGTAAATTGCGTTGTGATTCCATAGTCTTCAGTTTCTTCGCTTTGGTTGCGGAACCGGGTCATAACCACCCTCGGATAAGGGATGGCATTTTAATAGACGTTTGCTGGCTAACCAAACGCCTTTTATGAAACCGTGAAGTCGGATTGCTTCTATCGCAAATTGGGAACAAGTCGGGGTGAAACGGCAGCGCGGCCCGAGCAGGGGACTAATGATTAGCTGATACAGGCGTATCAGTTTGATAGCTACCCATTGCAACGGCGTGACAGAGTGCGCCATAGCTTTTCCAGTAACTTGAACAGCTCTTCGTTGTCCATCTCCTTCACGCCACCCTTGGCTATGACGACGATGTCGATAGCGGGCAGATTGGCTTGATTGAGACGGAAGCTCTCCCGTACCACTCGTTTGACACGGTTACGCCAGACGGCACGCTTGAGTGCTTTTTTGGGCACAGCTAGGCCAAGACGGGGGTGTTCGAGGTAATTGGGGCAAGCAAGAAGCGTAATTTGCGGAGAAGCGGCCCGGACAGGCTCGGCGAAAACGCGTTTGAAGTGTTCGGGAGTTAACAGACGTAACTCCCGAGAGAAGGTGTGCTGGGTAGGCATTAGACTACCAGGCGGGCACGACCCTTGGCACGACGAGCGGCCAGAACTTTGCGGCCGTTGGCGGTAGCCATGCGAGCGCGGAAACCGTGAGAGCGCTTGCGCTTCAGGTTGGACGGTTGAAAAGTACGTTTCATGATTCGATTCCGTATTTCTGTACAGTTTTGATTGTCACACTTAGCCGACGCGCCAGCTATAGCGTGTGACGACTAGCAAAAGAGGCCGAATTCTAAACAGAGTTCGGCTTCTCGTCAATCCGCCGTTCCCTCTCATCTTCTTCTGGCTCAACAATAAGCAGGAGAAGCTGGCAGGATCCAGAGGATCAAGGGCCCCGAATTATACTGGCAACCCCGGGTTAAACAAGGATCCACCAAGAAAAAAGGCGGCCAGGCCGCCAAAGAGAGAGCTATTTCAGCACTTTCCGCAGGAACTCCCGGGTACGGGGATCCTGCGGATCGACCAATATCTGATCCGGTGGGCCCTGTTCGACGATCCGGCCCCCCTCCATGAAGATCACCCGGTCGGCGACATCACGTGCAAACTCGATCTCGTGGGTCACCACCACCATGGTCTGATGCTGGCGGGCGAGCTCCTTCATCAGCCCCAGTACCTCGTCGACCCATTCGGGATCCAGGGCCGAGGTGGGCTCATCGAACAGGATGACCTTGGAGTGAGCCGCCATGGCGCGGCCTATGCCGACCCGCTGCTGCTGGCCGCCGGACAGTGACGCCGGGTAGGCGTCCTGCTTGTCGGCGAGGCCGATGTCCTTGAGGATGCCAAGGGCGGTGGCACGAGCCTCCGCCTTCGGCTGTTTCCAGACGGTGATCAGCCCCTCGGCTATGTTGTCCAGCGCCGTCTTGTTGGCAAACAGGGCATAGTTCTGGAACACGAAGGAGGCGCGCTTGCGCAGCTCAATGGCCTGCTGCTCGCTGGCATGGGCCAGATCCAGCTGCAGATCATCGATGGCAAGGGTGCCTGCATCCGGAGTCTCCAGCAGGTTGAGGCAGCGCAGCAGGGTTGACTTGCCGGTGCCAGAGGGACCGATGATGACGACAATGTCACCCTTCTTCACCTCCAGATCGATGCCGTTCAATACCTGATTGCCGTCATAGGTCTTGGAAAGACCCGTTAACTTGATCATGACAGGTCTCCTTTAATAGGCGCGGCCGTTGAGAGGTACTTCCAGCCTGTGCCGCAAATGGGTAATGGCGTGTTCATCATCGCTGGCATCCTCTTAGTAAGCACGATTGAGGCGTACTTCCAGCAGGTGCTGCAAGCGGGTGAAGAAGATGACTACCACCCAGTAGACCAGGGCCACCGCCATGAAGCTCTCGAAGAACTTGAAGGAGGAGGCCGCTTCCATCTGCGCCTTGCCCATTATCTCCGCCACTCCCAGGGTAAACGCCAGTGAGGTGCTCTTGATCATGTCGATGAAGTAGTTCATCAACGATGGTGTCGCGATGCGGGCAGCTTGCGGCAGTATGATCCGTTGCATCGCCTGCAGCCGGCTCATGCCGATGCTGAGAGCGGCTTCCATCTGGCTCTTGTGGATGCCGAGAATGGCGGCCCGGATCGACTCGGCCATGTAGGCGGCGAAGTGCAGGGTCAGACCTATGATGGCGGCGGTAAAGGCATCCATTCCCACGAAGATCGGAAACAGCTGCGGCAGCCCGTAGTAGAGCAGGAACAGCTGGACGAGCAGGGGGGTCCCCCGGAAGAACGAGATATACAGCATCGCCAGCCAGTGAATTGCGGGAACGCGAAACACTCGTACTATCGCCAGGATCAGCGACAGTACGAGTGCCAATACGAATCCCCACAGGGCCATTTCCATCGTGGTGCCCAGGTATTTGAGCAGGATGGGAAACAGCCCTAGCGTGTACTCGAGATCAAATTCCATCATTTATTTGCTGGTGATGTCCGCTGCGAACCATTTTTCCGAGATCTTGGTCAGGGAGCCGTCTTTGCGCATGGCGGTCAGCGCCTCGTCGACCTTCTTCAGCACTGCCTGTTTTTCCGGGGTCTTCAGGAAGGGCAGGGCGTTCTCGATAGTTTCGAACGGTGCGCCAGCCTGTTGCAGCGGCAGCTTGGACTCTTTGATCAGCTGGGCGGTGGAGACGCGGTCCATCACGAAGGCATCGATGCGACCCAAGGCGACGTCCTGCTCGAAGCTGGAGTCATAGGTACGGATGTCGATCTTCTTGTTGGGGTCGTTCTTGCGCAGCAGCTCTTCGAAGTTGGAGCCCAGGTTCACCGCGACTGTCTTGCCTTCCAGATCCTTGAGACCGTGGATGGTGCTGTTGCCCTTGCGCACTACTATCTGGGCGCCGTCATAGACGTAGGGCTGGGAGAAGGCGTACTTGGCCTTGCGCTCATCGGTGATGGTGATCTGGTTGGAGATGGTATCGACGCGACCGGTTTCCAGCATGCCGAACAGGCCGGAGAAGCTGGCGGTGACGAACTCGACCTTGTAACCGGTGCGCTCACCGATCTGGTTCCACATGTCCACCTCGAAGCCCTGCAGCTTGTCCTGCTTGACGAAGGTGAACGGGAAATACTTGCCGGACATGCCGACCTTGATGGTTTCCTGGGCGATGGCCTGGCCGGACAGGCTGGCCAGCAGAATGGCGGCGCCGGAAATCAGCTTGATGGTGGTTTTCATGGGGATTCCTCTCTCTGTAGTTCTGTATTTTTAGTTGTAATCACGGGTTGGCGCTGATGTTATTGGAATAAAATATAAAGAATAAATGATATTTGGTTATATAAAATAACCGCAGCAGCAGGCTCTCATTCTGTCCACATCACCGGTCGGTGGCTGTGGGTAACTTTGGGGATGAAATCAGATCCTGGGGCGTTGGATCCTTGAAAGTCAAGGATCTTATTTGCTGGATCCGTGCGGCGGCAACTGGAGATCCAGCCACTAAAAACGTAGAATAGCCGGTCTTTACTTAATCAATTGACGGGAGTCTAGAGTGACTGCTTCGCTATGGCAGCAGTGCCTTAACCGGCTGCAAGATGAGTTGCCCTCGGCAGAATTCAGCATGTGGATCCGGCCGCTTCAAGCGGAGTTGAGTGACAATACTCTGACCCTGTATGCACCGAATCGCTTCGTTCTGGACTGGGTACGCGACAAGTACCTGCTCCGGGTCAATGGCATCATCAACGAGCTGTGCGGAGCCGATGCTCCCACCCTGCGTTTTGACATCGGTAATCGTCCCCATCCCGTCGCGGTCGCAAGAGCGCCGGCGCGCGGTGTCGATCCTGTGAATAACTCTCACAAGAGCTGGGAAAGCAAGGCTGAAACCAAGCCCGAGCCGAACCACAAGAGCAACACCAACGTGAACTACACCTTCGAGAATTTCGTCGAAGGTAAGTCCAACCAGTTGGCCCGAGCGGCGGCCCGTCAGGTGGCCGACAATCCGGGTGGCGCTTACAACCCGCTGTTCCTCTATGGGGGCACCGGTCTGGGCAAGACCCACTTGCTGCACGCCGTTGGCAACGCCATCAAGGAACGCAAGAAAGACGCCAAAGTCATCTACATGCACTCCGAACGGTTCGTGCAGGACATGGTGAAGGCGCTGCAGAATAACGCCATTGAAGAGTTCAAGCGTTATTACCGTAGCGTCGATGCCCTGCTCATCGATGACATCCAGTTCTTCGCCAACAAGGAGCGCTCCCAGGAGGAGTTCTTCCATACCTTCAACGCCCTGCTCGAAGGTAACCAGCAGATCATCCTGACCTCGGATCGTTATCCGAAGGAGATCAACGGTGTCGAGGATCGCCTCAAGTCCCGCTTCGGCTGGGGCCTGACGGTGGCGATCGAACCGCCCGAGCTGGAGACCCGCGTCGCCATCCTGATGCGCAAGGCGGACGAGAACCAGATCCATCTGCCGGACGAAGTGGCCTTCTTCATCGCCAAGCGGCTGCGCTCCAACGTCCGTGAACTGGAAGGCGCCCTCAACCGGGTAATCGCCAACGCCAACTTCACCGGCCGTGCCATCAACATCGACTTCGTGCGCGAGGCGCTGCGCGACCTGCTGGCCTTGCAGGAGAAGCTGGTCACCATCGACAACATCCAGAAGACGGTGGCGGAGTACTACAAGATCAAGCTGGCGGATCTGCTGTCCAAGCGTCGTTCCCGTTCCGTTGCCCGCCCGCGTCAGCTGGCGATGGCCCTGGCCAAGGAGCTGACCAACCACAGTTTGCCGGAGATAGGGGATGCCTTTGGTGGCCGTGACCACACGACCGTTCTTCATGCCTGCCGCAAGATCGAGCAGCTGAAGGAGGAGAGTCACGACATCAAGGAAGACTATTCCAACCTGATCCGTACCCTTTCGTCCTGATAACGGAACGGAGTGGACAGATGGGGCTCGAATATTCCAACCTGATCCAAAAATTTTCCTCCTAATCACAACGGAGAGCACAGATGCAGCTCGAAATTAGCCGTGAGGCCCTGTTACGTCCTCTGCAACTGGTGTCCGGTGCCCTGGGTGGCCGGCCGACCCTGCCCATCCTCGGCAACGTCCTGCTCGATGTCAGCAATGGCCTGCTGTCGCTGACCGGGACAGATCTCGAGGTGGAGATGATAGGCCAGGTCTATCTCAGCAGCGACAGCCAGGATGGGCGTACCACAGTGCCGGCCCGCAAGTTGCTGGATATCTGCCGCGGCCTGCCGGAAGGGGCGGATATCCGTCTCAACACCGAAGGCGAGCGGTTGATAATCCGTTCCGGCCGCTCCCGCTTCAATCTCTCGACCCTGCCGGCGACCGAGTACCCGAACATCGAGGACTGGGAATCCGTGCTCGAGTTCGACATCAGTCAGCTGGAGCTGAAGAAACTGATCGATGCGACCCAGTTCTCCATGGCCAGCCAGGATGTGCGTTACTACCTGAACGGCATGCTGTTCGAGAGCGAAGGCCATGGCCTGCGCACCGTCGCCACCGACGGTCACCGCCTGGCCACCTGCCGCCGTGAAGTGGTCGGGGAATCGCTGCCCGATCATCAGGTCATCCTGCCCCGCAAGGGTGTGCTGGAGCTGGTGCGCCTCCTGGAGGCGGAAGACAAGCCGGTGCGCTTGCAGGTCGGTCGCAGCAACCTGCGTGCCGCCCTAGATGGCTTCATCTTCACCTCCAAGCTGGTGGATGGCCGCTTCCCTGACTGGCGTCGTGTCATTCCCCGGGGGAGCGACAAGGCCCTGATCGCCGGTCGTGAGGATCTGCGCCAGGCCTTCGCCCGTGCCGCCATCCTCTCCAACGAGAAATTCCGTGGGGTGCGTCTCAATCTGCAGGAAAACCTGCTGCGCATCACCGCCAACAACCCGGAACAGGAAGAAGCCGAGGAGTTGCTTGACGTACAATATGCCGCTGGCGAGATGGAGATCGGCTTCAACGTCTCCTATGTGCTGGACGTGCTGAATACGTTAAAATGTGACCAAATCCGGATCAGCCTGAGTGATTCCATCAGCAGTGCCATTATTGAGGATTTTGACAGCCAAGATGCCCAGTATGTGGTGATGCCGATGCGGATCTAGTCGTGTCCCTGGTCAAACTCCAGCTCAGCGACTTTCGCAACATCCAGCACGCCAGTCTCGCGCTGTCCCCCGGCCTCAATATCCTGGTCGGGTGCAATGGCAGCGGCAAGACCAGCGTGCTGGAAGCCATCCATTACCTCGGTCTCGGTCGTTCTTTTCGTACTCACCTGACCGGGCGGGTTATCCGCCAGGGGGAGAGGGCGTTTACCCTGTTTGCCCAGTGCGAGCTGGAAGGGCGTCAGGTGCCCATCGGGCTTGCCAAGGACAAGGGGGGCGAGACCCAGCTCAAGATCGCCGGGGCCCAGGCCCAGCGATTGGCCGATCTGGCAGAGCTGTTGCCGGTGCAGTTGATCCACCCCGATGGCTTCAACCTGCTGACCGGCGGGCCCCAGGCTCGCCGGGCCTGGCTGGACTGGGGCGTCTTCCATCAGGAGCCGACCTTCTTCTCCCTGTGGGGACGGGTGCGGCGTCTGCTGAAACAGCGCAATGCGCTGCTGCGCCAGAGCAGCCAGTATCGCCAGCTGGCGTTCTGGGATCAGGAGCTGGTGCGGCTCGGGGGTGAACTGGCGGAGTTTCGCGCCAGTTATTGTCAGGCCATTACCCCCCTGATCAAGGAGATGACGGCGGATTTTTTGCCGGAATTCGACATCAGCCTCGGTTTCTATCGGGGCTGGGAGAGAGAGACTCCCCTCGGCGACTTGCTGGAGGTGGGGTTCGAGCGGGATCGTTCGCTGGGGTACACTGGGGTCGGTCCGCAGAAGGCGGATGTGCGGCTCAAGGCGAACGGGGTGCCCGCTCAGGATATTTTGTCCAGGGGTCAGTTGAAGTTGCTGGTCTGTGCCATGCGACTGGCTCAAGGGCTCTATTTGAATCAACATAGCAGCCGTGGCTGTATTTTTTTAATTGACGATTTTGCCTCTGAACTGGATGTCGACAAACGTCGCCTGCTGGCCGCAAGGCTGAAGCAGTGCGCGTCCCAGGTGTTTATCACCGCCATCGATACCGGTCAGCTCGCAGACATGATGGATGCGAGTGACTGCAAGCTGTTCCACGTGGAACAAGGCAAGATCTCCGAAACGTTAGAGAAGGCAGAGAGTAAGCTATGAGTGAAAATACTTACGACTCCTCGAATATCAAGGTGCTGAAGGGCCTGGATGCGGTCCGCAAGCGCCCGGGGATGTATATCGGCGATACGGATGATGGCTCGGGCCTGCACCACATGGTGTTCGAGGTCGTCGATAACTCCATTGACGAGGCTCTGGCTGGCTACTGCTCCGATATTCAGGTCAAGATCCATTCCGACGGTTCCGTCTCCGTGCGTGACAATGGCCGGGGCATCCCGGTCGACATGCACGAGGAGGAGGGCCGCTCCGCCGCCGAAGTCATCATGACGGTGCTTCACGCCGGCGGCAAATTCGATGACAACTCCTACAAGGTATCCGGCGGCCTGCACGGCGTGGGTGTCTCAGTGGTGAACGCCCTCTCTGACAAGCTGCTGCTGACCATACGTCGCAACGGCCACGTCTACGAGCAGACCTATCACCTGGGTGAGCCGCAGGCGCCGCTCAAGCAGATTGGCGACAGCACCGGCACCGGCACCGAAGTGCGCTTCTGGCCGAGCCCGACCATCTTTACCGATACCCTGTATCACTACGAGATCCTGGCCAAGCGCCTGCGTGAGCTCTCTTTCCTGAACTCCGGTGTCTCCATCCGCCTGCTGGACGAGCGTGATGGCCGCGAGGCGCATTTCTGCTACGAGGGTGGCATCAAGGCGTTCGTTGAATACCTGAACCAGAACAAGACCCCGATCCATCCCAAGGTGTTTCACTTCACCACCGAGCAGGATGGCATCGGCGTTGAAGTGGCGATGCAGTGGAACGACGCCTATCAGGAAGGGGTCTACTGCTTCACCAACAACATCCCGCAGCGGGATGGGGGCACTCACCTGGTGGGCTTCCGTACCGCGCTGACCCGTACCCTCAACTCCTACATGGATAAAGAGGACTACAGCAAGAAGGCCAAGTCTGCCGCCAGTGGCGACGACGTCCGTGAAGGCCTGATTGCGGTCATCTCCGTCAAGGTGCCTGACCCTAAGTTCTCCTCCCAGACCAAGGACAAACTGGTTTCTTCCGAAGTGAAGACTGCCGTTGAACAGGCAATGGGCGAGAAGTTGGCGGACTTCCTGCTGGAAAACCCGGGCGACGCCAAGATCGTGGTCAACAAGATCATCGATGCGGCCCGTGCCCGTGAAGCGGCCCGCAAGGCCCGCGAACTGACTCGCCGCAAGGGTGCTCTGGACATCGCCGGTCTGCCCGGCAAGCTGGCTGACTGCCAGGAGAAAGATCCGGCCCTCTCCGAACTCTACATAGTGGAAGGGGACTCTGCTGGCGGCTCCGCCAAGCAGGGTCGCAACCGCAAGAACCAGGCTATCCTGCCGCTCAAGGGCAAGATCCTGAACGTGGAGAAGGCGCGCTTCGACAAGATGATCTCCTCGCAAGAGGTAGGCACCCTGATCACGGCGCTGGGCTGCGGTATCGGTCGCGACGAGTACAACCCGGACAAGCTGCGCTACCACAACATCATCATCATGACGGATGCGGACGTCGATGGTGCGCACATTCGTACCCTGCTGCTCACCTTCTTCTACCGTCAGATGCCGGAGATCATCGAGCGTGGCTACGTCTTCATCGCCCAGCCGCCGCTCTACAAGGTCAAGAAGGGTAAGCAGGAGCAGTATCTGAAAGACGAAGATGCGCTGCTGCAGTACCAGACCTCCATGGCGCTGGACGGTGCTACCCTGCACGTCAACGAGTCTGCCCCGGCTATCGGTGGCGAGGCGCTGGAGCGTCTGGTCAACCAGCACCGTGCCGTCTCTCACCTGATCACCCGCATGTCCCGCCGCGCCCCGGATGCCGTGCTGACCCAGCTGATCTATCAGCCTGAGTTGAACGAGACCCTGCTGGCCAGCGAGATCGATCTGCTGGCCTGGTGCCAGGGAATGGAAGCCGTGCTCAACGAAAGCAACCACGGCATCCAGTACCAGATCCAGGTTCGTCGTGACGAAGAGCGCAGTCTGTTCGTGCCCCACGCCGTGGTACGTCAGCACGGTGTCGACCGCGAATACCCGCTCAGCTACGACTTCCTGCAGTCCGGTGAATACCGTCAGCTGGTCTCCCTGGGCAAGGAGATCGCCAACCTGATCGAGGATGGCGGTTTCATCAAGCGTGGCGAGAAGGTGAAGCCGGTGGCCAACTTCGTGGAAGCCGTCGACTGGCTGATGGGCGAAGGCAAGCGTGGCATCTACATCCAGCGTTATAAAGGACTGGGCGAGATGAACCCGGATCAGCTGTGGGAAACCACCATGGATCCGGAAGCCCGTCGCATGCTGCGCGTCACCATAGACGACGCCGTCGGTGCTGACCAGCTCTTCTCCACCCTGATGGGTGATGCGGTCGAACCCCGTCGTGACTTTATCGAGACCAACGCCCTGCGGGTCGCCAACCTCGACGTCTAATCGACTCGGTCAGACAGTAAAAAGCCGCTCCTTGTGAGCGGCTTTTTTGTTTTCAGGGAGAGGGAAATAGCACGTTCCACGTGAAACATGAAACCACCTTGGTGTTGATAATTCCGACTCAGCCCAGTCCCGGTGCCAGGCAGTAGAGGCGCAGGCGATGGCCATCGGGATCAAGCGCCATGCCGGTATAGCCAAACTCCATCCGGGTCGGCTGCTGGATGATGGTCAGGCCGTGAGCCTGCCATTCGGCCAAGCCCTTATCGACACTGGTTTCGTCGGGCAGCGGGAAGGCCAGCTCCATGGCCCCTGCACTCTGGGTAGCTGCGGGTTCGACGGTGGCGTTGGACCAGAGCGCCAGTTTTGCTCCCGATTCGAACGCGAACATGGCAAAGGTGGGGGACTCCTCTACCGGCGGGCGGCCGAATAGCTTGTGATAGAAGCGGGCGCTGCGCGCCGGATTGGCGACATAGAGAATGGTGAGTGGTGGGACTAACAACATGGTGACGCTCCTTGTTTCGGGGAGGGCGCATCTGCGCCGACCCCGTCAGCATGGCGTCACCTGCTGTCAGTTTCTGTCAGCAATGAATTTGGGTTGCGGGATCTGCTGGGTGGCGCGCCATGCTTTCAGCAAGCTCTCTCTGTTTTTGGGATAGCGGCTCTCTTCCTGTTTCATCCAGGTGATGCGATCTACCCGAAAGTGACGAAAGCCCTGGCGCAGCTGGCACCAGGCGACCAGTACCCGCACCTGTTCGAAGTAGCCGAGGGCAAAGGGCCATACGGTGCGCTCCGAACTCTCCTCCTTGAGATCCCGATAGCTCAGGGTTACCTTGCGCTGCTGGCGGATGGCGCTGCGCAGTGGAGCCTCGTCGACGGGGCTGTCGCCGCGAGAGGTGCCGATCAGCAGGGCATTGCTTTGGAGCTGCTGGCGATAGTCGGCGGGCAACACGGCTTCTATCTTGGCCAGCGCACTGCTGGCCGATGCACTCAAGGCGCTGTCGCCGTGGGCGACCACCCAGCGCGACCCCAATACCAGCGCATCCAATTCCTCCTCGCTGAACATCAGCGGCGGCAGCATGAAGCCGGGGCGCAGTACATAGCCGATACCCGGTTCTCCCTCGATATGGGCGCCTTGCGCCTGCAGGGTAGCGATGTCCCGATAGAGGGTGCGCAGACTGATGCCAAGCCGGCTGGCCAGCTCTGTGCCTGTGATGGCGTAGCGGTGGCCGCGTAGTAGCTGGAGCAGGGCCAGCAGGCGTTCGGAACGGGACATGGGATGTCTCCTCGGGATTTTTGGTTATCCTGCCATAGCGGGTTGAAAGGGTACAAAGTGCATCATCATGGCTTGTTGCCGCCAAATGCTCGGCGCCACTCGCTGGGAGAGACGGCGAAACGTGCCCGGAAGTGATTGCGCAGGGAGGTGGCGCTCTTGAAGCCAATCAGTTCAGCGATACGCTCAATGGAATGACCGCTCACCTCCAGCAACTCCTGACTGCGCCTGAGCCGCTCCGCCAGCAGCCATTCACCTACCGAAAGACCAGTGGCCTGATGAAAGCGGCGGGTAAAGGTGCGCCGGCTCATCAGGGTATGGGCCGCCAGAGTATCCAGGGTATGGGGTTCGGCCAGATGAGCGCGCAGATGATCGAGCAACTGGTTCATCCTGGTATCGCGGGTGGAGGCGGGAACCGGCTGCTCGATAAACTGGGCCTGACCTCCTTCCCGGTAGGGCGGGATCACCAGCCGCCGCGCCACCTTGTTGGCGATGGCCGAGCCGTAGTACTGCCGCACCAGATAGAGGCAGCAGTCCAATCCGGCCGCGGTGCCTGCCGAGGTGACCAACCCCTCGTCATCCACATAGAGAGCATTGGTATCGAGTTGCACGGCGGGAAAGCGGCTCATGAAGTCTTGCTCGTACTCCCAATGGGTCGAGGCCCTGCGTCCCTCCAGCAGGCCGGCATAGGCCAGTACATAGGTGCCGAGACAGAGTCCGACCAGCCGGGCGCCTCTGGCTCTGGCGGCGATCAGGGCATCGAGTAGCGCCACGGGCGGCCGAACTGCCGGATCGTGCCAGAAGGGGATGACGATGATGTCCGCCTCGGTCAGCCCCTCCAGCCCATAGGGTGCCTGAATGGTGAAACCTTGTGTCGAATGGGAATGGATGCTGGCGTCACCACAGCAGAGCCTGAGCTCGAACAGCGGCTGACCCGGCAGGATATCGCCGAAAATGAGGCAGGGGACTGCGCAGTGAAAAGGGCTGAAGTGATCGAAGGTCACCACGGCAACGATGGGGGAAGGCATGGCGTTGGCATCCTCTCTGCGCAGAGCAATCATCATAAGCGTTTGCAGCCGAAAGCCTAAGGGCCATGCTCGATGTTCGGCATGGCCCTGTTAGTTACAGTGAGAGAGCCTCGCCATCCTCCGGCACTCGTACCCGATCCGTCATGCCTCGATCTGTCAGATAGGTGCGCAGCTCCTGGCGTGACAGCACGGCGTGGTTGACCGCTTCCATGTGGCTGGCGATCAGGGTGGCCTGTGGTGCAGCCTGATATACGGCGGCGACATCCTCCTTGCCCATGATGATGGAACCGAGCCCCGGCACCTGGGCATCGCCGCAGTTGAGGATGATCACCTCGG
The DNA here is from genome assembly GCF_041402505.1 of Aeromonas sp. S2(2024). NCBI lineage: Bacteria > Pseudomonadati > Pseudomonadota > Gammaproteobacteria > Aeromonadales > Aeromonadaceae > Aeromonas > Aeromonas sp. S2(2024). Next base: position 50,829 of record NZ_JBGLRL010000013.1, read on the forward strand.
GCTGGTGCAGTTGCAGGGCCTGTTTCACCTGAGCATTCCAGACTGTATCACCGGCCAGATAGAGACTCGGCTCATCTGGGTGGGAGAAGACCACGCCGCACACTTCACCCATGCGCTCGCCCAGTACCGCCATCAGTTGATCGCTGCCGTGCTGGCCACCGGTCTGCTGCAGGTGTATACCGGCAAATTCGGCCTGCTCGCTCAGCAGGCGGACATCCTCAAAGCCACTGGCACGAATGGCATCGGCATCTTTCTGATGTTGTACAAAGAGCGGCAGATGCTTGGGGACCAACGTTCTGGCGGCATCATCCCAGTGGTCAGGATGATCGTGGGTGACAATAACGGCATCCACATCGACAAGCTCATCGATCGGCAGCGGCAGCTCGACCAGTGGATTGCGCAGCTGGCTGTTGGCGGTGCCCTCAAAGCCGGGGAAGGCACCCTTGGCTGAGAGCATGGGGTCGATCAGAAAGCGGGTGCCGGCATAGTCGAGCAGCAGGGTGGCGTTGCGAACCTGGGTAATCTTCATGGGATGGTTCCATATTGGCTGGTGTATATGCAACCCATTATGGGGGGCGGAGCGCGTTGCCATCAGTGGCCCATGGGTCGATTATCATCACTATCGGGTCAACAGGATGGAGCGCCTCATAAGTAAAAAATCTTAAAAAAATCCCTTGAAAGGAAAAAGTGAGCCCCTATATAGGTAACAAGGCCGGAACGCTCGACAGAGGTTTCGACCAGGCGCCCGTCCATCAGGAGGGCAAACGATCCGTTATCGCTCACAAGAGGGTAATACTATGCGTTCTATCGACTTTTCTCCGCTCTATCGTTCTGCCATTGGTTTCGATCGTCTGGCCAATCTCATCGAATCTGCAGCCAGCAATGGCAATGCTGGTTATCCCCCCTACAACATCGAGCAGCTGGGTGACAACGACTACCGCATCAGCATGGCGGTGGCGGGCTTTACCCAGGAAGAGCTGGAGCTGAGCTTCCAGGAAAATCTGCTGACGGTGAAAGGCAACAAGCAGGCTGACACCGAGCGCCACTATCTCTATCAGGGCATCGCCGAGCGCGGCTTCGAGCGTCGCTTCCAGCTGGCCGACTATGTGCGGGTGAAAGGGGCCGATCTCAAGAATGGTCTGCTGCACATCGATCTGGCCCGTGAAGTGCCCGAGGCGATGAAGCCCCGCAAGATAGAGATTAACGGCTGACAGCCTGAACTCACTGCGATTTTCACATTTCCCGGGTGCCGATGACGGGCCTGTGGAGAGTCAAACCTGTTGCTTATTAGAAGGATAGGATTATGCGTAACCTCGATTTTTCTCACCTCTCTTCCAATGCCGTCGGCTTCGAGCGGATGGCCCGCGAGCTGGAAGGCCTGTTCGACCAGAAGGCGGCAGCCTATCCCCCTTACAACATCGAGAAGCGGGAGCATGACGGCTACCGCATCACGGTTGCCGTGGCTGGCTTCGAGCGCGACGAGCTGGAGCTGGAGACCGAAAACGGCACCCTCAAGGTGAAGGGGCGCAAGGCCGCTGTGGCTGGCGAGCGTCAGTTCCTCCATCAAGGGATCGCCGAGCGTGACTTCGAGCTCGCCTTCAAGCTGAGCCAGCACGTGGAGGTTCAGGGGGCAAGGCTGGAGCATGGTCTGCTGACCATAGATCTCGCCCGCGAATTGCCGGAGGCACTCAAGCCCCGCGCCATCCCCATCGGCAAACCCGATCAGCTGGCGCTGCCGAGCTAAGCCGGGAATGTCAGGCCGGGGAGCCTGACACCAGAGACGAGAAAGGCCTGCGATCGCAGGCCTTTCTTTTATCTGCAGGCGAGTCAGCTGCCGCGGTAAATGGCGTTGATTTCGTCCGCCAGTATGGCGATGCCGCGCCGCACCAGCTCCTCGCTCTGGGAGTAGTTGAGGCGGATGCACTCCTGACTGTGGCGCCACTCGGGGTCGTCGATGCCGGGGAAGAAGTAGTGACCTGGCACTATCAGCAGGTTCTTCGCCTTCAGCCGCTCGTAGAGCGCCTGGCAGTGGATCGGCAGGCCTTCGAACCAGAGCCAGAGGAAGAGGGCGCCTTCCGGTTTGTGGATGTGGAAGCGCGGATCGGGAATGGCTTCTCGCAGCAGTTGCACGGCGAAGTCGGCCTTCTGCTTGTAGAAGGGTTTCACCACCTGCTCGCTCAGGGCGATGATCTCGCCGCTCTCTATCATGGGGATGGTGATGGCGGGCCCCAGGCTGCCCGGTGCCAGGTTGATGATGCCACTCAGGTTGGTGATGGCCTGGATGATCTTCTCGTCGGCGATGACGATGCCGCAGCGGGTGCCCGGCAGGCCCAGCTTGGAGAGGCTCATGCAGAGTATGGTGTTGGCATTCCAGAACGGCTTGGCCTCGCTGAAGATGATGCCGGGGAAGGGCACGCCATAGGCGTTGTCGAGCAGCAGCGGGATCCCCTTGTCGCGGGCGATCTGATCCAGATGCTCAATCTCTTCATCGGTCAGCACGTTGCCTGTGGGGTTGGTCGGACGGGAGACACAGATCACTCCGATGTCATCGCCCACCTCCAGGCTCTCGAAATCCACATGGTATTTGAACTGGCCGTCGGCCAGCTTCTCTATGGTGGGCTTGTAGGCGACGAAGTGATCCTCCGCCAGGGCCGAGTCCGCATAGCCGATGTATTCGGGGGCCAGGGGGAAGAGCACCTTCTTCTTGCGGCCATCGGCGAACTCGCCGGCCAGCAGGTTGAACAGATAGAAGAAGGCATTCTGGCTGCCGTTGGTCAGGGCTATGTTGCGGGCCGAGATGTCCCAGCCCAGCTCTCTCTTGAGCAGGGCGGCCAGCGCCTTGGTGAACCTGTCCTTGCCTTGCGGGCCATCGTAGTTGGCCATGGCCTTGATCAGCTCGCCATTGTCAAGCAGCTGCTTGGCCTCGGTCTGAAAGCGTTCCAGCATGGCGGGGATGGGAGCCGGATTGCCGCCTCCCAGCATGATGGCGTCCGGATTGAGCAGCCCCTGATTGAGGTCATCCATGAGTTGGGTAATGCCGGCGTGGCGAGTGAACTTCTCGCCGAACAAGGAGAATTCCATTCGGTGACAGATCCAGAGTCAGTTACGGGGGAGCTAGCACCATAGCTCAGTTTAAAAGCGGGTGTCGATCAAAATCATGGGACGTTCCACGTGGAACGGGCTTCGGAAAATGGATGTGGTAAAAATAACCACTTATGGGTTTCAAAATAACCAATAGGATGGTCAGTAATGCCTGAAATGGCATCAAAAATTATTTTACTTAAACATAATCAATTGCTTACATAATTGGCACGACTATTGGAATAACTCTCTGGTCATCTCAATCATACCGGAGCAAGCCAGATGAAGACCCTGATCGCCACCCTGATAATGAGCACCCTGAGCCTGAATGTCATGGCAATTGAAAACCTCAGACCTGAGCTGGATACCGCCAAACTGGGGCAGGAGATGCTGGCCCAGCAGCAGCAGGCATCCCGGGCTGTGGTGCTGGATGCCCTCAGCAACTTGAAGCCACTGGCGCTCGATACCCTGGTGGTAGAAGCTAGCTCGGCTGATGCGACTCACCCCGAGAGTTGAGGTAACGCAGGGGAGTTTGCCCCGTGTGTTGCTTGAAGAAGCTGATGAAGGCGCTGTCGCTGGAAAACTCCAGCGCAGTGGCAATCCGGCTGATGGGCACGGCCTCGGCCAGCAGCTCCATGGCGCGCAACAATCGCCACTGCTGGCGCCAGGCCTGATAGTTCATGCCGGTCTCCTTCATGAAGATGCGGCCTATGGTCTTGTCACTGGCACCCACCCGCTCGGCCAGCCGGTTGAGCCGCTCGGGCAGGATGTTGCCCCGCTTTATCTCCTGTAGCCAAGCCCCCAGTCGCGCATCCGTTGGTAGTGGCAGTTGCCAGGTTTCCCGCGGTGCTTGCGCCAGCTCCTCCATGAACAGCGCCAATGTCAGGCGCTGTTCCGCTTCAGGCTTATTCCATGGCCAGAGCGCCATTCGTTCAATGATTTCCCGCAGCAGTGGATTGACTGCCACCACCTGCACACTGGCTGGCAGCTCTGGCTGTGGCGCGAAGTAAAGGGAGCGATAGGCCACCACACCGCGCATCAAAACCTGATGGGGCACACCAGCCGGCAGCCAGGCCGCCCGGCTGGGTGGCAACAGATAGACCTGGTTGCCCAGCTCTATCGTCATGCACCCGGCCTGGGCAAACAGCAGCTGGTGGCATTGATGCACATGTTGGCCGGAATCATGCCAACCCAGTGCGGAGGCAATGCCGATCACGCCGCCATTCAGGCGGTCGGGGTCGAAAGGGTGATCGGGAAGAATAAAGGCCATGTGTCCGATTCTTGATGTATATAGTCCTGCTTATTGTAATCAGACAATCGGCATCTCTCTAGAATGACGACCTCTTGTGAAGGAGGTTTGTCATGAACAACAAGTTGCCACCGCTCTGGCTGGTGGTGGGATTGATGATGTTCCCCCAGATAGTGGAGACCATCTACAGCCCGGCGCTGACCCAGATCGCTACCCAGTTCAGGGTGAGCGACGGGCAGGCATCCCAGACCCTGTCGGTCTATTTTCTGGCGTTTGCCGTGGGTGTGGTCTGCTGGGGCAGGCTCTGTGATTTGATCGGGCGGCGCCCGGCCATGCTGGCCGGTCTGTTGACCTATGGACTCGGTACCTTGCTGGCGTTGCTGGCGACCGAATTTGAAACCTTGCTGCTGGCCAGGATCATCTCGGCCTTTGGTGCCGCCGTGGGATCGGTTGTGACCCAGACCATGCTGCGTGACAGCTACCAGGGCAGTGATTTGGCCAAGGTCTTCTCTGTGATGGGGGCGGCCCTGTCCATCAGCCCCGTGCTGGGGCTGGTGAGTGGTGGTCTGCTGGCCGAGCAGTTTGGTTATCTGGGGGTCTTCAGCGGACTGATGGTTCTGGCCCTGGTTCTGGGGTTGATCGCCAGTTGGCGGTTGCCGGAAACCCGTCCAGAAACCACGACCAGTATTGCCCTGTGGCCACTGGCGTGCCGGATGGTACGGGATGGCGGACTCTGGCGCAGCGCCCTGCTGGTTGCCCTGTTCAATACCATGCTGTTCGGTTACTACAGCCTGGCGCCTTTTCTGTTCGCAGAGCAGGGGTGGAGTGCCAGCGAGTTTGGTTATTCCGGTGCCGTACTGGCGTTGGCGACCCTGCTCGGCAGCCTGCTGAACAAGCGCCTGCTGGGCAAAGGGTGGCAACCGGCCTCACTCATCCAGTTGGCCGCATCGCTGGCACTGGGAGCGGGTGCTGCAGTGTGGGCTAGTCAGAGTTCGCTCTGGTTCCTGCTGCCCATGATGGGCGTTGTGGTGGCCTACGGTATCGCTATCCCCAACGTATTGAGTCAGGTCTTGCTGGCTTATCGGGAGGTGGCAGGCAGCGCCGGTGCCCTGTTCGGGCTGGCCTACTACCTGCTCCTCAGCCTGGGGCTGGCGTTGGCCGCCGGTTTGCAGGATCTGGGTCTGCTGATCCTTGGCTGTGGTCTGGTGGCCGTACTGTGCAGCGGACGGCGTTCCACGTGAAACGTCAGCTACCGATAAAACGGTAACCGATACCGGGTTCGGTTTCGATCAGACTGGGTTGCTGGGGGTTATCCCTCAGCTTCTTGCGCAGGCTGGCAATGACGATGCGCAGATAGTGGGTATCTTCCTTGTGGCTTGGCCCCCAGATGTCGTTGAGCAACTGGGTCTGCATCACCAGCTTGCCGGGATGACACACCAGGGCCTGCAGCAGGGAGAACTCCTTGCGAGACAGGGAAATCTCTTCATCCTTCATGGTCACCTTGTGACTGCCGGTATCCAGACTCAGACCACATTGCGGGAAGTGGCGGCATTCGCCGCTGCTGACCCCGGCTCGCTGGCGCAGCAAGGCGCGGATGCGGGCCATCATCTCCCCGATGCCGAACGGCTTGCTCATGTAGTCGTTGGCCCCCGCATCCAGCAGCCGTACCTTTTCTTGTTCCGAATCCCGAGCCGACAGTACCAGCACTGGGTTGGGCTGGTGCTCGCGGATGGCCTGCAAGATCTGGATGCCATCCCCGTCCGGCAGGCCGAGATCCAGGATCACCAGATCGGGGTTGAGGTGGCGATACTGCGCCAGCCCTTCGTTGACACCCACCGCCTCGCTCACCTGGTGCCCTTCGGCGACTAGGCTGATACGCAGAAAGCGGCGAATGGCCGCTTCATCATCTATGACCAGGATATGAGCCATCTAGCCTCCGAAGGCGAGTGTTGAAAAGTGGGGCGATATCACCCTGCACCCAGAATATGCACATCATACCTCAGGTGCGTTGAGGGAGAGCGGCAGTGAGATGCGCATGCAGGTACCGTTGCCGTTGGGGCCGGAGAATGCCCAGATGCGACCACCGTGGGCCTCTATCATGGCGCGGGAAATGGCGAGTCCAAGTCCGGTGCCGCGACTGCCGCAATCCCCCACCGGCTGGGTGTAGAACAGATTGAAGATCTTGTCCCGATCCGACTCGGCGATGCCGACACCGATGTCGATGATGTCGATGATGAGGTCCGGGTCCGCCAGCATCACTTTGAACTCTATGGGGGTGCCGGCTGGCGAGTAGCGGGAGGCGTTGTCGAGGATGTTGACCAGCACCTGCTCGATCAGGGCACCGTGCACATAGAGCTGGGGGATCTGCTGATCGAAGTGGATCAGCAGCCTGTGCTGGCGCCAGGAGGAGTCCAGCCGCTTGCGGGCACTCTCCACCAGGTCGGCGAGGTCGACCCAGTCCCGTTTGAGCTGGAAATCCGGCGAGCCGATGCGGGTCATGTCCAGCAGGTTCTGCACATAGCTGTGCAGGCGGCGTGCCTCGTCCTGCACCGAGTGCAGCAGCTCGCTGCGATCCTCGCTGCTGATCCGGTCACCATATTCCAGCAGTGTGCTGCCGGCCCCCATGATGGTGGCGAGCGGTGTCTTCAGATCGTGGGAGACCGAGGAGAGCAGGGCGGCACGCATCCGATCCGTCTCCGCCTGCAGCTGGCTGTCGGCCAATCGCTCGTTGAGATCGATCCGCGCGAGGGCGGCCCGGATGTCGGTGAGCAACGCCTGCAACTGGTGCTCGGCGGAGGAGGCGAGCGGGCTGGCCAGCCGTATCCCCAGCACCAGTTCATCGGTGAGGGGGTGGTACTGGGCCTCTGCCGCATTGAGGGTGGCGGTGTGAGCCCCCGCGCTCTGCTTCTGGGCCAGGCACCAGTCGATGGCGGCCTTGTCAGTCTGGCCAGGTCCCCGTACCTCGTCTCCGGCCCTGTATTGGTACTCCTCATCCAGGGCGAACACGGGTTGTCCCAGGGCCAGGGAGATGGCCTGGGTACCCTGCCTGAGCACCTCCACCGGGCTGCTGGCGGTGGCCAATCCCTGACTGAGAGAGAGCAGGGCGTTGCCAAGCTGCTGGGTCTCGCGCAAGCCCACCAGTTGCTGGCGCTGGCGGGAGGCGAGCCGCCCGGCCGTCATGCCGACGATGAGCAGCACGAACAGATTGAGCAGGTCGCTGTGGTTGGCAACGCTCAGGGAGAAGTAGGGGGCGGTGAACAGCAGGTTGTGGCCGACGAACCCCAGCACGGCCGCCAGGATGGCGGGCACCAGGCTGGTGGAGAGGGCCGTGGCGAGCACCCCCAGCACGAACAGCAGTGGCAGGGAGGCGGAGGGCAGCCAGTGAGAGAACCCCCAGGCGATGGCCGAGGTCGTTCCCATGATCAGCAGGGCCAGCAGGCTTTGGCGGATCTCCCTGGGGCCAGCAGGGTGCAGTTTCAGGCTGGGTTTGCGCTTCCCGGTGTCCACCAGTGTGATCTCGAATCCCTGCGCCTGTTTCAGCAGGTGTTGCACCAGGGAGCGGCGCCAGGGTGGGCTGTGGGGCTTGCCAAGCAACAGCTGTGAGACCTGCTGCTGTTCGGCTGTCTCCAGCAGGGCATCGGCGACCGCCGGGCTGGAGAGCGTCAGCACCCTGGCACCCAGCTGGGAGGCCAGCGCCAGCGCCTGCTCCAGCTCAGGGGAACGTTGCCCCTTGCTGTCGATGTGTACCACCAGCCAGGGCAACTGGCGGCGCTGGGCGAAACGGTGGCCATAGCGGACCAGCGAGGCCCCGTGTTGATCCCCGAGGCAGACCATCAGCTTGCCCCGCAGCGGTAGCGTGGTCTTGCCCGCCGCCTGCCACTGCAGTTGCAAATCCCCTTCCACGTGGCTGGCGGCAGTCTGCATCGCCAGCTCGCGCAGGGCGGTCAGGTTGTTGAGAGAGAAGAAGGATTGCAGGGCGGCCTTGGCCTGATGGGGCACATAGACCTTGCCCTCCTTGAGCCGGCCGAGCAGCTCCTTGGGGGGCAGGTCTATGAGGACTATGCTGTCCGCCTCCAGTAGTACCTGGTCGGGCAGGGTCTCCTTGACCCTGACCCCGGTCAGTTGCCACACCAGATCGTTGAGGCTTTCCAGGTGCTGAACATTGAGGGTGGAGTAGACATCGATGCCGGCGCCGAGCAACTCCTCCACATCCTGCCAGCGTTTCTCGTGGCGGCTGCCGGGAGCATTGGTGTGGGCCAGCTCATCCACCACTACGATGGCGGGCTTGCGTTCGAGCAAGCCATCCAGGTCCATCTCCTCCAGTCGCTGCTGGCGGTGATGATGCAGTTTGCGTGGCTGGATGGCGAGCTTGTCGAGCAGCGCCAGGGTCTCCTGGCGCCCGTGGGTCTCGACCACGCCGATGAGAATGTCGACTCCTTCCCTGGCCTGTTCCCGTACCGCTTGCAACATGGCGTAGGTCTTGCCTACGCCGGGGGCGGCGCCGAGGAAGACCTTCAGCTTGCCCTTGTGTTCCTCTTCCAGGCTTGCCAGCAAGGCGTCGGCCCGAGCCTCATCACGCATCCATGTACTCCTGCTTCATGCCTGCCAGCAAGGCACCCGCCTGTACTTCATCGCACATTGCCGTGCTCCTGCTCCAGGCTTGCCAGCAGGGCACCCGCTTTTACCACGTCACGCATCATCATCCTTATGGAGCAACCGTCGGCTCGGTTCGACAATCTGGGTCGTCCTCCCGCCTGGGTCAGCCAGGAGCGTCATCACGCGTCCTTGTGCTGATCGAGCAACAGATTCAACTGGAGGATGTTGACCACCTGGGGGCCAAGGATACCAGCTTGTGTGGACGACTTGACCTGTTCCGTCAGGGAAGCGGGATCCAGCCCGCGTTGCTTGGCGACGCGATCCACCTGGGTCAGCACCGCGTCCAGGGGCAGATGAGGGTCCAGGCCGGAGCCGGAGCGGGTCAGCATGGCGGGGGACTGGTCATTACCCTGTGCCTTGGCAAATTCGCTGCGCAGGGGGGAGCTCATCCCCAGGTTGCTGGCGCCGCTGCCTATGGTGGTGAAGTCGCTGGCGGAGGGACGGGAGTGGAAGTACTCCGCCCGCTCGAATTTTTGCGCCAGCAGGGCGCTGCCGATCAACTGCTGCTTGGCGTCGGTCAGCTGGCTGCCGTTGGCCTGCCAGGGGAACAACAGCTGGGCCAGCCAGGTGACGGCCAGGGGGTAGCCGACGCCCAGCAGCAGGGTCAGGGTCAGCAGGGTTCTGATTGCTATCATGATTCTCTTGCTCCAAACAGATTGATGGGGTGCAGGCCAGGCTTGCACCCGTTATGTGGTTACACCAGACCCAGGCCTGTGATGACCAGATCGGTCAGCTTGATGCCCATGTATGGGGGCATGATCTGACTGTGGAGACCATCGTGCGGCGTTTTCATCACACCAGCCCCAGGCCGGTGATGACCAGGTCGATCAACTTGATTCCAATGAAGGGCACGACCAGGCCACCGAGACCATAGATCAACAGGTTGCGGCGCAGCAGGCTGGCGGCAGAGCCCTTCACGTTGACCCCCCGCAGCGCCAGCGGTACCAGCGCCACTATGATCAGGGCGTTGAAGATGATGGCCGACAGGATGGCGCTCTCTGGACTGCCGAGTTGCATCAGGTTCAGTGCCCCCAACTGCGGGTAGGCGGCGATGAAGAGGGCCGGCAGTATGGCGAAATACTTGGCCACGTCGTTGGCGATGGAGAAGGTGGTCAGGGCGCCCCGGGTGACCAGCAACTGCTTGCCCACCAGCACCACGTCCAGCAGCTTGGTGGGGTTGGAGTCCAGATCCACCAGGTTGCCCGCCTCCTTGGCGGCCTGGGTGCCTTCGTTCATGGCCAGACCCACGTCCGCCTGGGCCAGTGCCGGTGCGTCGTTGGCACCGTCACCGCACATGGCGACCATGCGGCCATCGGCCTGCTCCTGGCGGATGTAGGCCAGCTTCTTCTCCGGGGTCGCCTCGGCGATGAAGTCATCCACCCCGGCTTCGGCGGCAATGGCGGCGGCGGTCAGCGGGTTGTCCCCGGTGATCATCACTGTGCGGATCCCCATGTGGCGCAGGATCTGGAAGCGGGCCTTGATGCCTGGCTTGATGATGTCCTTGAGGTACACCACCCCCAGCAACTGCTCATGGGTACAGACCAGCAGCGGGGTGCCGCCCTGACGGGCGATGTTGTCGACCGACTTCAGAATGAGCTCGGGCACTCCCTTGCGATCGAGGGAGAGGTAGTTGAGCACCGCATCCACGGCCCCCTTGCGATATTGATGACCGTTGCGATCCAGACCGCTCAGACGGGTCTCGGCGCTGAAGGGGATCACCTTGTCGCTCTCGAGCTGGCTCGGCTTGGCCATGCTCTTGCCGGCCAGGGTCAGGATGGACTTGCCCTCGGGCGTGTTGTCGCCGAGGGAGGCCAGCATGGCGGCCTGGGCCAGCAGGGAGGGATCGACACCGGGGGCCGGGATCAGTTCGTCAGCCATGCGGTTGCCGAAGGTGATGGTGCCTGTCTTGTCGAGCAGCAGGGTGCGCACGTCACCGGCGGCCTCCACGGCACGACCTGACTTGGCGATCACGTTCAGCTTTACCAGCCGGTCCATGCCGGCGATGCCGATGGCGGAGAGCAGGCCCCCTATGGTGGTTGGGATCAGGGTGATGAAGAGGGCCAGCAGGTAGAGGCGCGGTACCTGGGTGCCGTTGTAGTCGAGGAACCAGGGCAGGGTGGCGACCACCAGCAGGAAGATCAGGGTCAGACCCACCAGCAGGGCATCGAGCGCCATCTCGTTGGGCGTCTTCTGGCGCTTGGCCCCCTCGACCAGCGCTATCATTCTGTCGAGCGTGCTCTCCCCGGGATTGTTGGTCACGCGGACCCAGATCTCGTCGGAGACCACAGTGGTGTTGCCGGTCACGCCGCTGCGGTCGGTACCGGACTCGCGGATGACGGGGGCGGATTCCCCCGTGATGGCGGCCTCGTTGACGGAGGCGATACCGGCAACGACCTCACCGTCGGCCGGGATCATCTCGCCGCTGCGCACCAGCACCAGATCCCCTTTTTGCAGGCTGGTGGCCGGGATCCACTCGCCCTGGCCATCTTTCGGATCCCGCACCTTGCGTGCCTGAAGCTGGCTCATGCCCGCCTTCAGGCTGTCGGCCCGCGCCTTGCCGCGGCCTTCTGCCAGGGTCTCGGCGAAGTTGGCAAACCACAGGGTCAGCCACAACCAGGCCGTCAGCTGCCAGGCCAGGCTGGGGGTGACTCCCGACAGGGGTTGACCCAGCAGGGACTCCAGGGTCGCCATCACGGCAGCCAGCCAGAGGGTGAACAGTATGGGGCTGCCAAACAGCGCCCTGGGGTTGAAGCGATAGAAGGCTTCGATCATGGCCTGCACGACTTGTGAGGTCTGTTTCTTGCCCTTGCCCTTCACCTTCTCGGTACGGGCAGGGATGGAGATGGACTTGCTCATTTGAATGCTCCCAGCATCAGATGTTCGACCATTGGCATCGGTAAAGTGACTGACATGAACAGGGTCATCAGAGCGCTCCCAGTATCAGGAGATGCTCGGCGACGGGGCCCAGCGCCAGTACCGGCAGGAAGGAGAGACCGCCTATCAGCAGCACTGTGATGATCAGCAAGGTGATGAACAGCGGACCGCGGATGGGGAAGTCACCCTCGCCGGCATCCTGTTGGGAGGCGCGCGAGAGCTGACCGGCGATGGCCAGTACCGGAATGATGTAGCCGAAGCGACCGAGCAGCATGGCCAGACCGATGGCGACGCACTGCCAGTTGTCTGCGGCGGCGAAGCCCCCGAAGGCCGAGCCGTTGTTGCCGGCGGCCGAGGCGTAGGCATAGATGAGGCGTGACAGACCGTGAGGACCGTCGTGACCCATGATGGTGGTGGCATCCGGCATCAGCAGCGTTACCCCGCCGATCACCAGAACCCCGACCGGCATCACCAGCATGCTGGCGACTACCCATTTCATCTCGGTGATCCCGAGACGCTTGCCGAGATAGGTCGGGGTGCGTCCAACCATCAGGCCGCACAGGAACACGGTCAACAGCACGAATAGCATCATGCCGTAGATACCGGCACCCACGCCGCCGAAGATGACCTCACCGAGCAGCATGTTGATCATGCCGACCATGCCACCCAGCGGGGTGAAGCTGTCGTGCATGGCGTTTACAGAGCCGTTAGAGGCCGATGTGGTCGCCACTTCCCAGATGCTGGAGAGTACAGGGCCGAAACGGCTCTCCTTGCCTTCCCAGTTGCCTGCCATATTGCTTGCGTGAGTGGTGAGCTGGGCGAGCGCCGGATCCGGTTGCAGTTCCTGATAGACGGACAGACCGAGCCCCAGCACGAACAGCAGCGTCATGGCGGTGAGGATGGCGCGGCCGTGGCCGGTATCCTTCACGTAACGGCCCAGGGTACAGACCAGGGCGGCGGGAATGGTCAGCAGGGCGACCATCTCCAGCCAGTTGGAGAGGGCGGTCGGGTTCTCGAACGGGTGGGCCGAGTTGACGCCGAAGAAACCGCCGCCGTTGGAGCCGAGTTGCTTGATGGCGATCTGCGAGGCGGCAGGGCCGAGCGGCAACAACTGCTCCTGACCTTCCAGGGCGTGGAACGGCAGATAGGCCGACAGACTCTGGGGAACCCCTTGCGACACCAGCAGTAGCGCCATGAGCAACGCCATGGGCAGCAGCACATAGAGGCAGAAGCGCACCAGATCCTGCCAGAAGTTGCCAAGGTGTATGGTCTGCTGGCGGGAGAGGCCGCGAAACAGTGCGATAGCGACAGTGGCACCGGTGGCGGCCGAGACGAAGTTCTGGGTAGTGAGTCCCACCATCTGGCTGAAGTAGGAGAGGCTGGCCTCACCGGAATAGGCTTGCCAGTTGGTGTTGGTCATGAAGCTGACCGCGGTGTTGAAGGCGAGTTGCCAGTTCAGGCCCGGCAGCTGTTGCGGGTTGAGGGGCAGCAGGCCCTGGGCCATCAGGATCAGGAACAGCAGACCGAATCCGGCGCCGTTGAAGGCCAGCAGGCTGAGGGCGTAGGACTTCCAGTCCTGCTCCCGTCCGTCCGTGCCACAGCAGGCCAGGGTGGCGCGCTCGACCGGCGCGAGCCAGCGGCTCTTGCCCTCGAACACACGATACATATAGCTGCCGAGCAGGGGTGCCGGCAGCAGGACCAGCAGCACGAAGGCCACCGGATAGATTATTTCTTGCCACATATCAGATCCCTCACTCGTGGTCGCTGTGCATCAGTGCACGCATCAGATAACCGATCAGAGCGAGGATCAGCAGCAGGTATAGCCAATTCATAACGACTCCGTTGAGATTATTAGCGCCGAGAGTCGATGCAAATCCATATCGACTCCGTTGGTGTCATTGACGCTGAAAGGGTATGTAAAACGGCCGTAAAGGCGCCATAAAGGGGCATTTGGGGAACGTAAAATCGGCGTAAAGAACGGCGGTTTTGCGAGAGAAATGGCGAGGAGGGATCAAAAAAACCCAGCCTGAGCCGGGTTTGGGTGAAAGACGATGCGAGTGTCAAATCATCGGTCAGTTTTCATCAGGCATCACCACGCGCAGCGGGCGGGTCCCAATCTTTGCCCCGGTCACTTCATCGACCACGATGGCCTTGATTTCTGTGCCGGCCTCCATATCGAAGAAACGGATCATGTTGTCGTCGCCCCGATATTGGCGACCCCACTCACCAATCATGAAGAGTATCGGTAGAAAATCGCGACCGGCAGCGGTCAGCAGATACTCCTCACGGGGTGGATGTTCAGAATACAGCCTTTTTTCCAGCAAACCCTCTTCGGTCAACGTCGCCAGTCTGCGGGTCAACATCGTGGGTGCTATCCCCAGACTTTTCCGGAATTGGTCAAAGCGAGTGAGACCGGCATGGGCATCGCGCAGGATCAATATGCTCCATGCATCACCAGCAATCGCCATGCTGCGCGCGATTGGGCATGGGGTATCGTAACTTTTTTTCATGTTCATACTGTTTTGATAGTGACTTGGTTGTGAATTGATAGTAAGTTGATATCAATTTGATAGTAACACTGCAACCACAAACAATCCACCCAACACGGAGATCTCGGACATGGTTACAAAGAAGATGGGGATCGCCTCGATAACCGGGAGATCTGCCGGTCACCGCCCGGTGACCACACTACGTCAGACAGGGCATATGCATTGGAAAGATGTGCCGACCCGCACCCTTGATGTGAACGGAACATCTTTTGCCTATCGGGCGCTGGGCCCCGACACCGGTGTGCCGGTGATCTTTTTGCACCATCTGATGGCGGTACTCGATGACTGGGATCCCGGTGTTATCGATGGCATCGCGGCGAAACGCCGGGTTATCGCTTTCGATAATCGCGGAGTCGGCGCCTCGGGGGGATCGGTGCCACATACCATTGAGGAGATGGGACGTGATGCCATCGCCTTTATTCGCGCCATGGGATTGTCGCAGGTCGATCTGCTCGGGTTTTCGTTAGGTGGTGGTGTGGCGCAAATGGTGGCTTTGCAGGCGCCGGATCTGGTGCGCCGGATTGTGCTTGCCGGAACCGGGCCGCGGGGAGGTGGCGGTATCGACGAGATCAACAAGATTGCCGCCACCGCCTACCTCAAAGCGGCATTGACGCTGAAGGATCCGCGGCACTTCCTGTTTTTTCCCCGCACCCCGGATGGCAAGCGTGCGGCAAAAGAGTATTTCTCTCGTCTGAAAGCGCGCACGACTGACCGTGACCAGCCCATCTCCCTGCAGGCCAGATATGCCCAGCTCAAGGCGATCCGGAGTGCGGGATTGAGTGCGCCGGATGATCTTTCGGTCATCACGCAACCGGTGTTCGTGGCCAATGGTGACCATGACCTGATGGTCGATAGCCGACTGTCAGCGGACATGGCTCGCCGGCTGCCGAATGCCCGACTGACGATTTACCCCGACTCGGGGCACGGTGGCATTTTTCAGCACTATCGGGCCTTTGTGCCCGAGGTGCTGGCCTTCCTCGCGGATGACGCAGACCTGACCCCGATGCACAGCCAAGGATGAATGACCGAATCATGAAAGCACTCACATTCAAACGTTACGGCAAGTCGCCGGAGATTGGGATCACGGATCTCCCCCGTCCTGCACTGAAGGCGGACGAAATGCTGGTTCAGGTTTATGCCGCTGGCCTGAACCCGATCGACAACATGATTCCGACCGGCATGTTCAAACCGGTGCTTCATTTTCAGCTTCCCGCCACATTGGGCAGCGATCTGGCCGGTGTCGTGACCGAGGTTGGCAGTCAGGTGACCCGTTTCAAGCCGGGCGATGCCGTCTTCGCCAGTATTTTCGATCACGGTAGCGGATCGCTGGCCGAATTTGCGGTGGTGCCTGAGCGCGCTGCGGCGTTGAAACCTGCCAATCTGGACTTCGTGCAAGCTGCCTCGATCCCGATGGTCGGACTCACCTCATGGCAAGCACTGAAGGAGCGCGCCAATCTGCAGGCTGGCCAAAAGGTGTTTATCCCTGCCGGATCCGGTGGCATCGGCACCTTTGCTATCCAGCTTGCCAAGCTGCTGGGGGCCAAGGTGGGCACCACCGTCAGCACCGGTAACATCGAGCTGGTGCGCGAGCTGGGGGCCGATGAGGTGGTCGATTACAAGCAACAGGCATTCGAGCACCAACTGCACGGCTACGACACCGTGCTGGGGACAGTCAGGGGAGATGCGATCGAAAAAGCCATCGATATCCTCAAACCGGGAAGCAAGATTATCTCCCTCACCGGCCCGCTGGATGCTGCCTTCGCGCGTGCCCGGGGGCTGAACGTATTGCTCCGCCTCCTGTTCGGGCTGATGAGCCGAAAAATCAGGTCGCGGGCAAACAAGCGGAACGTCGCCTACTCGTTCCTGTTTGTGCGTCCCGATGGCGACCAACTCACCGAAATCGGCGAACTGCTCGACGCTCAACGCATCAAGCCGGTCATCGACAAGGTATTCCCGTTCGACCAGGCCAAAGAAGCGCTGGAGTATCTTGCCAAGGGCCACGCCAGGGGCAAGGTCGTCGTCAGCATCAAGCCGTGATCACGGCCGCATTGGCTCGTTCACCCACGCCATCCATATCAAGGAAATAACATGACCACACTACCGACAGTCTTTATCACCGGCGCCTCCAGCGGTATCGGTGCCACCTATGCCGAACGTTTTGCTCGCCGTGGCCACGATCTTGTTCTTGTTGCGCGCAACAAGTCGCGCCTGGATGCGCTGGCCATGCGCCTGAGTGAGCAACACCAGATAGCCGTTGAGGTGCTGCAGGCTGACCTGACCAATTCGGCAGAGCTGCCGGCACTGGAAACTCGCCTGCGGCATGACGCACGTATCGGCATCCTCATTAACAATGCCGGTATGCCGCAATCCGGGCATTTTCTGGAGCAATCTCCCGAGGCCATCGAATCCCAGATCGCACTGAACATAACCGCATTGACGCGGCTCGCCGCAGCGATCGCACCGCGCCTTGCGCAATCCGGCACGGGGAGCATCGTCAACATTGGTTCTGTGGTGGGATTTTCGCCCGAGTTCGGTATCTCTCTCTACGGTGCGACCAAAGCCTACGTGCTGTTTTTGTCGCAGGGGCTGGCTCATGAACTGTCACCCAAAGGGGTCTACGTGCAAGCCGTGTTGCCGGCCACAACCCGCACCGAAATCTGGGCGCATGCAGGTGTGGATGTCAACACTCTCCCCGAGGTGATGGAAGTGGGCGAGCTGGTTGATGCCGCATTGGTCGGGTTCGATCGCCGCGAGCTGGTGACGATTCCGCCACTTCATGTCGCCGAACGCTGGACCGCTCTGGATGATGCACGTCAAGGGCTGATGTCGGATCTTCGCCAAGCTCATGCGGCCGAACGATATCAGCCGCAAGCCTGAACACCTCAATCCGCCAGATTGGACTTGGATGCAATGCGAGGAGATCCGCTCGTCATTCCATCCAACCTGACAGCCCACAGTGGAAGAACCGCAGTGTGATGGCGGTACTGATGCGCAGACCGAGGTCGAATCTCGCCGTGTGGTGATAGCGCTGCTACTGGAAGTAGTTGGCGTGTGGTGGCCCACTCTTTCATGCAGTCGGGAGGAGGGAAGGAAAGCGGCACTCAGTTGTCGAAGCCGGCCTGATGGTGATCAGACCGGCTTCGACGTGCTTATCGCATTGTCACAAACTCTTCCGCACTGGTCGGATGGATAGCAACGCAGTTGTCAAAGTCCGCCTTGGTGGCGCCCATCTTCATGGCGACGCCGAAACCTTGCAGTATCTCGTCCATCGCAAAACCGATGCCGTGCAGGCCGACCACCTTCTCCTCCGGCCCGACACAGACCAGCTTCATCCGGGTGGGCTGGCGATGCTGGGTCAGGGCCGAATACATGGCGGTGAACTGGCTGCGGTAGACCTTCACCTGGCTCTCGCCATATTCGGCGATGGCTTCCGGCTCGGTCAGCCCTATGGTGCCGATGGGCGGGTGGCTGAACACCACGGTCGGTACCAGATCGTAGTTGAGGTGCTCGTTGGGCTTGTTGTTGAACAGCCGCTCGGAGAGGCGACGACCGGCCGCGACGGCCACCGGGGTGAGCTGGATGCGCCCCGTGTTGTCACCCACCGCATAGAGGTTGGCGACGGCGGTGTTCTGGAACTTGTCGGTCGGGATGAAGCCCTGCTCGTCCAGGGTGATGCCGGTGGCGGCCAGATTGAGGTTGTCGGTGGCGGGCATGCGGCCGATGGCCCAGATCAGGCAGTCCACCGTGAGATGGCGGCCATCTTCCAGTTGCAGGGTCAGGCTTTCGTCGGCGTTCTTGACCACGGCCTTGGGCACGGCGTGGGTGTGCAGCTTGGGCCCTTCCTGGGCCATGATCTCCACCAGGGTCTCGTGGATCATGGGATCGAAGTTGCGCAGCGGCGCATGCTTGCGCACCACCAGGTGGGTCTCGGAGCCGAGTGCCTGCATCACGCCGGCGATCTCCACGGCGATATAGCCGGCGCCGACCACGGCGACCCGCTTGGGTTGGGCTTGCAGCTCGAAGAAGCCGTCGGAGTCGATGCCGAATTCAGCACCTGGTATGGTCGGAACCTCGGGGCGGCCGCCGGTGGCGATCAGTATGTGATCGGCGCTGTACTGCTCGCCATCAACCTCGATGGTGTTGCTGCTGACGAAACGGGCAAAGCCCTTGATGACGGTGATCTGGTTCTTGCCCAGCACGTTCTCATAGGACTTGTGGATGCGGCCGATGTAGGCCTGACGGGACTCGACCAGCCTGGCCCAGCTGAAGTGATTGAGGGTGGTATCGAAGCCGTAGTCGGATCCATACCTCAGGGCATCGGCGATCTGGCCGGCATACCACATGGCCTTCTTCGGCACGCAGCCGACGTTGACACAGGTACCCCCCAGCTCTTTGGCTTCAATCAGGGCGACTTTCTTGCCATACATGGCAGCCCGGTTGGCCGAGGCGATGCCGCCGCTGCCGCCGCCGATGGCGATATAGTCAAAATGCTGTGCCATTGCGAGGTTCTCCGCTCGTTAAGAATGCAATCACAGCATGATGGGGACAAAGTGGCCGGCTCACAAGAGCCGACGCTCAGTTCTGCTGGATGGGCAGGCGAATATGGAACTGGGCTCCCTGGCCCGGTTCGCTGGCGCAATGGATGCGGCCACGGAGCAACTGCACCACCAGGTTGTAGATGATGTGGGTGCCGAGCCCGCTCCCCCCCTGGCCCCGCTTGGAAGTGACGAAGGGATCGAAGATGCGCGGCAGTATTTCCGGGGGGATGCCGCGGCCGTTGTCACTGTAATCGATGACCAGCTCGTCACCCTGCTGCTCCACCCTGATGGTGATCTTCTTGGGCCTGTCCCAGCCGTCGAAACCGTGATGGATGGAGTTGAGGATCAGATTGGAATAGATCTGGGTGAAGCTGCCGGGGAAGGAGTAGATGGCCAGCTTGGGATCGCATTGAATGTCGACTTCGCACTGGGCCTTCTTCAGCTTGTAGCCGAGGGAGACCACCACCTGATGCAGATTGTCGGCGAGGCTGAAGTTGTAGCGCGCCTCGGACGACTGATCCACCGCCACCTGCTTGAAGCTGGCGATGAGCTCGGAGGCTCGCCTCAGGTTGCCCTGCAGCAATTGCATCGACTCGTCGAGATTCTGGGTGAACTCGTTGAGATAGGAGCGTGACAACTGCTTGGCTTCGAGGTGCTGCTTGAAGTCGGCCACCTGCTCCTGCAGATAGGAGGAGGCGGTCACGCTGATGCCGATGGGAGTGTTGATCTCGTGGGCCACGCCGGCCACCAGGGAACCGAGGGAGGCCATCTTCTCCGACTCCACCAGGGTCTGCTGCGCCTGTTTCAGGTCGTCATAGGCCTTGCCCAGCTGGTCGTTGGCATCGCTCAGGCTGCGAGTACGCTCCACCACCTTGCCTTCCAGCTGTTCGTTGAACAGGGTGATCTCCCGCTCCACCTTCTTCAGACGGGTGATGTCATAACCGAAACCAATCAGATACTTGAGATTGGGTCCCTCGTAGAAGGGGGCGAAGGTCCACTGCAGGACGAGCTCGTGGCCCTGCTGGTCATGCATGATGATCTCCCTGTCATCGAGAGAGCCCTGGTCCGACAGGATGGCTGCCAGCTCGGCCCTCTGCTCCTGGCTGACGAAGAGATCCAGCCAGTTGTGCTGGAGCAACTCCTCATGATGGTAACCGGTGAGCAGGATGGCGGCCGGGTTGATGCTGGCGATGTTGAGATCCGGTTCCATGCAGCAGATGACCATGTTGGCCGAGTTGATCAGGGTGGCGGAGAAGTCCCGCTCCTGCTGGAGTTGATCCGCCGCCTGATGGCGGGCCGTGAACTCGTCGTTCAGGCGGGTACGCATCTGGTTGAGGGTGGCGGCCAGCGCATCGAACTCGTCCGGATGCTTGCGGGGCAGGGGGCGCCCCTCCAGCGTCAGTTCCACCGCCAGCCGATCCAGGCTCAATTTCTGGGCGTAGCTGACGATGCGGTTGATATGACGGATCACCAGGTAATAGATGATGACCAGGATGCAGAGCGAGACGACCAGGGTCTTGATGGTCTGGCTGACCAGGATCAGCACCGACTTCTCGATCAGTCGCTGGTAGACCTGCTCCAGGGTGGCGGCGACGAACAGCTTGCCGACCACTTCCCCCTGATAGGTGAGGCTGAATTCGCGGGAGATGTCGTATTGCGCCTGCTCCACACCCTGGGTCAGCAGCGGCACTTCCGAGTTGCCCAGCATCTCCTTGACCATGACGAACTGCATATTGGGCAGGTTCATGATGCCTTCGATCTGCACCTTGACCTGCTCCTCATCCAGGTTCCACAGACTGGCGGAGATGGGTTGCAGGAAGGAGGCCTCGATCTGGTCGATGCTGGCCTCGATGACGGTCACGTCCTTGTTGTAGTCCCAGGCGAGCTGCAGCACCGTGATGACCAGCGCCAGCACGGTACTGCAGATCAGAATGTAGGAAAGCAGACGATAAGAGAGTCCGTTAAGGCCGAAGGCCTTGGAGAAGATTCCTGACATGGCATCCTTGCGGTCTGGATTGCGAACGGCTTAGTTTAACTGCTTCATGGACTCATGTCGTGGGTCATGAAATGGATAAAAACAAGGCCCCTTTCGGGGCCTTGTTGGTGTCGGCTGAGGATCAATGGCTTCCCTTTGCCTTGGCCGGAATGGACTCGTCGAATTCCGGCAGCGGTTTGTGTTCGGAGGCCAGGAAGGTGTAGATCACCGGCAGCACGAACAGGGTGAACAGGGTGCCGATGGCCAGACCCGCCACGATCACGATGCCGATGCTGAAGCGCTGGGCCGCGCCCGCACCTGCCGCATAGAGCAGCGGGATCAGACCGGCGATCATGGCCGCCGTGGTCATCAGGATGGGACGCAGACGCACCTTGGCGGCCTGCATCACGGCCTGCATCCGGTTCATGCCGTGCAGCAGCTGCTCCTCCTTCGCCACCTCGCAGATCAGAATACCGTGCTTGGTGATCAGACCAACGAGCGTGATGAGGCCCACCTGGGAGTAAATGTTCATGGTGGCCATGCCCCATGCCAGGGCAATCAGCGCCCCGCTGATGGCCAGCGGCACCGACACCATGATCACCAGAGGATCACGTACCGACTCGAACTGGATGGCCAGCACCAGGAAGATGATGGCCAG
The DNA here is from genome assembly GCF_041402505.1 of Aeromonas sp. S2(2024). NCBI lineage: Bacteria > Pseudomonadati > Pseudomonadota > Gammaproteobacteria > Aeromonadales > Aeromonadaceae > Aeromonas > Aeromonas sp. S2(2024). The sequence continues at coordinate 72,409 of NZ_JBGLRL010000013.1, forward strand.
CGCCAGTGCGAAGGTGGCGTACAGGGCGTTGCCTTCGGTCACGAACTGGCGGGCTTCCCCCATGAAGTCGTAGCGATAGCCTTGCGGCAGCTTCTCTTCGGCGGTGGCCTTGAACCAGTTGATCGCATCCCCCATGGCCACACCCGGTGCCGGTACGGCGCCTATGGTGGCGGAGTTCAGCTGGTTGAAGTGGGGCAGGGCGCGGGGCTCGCCAACCACTTCAATCTTGATCAGACTGCCCAGCGGGATCGACTTGCCGTCGGCGGCGCGCACGTAATAACCCTTGATGGACTCGGGGTTGAGGCGGTACTTGCGTTCCACCTGCGGGATCACCTCGTAGGAGCGGCCATCCAGATCGATCCGGTTGACGTAGCCGTCTGCCATCATGGTGCCCATGGTGGTCCCGATGTCCTGCATGGTGATGCCGTAGGCACCCGCCTTGTCCTTGTCGATGCTGATCTTCATGGTGGCCGAGTCGTAGTTCAGATCGAGATCCGAATAGACGAACTGGCCGTTGGCCTGGGTCGCCGCCAGCATCTCACCCGCGATCAGGAACAGGCTCTCGAAGCTGTTCGGGGTGGTGATGACGAACTGGATGGGCAGACCGCTGGAGGCACCTGGCAGTTCGGGGAACTGGAAGGTGGTGATGGCCATCCCGGGGATGTCCTTCACCAAGCCGGCCACCCGATCAAGCACCTCTTTCTGGCTCGCCTCACGCTGGCTCCAGGGCACCATGGAGGCGATGCCGAAGGCCTGGTTGGCGTTGAACACCCCGGAGAAGACCTGGGAGTAGGCGATTTCCGGCTGGTCATCCAGGACCTTGTTCACGTCCGCCATGGTGTTTTCGATGTAGTCCAGGTTGGCATTGGACGGTGCCGTCCCCAGCACGGCCATGACCCCCTTGTCCTCGGACGGGGCCAGCTCGCTCGGAATGAACTTGAACAGCAGCGGCAGGCTGCCGAACACGATGACGGCGAACAGGATGACCACGATGCGCTTTTGCATCACGGCATGCAGCATGCTGTCGTAGCGGGCCGTCATCCGATCCAGCAGGTGATGTACCGTGCTCTCGAACTTGCTCGGGGTCTCGTTGGCCCTGAGCATCTTGGCGCACATCATGGGTGACAGGGTCAGGGCGATGATGCCGGAGACGAACACCGCCCCCGCCAGGGTCAGCGCGAACTCCTTGAACAGGGAGCCGGTGATGCCCCCCATCAGGGCGATGGGCGCGTACACCGCAGCCAGGGTCACCGTCATGGCGATGACCGGCACGGCGATTTCACGAGTACCTATGATGGCGGCCCGGAACGGCTCTTCCCCCTCCTTGATGTGGCGGTCGACGTTCTCCAGCACCACGATGGCGTCATCCACCACCAGGCCGATGGCGAGCACCATGGCCAGCAGGGTCATCAGGTTGATGGAGAAACCGAACATGTCCATCATCATCACCACGCCGATGAGACTCAGCGGTATGGTGATGATGGGGATGATGACGGCCCGGAAGGAGCCGAGGAACAGGGTGATCACCACCAGTACGATGGCGGCCGCCTCCAGTATGGTCTTGATGACCTCGTGGATGGACTCGTTGATGGCGATGGTGGAGTCATACAGGATGTTGACCTGCATGGTGCTCGGCATGTTGCTCTTCAGGCTAGGCAGCAGCTCCAGCACATCGTGGGCGATGTTGATGGGGTTGGCGGTCGGCGCGGCATTGATGGCAAGCACCACGGCCTCACGGCCGTTGGCGCTGGCGCGATAGATGTCGTGGCTCTTCTCCAGCGACACTTTGGCGATGTCGGAGAGGCGGATCACCTTGCCATCCCGGGTCGCTACGACCAGGCGCTTGAGTTCATCGGTATTGCTGACCTGGGTCTCGGCATTGCCGTTGAACAGGGTGAAATAGCCGGTGGCCTGACCGGTGGCGGACTGATAGTTGTTGCTGTTGAGCACCGTCATCACGTCGCTGGCGGTCAGATCGAAGGCGGCCATCTTGGCCGGATCCAGCCACACCCGCAGGGCAAACTCGACCCCGCCGTAGAGGTCCACCTTGGACACCCCGCCTACGGTAAACAGCTGGGGCTTGATGACCCGCTCCAGATAGTCGGTGATCTGGCTGGAGTTCAGCTCAGGGCTGGTGAAGCCCATGTAGAGCACCGCCGTGGTGGAACCCGTGGAGGAGGTGACCGAAGGGTCTTCCGCCTCTTTGGGCAACTGGGATCGCACCGAGTTGACCTTGGCCAGGATGTCGGACAGCGCGGCGTTGGGGTCGGTGTTCAGCTTCATGTAGGCCGTCACCGTGGAGCTGCCCAGCTGGCTGGAGGAGGTCATGAAGTCGATGTTGTCGGCTTGCGCGACCGCCTGCTCCAGCGGCTGGGTGATGAAGCCCTGGATCAGATCCGAGCTGGCGCCATAGTAGCTGGTGTTGACCGTGATGACGGTGTTGATCACCTCAGGGTATTCCCGCACCTGCATCTTGAAGATGGCCTGGAAGCCCAGCAGGGCTATCAGGAAGCTGAGCGAGATCGCCAGCACCGGCCGTTTTATGAATATGTCAGTAAATCGCATCGCAGATCTCCGCGCTTACAGCATCGGGGTTTGTGCCGGAACGGCAAGGGCATCGTTGTCGACCACGTGCACCTTGGTATCGTTGCTCAGGCGAACCTGGCCCGACAGCACGATTTGATCGCCAGCCTTGATGCCGGACAACACATGGACATCATTGCCGCGACGCTCGCCCGCCTTGACTACCACCTGCTTGGCGCGTTTCACGCCGTCTGCCTCATGGATGACATAGACGTTCTCCCCATACAGGGTGAAGGAGATGGCAGACTGCGGGATCACTATCTGGTCTTTCACCGTGGGCAGAATGATGCTGGCACGGGCGAACATGCCGGAGCGCAGTTGGCCGCCGTTGTTCGGGATGTTGGCCTGTACCTGGATCAGGCCGCTCTGGTAGTTGACCGCTGGCTCGATGGCGGTGATCTGACCGTCAAACTGGGTCTGGGGATAGGCATCCACGTTGATCTTGATGGTCTGGCCGAGGGAAATCTTGGAGATGTCGGTCTGGGGCACGGTGAAGCGCAGGCGCATCACGCTGGTGTCTTCCAACCGCACGATCTCGGTACCGGGTTCCAGATACTGGCCGAGGAAGACGTTGCGCAGACCCACGACACCACCGAAGGGGGCGCGGACTTCGCGGCGGTTAATTGTGCCCTTCAGGCTCTCGATGTCCGCTTCCAGGGAGCGGTAGCTCGCTTCGGCATCATCCAGTTGATCGCGGGAGATGGAGTTTTTCTGGTACAGGTTCTGATAGCGTTGGAACTTGGCTCGAGCCGCAGGCAGTCTGGCCTGGGAGGAGTTCAGGTTGGCTTTTTCCACGCTGGAATCCAGGCTCAGCAGCAGTTGATCCGCCTTGACCTGTGCCCCGGATTCGAAGCTGATCTTGTCGATGGTGCCTGCCAGCTCACTGGAGAGGGTGACCCCCTGGTTCGGCTCGATGAAGCCGATCGCCTCTATGGTGGGGACCCAGTCTTGCGCCTTGGTCACCATGGCGGTCACCGGGAACTCTGGCTCGGGTCGATTGGCCATGAACTCTGCAATCTTCTTCTGTTTGAACATATTGAAGCCGATGACACTGCCGAACAGGGCGAGTGCTATCAGCAACATGATGGCCATCCACTTTTTCATGAACAGGCTCCTGTGATGGAATGATTAGGGTTTAAAATGGCATTCCAGCTGGCTCGGATGACCGTCTCCAGCTGTTCTTGCGTCAATACAAAATCGTGAACCCGGCGTTGCTGTGCCAGGTTGGCCACGCAATCCAGACTCAATGCCTGCAACACCAGGACGGGGAGATCAATGAACAGTCCCTGCTGGCGTCCCTGCTCGAAGAAGCGCTCAAGTGGCGCCCACGTCGCCATTATGACCGGATCCCGCTCCAATTCAGCCCCCAATGGAGAACTTTCGTACTGCAATTTGCACTTGAGTGCGTTGGGATAGTTGGTGAAGATGGCGTCGATATTGAGCCAGAGGCGTCGATACTGACGATATGACACCTCCTCTATTTGCACCCCCTCCATGATCTGGGGATGACACTTGAGAATGGTGTGCAGGTAGAGTTGGCGGACAAGATCATCCTTGTCGCTGAAGTAGCGATAGATGGTCCCGGCCGCGACCCTGGCTTTCTTGGCAACCATGGCGATGGAGAGGCCGTAGAAGCCCTGCTCGCCGAGGATCTCGTGAGCCGCCTCGAAGATGCGTTCTTTCTTATCCATGGTGATCAGATTTCGGTGACTGAATGAACGTTCATTCATTCTAGGTGGAGGAGAGGACAAGTCAAGGGATGCCAGTCAGTTTACTGCAAGATGAGTATGCACAAGCGGGTCACGTGAAGATGATTTGGCTCGAGAGCGTGAAGAATAGGTATAAAACTGCACAAGGAGATTGAAAAACAATCGCTTGATTCCTTGTGACAAAAAAAGAGTAGACAAGGTGGGCGCCATCATCAATAATGCGCCCCGTTCGACAGCGTAGCGCCCGTAGCTCAGCTGGATAGAGCGCTGCCCTCCGGAGGCAGAGGTCACAGGTTCGAATCCTGTCGGGCGCACCATCAACGTGCGCCGGTTAAGCGGGCGTTGTTGTGGAACAAAACAGCTGTGGTGGCTGTAGCTCAGTTGGTAGAGTCCCGGATTGTGATTCCGGTTGTCGTGGGTTCGAGCCCCATCAGCCACCCCATTTTACAGCTTGTCAGGTATGCGAAGGTGGCGGAATTGGTAGACGCGCTAGCTTCAGGTGTTAGTGCCCCCCGGGTGTGAGGGTTCGAGTCCCTCTCTTCGCACCATACTTGCTGTATGACGAGGATGACCAGATGGTCATCTTTGTATTTTGGAAATACCCATCGGTGATTAGCGCAGCCCGGTAGCGCATCTGGTTTGGGACCAGAGGGTCAAAGGTTCGAATCCTTTATCACCGACCACATTATGAAAACCCCGCTTCGGCGGGGTTTTTGCTTTTCTGCGTATCTATGTCTTTGTCACCTCTGCTTACATTTCTGCAGGCGCCTGTTCGCCATGGGTTCGTTATGCTTGGCCGGGAGCCACGAGAATAGTGGACACCCGCGACCCACTCAGACACAGGCCTATGCACCTCATGCCCTTTCATATCCGACTGCTTGCCCTGATGGCACTGCTGCTCGGCGGTTGTGCCTTGCCGCCGAGGCCAGAGAACCTGCTGCTGGGGGCTGCTCCCAGGTCCACACCGGTGCCCCCGGCCACCCTGGTGACCGACGGTGGCTTCTGCGTGGCCCTGAACGAGCAGGGCCGCCTGCTCACCCAACCTTGCGATCAGGGGTCCAACCAGCTGTTTATCTGGGATGCGGGAGCCTTGCTGCTGGCGCAGGGCTGCCTGATCGCCACGGGCACAGACGGCCTCGTCGTGGGAGGGTGCGAGAATGACAGCCACCAATGGCAGTGGCAGGGGGATCATCTGTTCAACCGACAGGTGTCACTGTGCCTGGATGTGGCCGGTCGTCGCCACAGATCCGCCGTGCCGTTGCGGCTGGCCGAGTGCTACGGTGGCGCCAATCAGAGCTTCACCTGGACGCCAACCGGCAGCCTGCTGGAGCGTCTGATGCCCCCCAGCTCGATATGGTGAGGATACCAAGAATGTAAGAAGGGTGGTCTATAGACCACCCTTTTGCACTCATGGCGAGGAGATCAGGCGACAACGGGGGCGAATAGTCGCTCCAGATAAACGGCGACGCCATCCTCGTCCGAGCTCAGGGTTTGATCATGGTTCGGCAGGGCAAGCTTGAGGCGATCATGGGCGTTGCCCATCACCACACCGCGGCCCACCATGCTCAGCATCTCGAAGTCATTCATGCCATCCCCGAAGGCGACCGCCTGGGACATCTCAAGCCCATGCTGCTCCAGCACGGCACGCACGGCATTGCCCTTGTGTACCCCGGCGTGCATCACTTCGAGGCAATCCGGCAGGGAGAAGGTGACGTTGATCCGATCACCATAACGCTGGTTGAGCTCTGCCTCTATCTGCAGCAGTTTCTCGTGTTCACCGATGTAGAAGACCTTGTTGATCTTGTCCAGCGGGTGGCTGGCGAGATCGGTCAGGCGATAGCTGAAGCCGGAGTCGTGATGGAACTGCAGCAACCAGGGCATCTCCTCTTCCACCAGCCACTCGTCGCCGTAGTAGACGTTGATGTGGATGGAGGGGTCACGCTCCAGCGCGATCAGCTCGGCCGCCACCGTGCTCGGCAGTGCCTGGTTGAAGACGAGAGAGTCCTGCTTGTCGTGCACCACGGCGCCGTTGGAGGTGATGAGGTAGATATCCAGCCCCAGCGCATCGCGGATGCTGCGTACATCCACATGGTGACGGCCGGTGGCCACCACGAACTTGATCCCCTGATCCACCAGACGGTGCAGGGTATCCCGGGTGCGGGGGGAGATCTGGTGCTGCCCGTTGAGCAGGGTACCATCGAGATCGGACACAACTACCTTGAACATCATTACCTCGGCATCAGTGGAACGCCGGGGCAGTGTACCCCAGCGTCCGGTGTGACCCCATTTATTTAGGGATCCAAAAAATAACCAGTCCTGGGGTCTGATGCCGTGCCGGTGCAGACTGCGCCTGGGTGGCAAGTGACGCCACACTGGACGCAGGACGCTGGCCACGCCCCTGGCAAGTCATGCAACTGGCCACTAGAAACGGGCGAAGAAGTCCAGGGTCGCGGTCAGGGCTGGCAGGCGCTGGGCATCGGCCTCGATGAACAGCTCGTGCCATGCCCCCTCGATCCGCAGCGGCTTGCCCCCTTCACATTGGAGCCGGTCACAGAAGCTGTCCTGGGCCTGGTTATCGACAATGCCGTCTTCCCCGGCCTGGATCAGCAGCAGCGGCGTATTGATCCTGTCTGCCTCCGCGATGGCGGCATCCCCGGCCTTGATGCCCTCGCGGATCCAGTGGGCCGTCACCCCACCCAGCTTGATCTGCGGATGCTGCTCATAGAGCTGGCGGAATGCCTGGTAGCGGGACTCGCTGTGGCTCAGGCCGTTGTCGGCAAATTCATGGGAGACATAGCCGGTCTGGCCCGGGCCATAGGGGGGCTCGCCCCACCAGCTGCCGACCGTATCCATGGTGGCTGCCAGCCCCAGGGCCAGCCACTTGGGCAGGCCGCCGAGGTTGATGCCCATCATGGGGGAGGAGAGCACGGCCGCCTCGACATCATCCGGCCAGCGCTCCAGATAGCGGGCCGAGATGGCGCCGCCCATGGAGTGGGCCAGCAGGAACAGCTTGGCGGGTTTGTCCGCCAGTATGACCTGGTCATGGAACTGCTTCAGATCCAGCACATAGTCGTCGAAGTCGGCGACATAGCCTTTCTCCTTGTCGGCCAGCAGGCGATCCGACAGCCCCTGGCCGCGGTGGTCGATCAGATAGAGGCTGTAGCCCTGACGCCACAGATCCCAGGCCAGCTCCTGATACTTGAGGTAGCTCTCGACCCGACCGTTGACGAGGAGTATGGCCCTGTCCACCTTGGTCTGGCGCAGGGCGGCATAGCGGATGGTCACCCCGTCCTTGCCCTTGAACTCCCCCGGGGCGGCATGGTCGCGCCAGAAATCCGGCAGGGTCTGTTGATGGAGGGCGGGGACGTCGGCTTCCGTGGTCAGCTGATAGGGATTGGTCACGGCAAGGGCTCCGGCAGAAAACAGGGTCAGGGCCAGCAGGGGCAGAGCGTTAAACTTCATCGGTTGGATACTCCATATCCAGGGGATCGTCCTGTTGTGCGGCCCAGCCCTTGCGGGTCAGCTGCATCCGTTGCCACCAGGCCTCGTCCGCCAGGATCTCGCCGGCCGGGCCGAGCTGGGGATAGGGCATCTCTTTCTCTTTGCAGAGCTGGGCATAGATGGGATAACCCCCCTCGAACAGTATGCTGTTCTGCTCCTCCAGGTCGAGCGGGCAGCCGTGCTGATAGCAGCCGGCCAGCTCGCGCTGGCGCTGGGCTTCGTACAGTATGGCGGCGGCGGCCACCGAGACGTTGAGGGACTGCACCATGCCCACCATGGGAATGACGATATGGTGATCGGCCAGGGCCAGCGCCTCTTCCCCTATGCCGTGCTTCTCCTGGCCCACCAGGATGGCGGTCGGCTTGGTGTAGTCGATGGTGCGAAAGTCCACCGAGCTCTCCGAGAGGTGAGTCGCCAGGATCTGCATGCCGGAGTCTTTCAGTTCGGCCACGGCACTGCCGATGTCCGGGTGCAGCTTGACGTCGACCCAGTTCTGGCTGCCGCGGGCGGTGCCCTTGCGCTTGTGGATCCAGGTCTTGGGCCAGACGGCGTGGACCCGGTGAATGCCGATGGCATCGGCGGTGCGCACGATGGCGGCCAGGTTGTGAGGTTTATGCACCTCTTCCATGCAGACAGTGAGATCGAGCTGGCGCTGGGCCAGCATGTCAGAAATCCGCTTGAAGCGTTCAGGGGTCATATCAGTTTCTATGCTGTGAGGTTTGTGCACGCATCTCTTGCATGCAGACAGTGAGATCGAGCTGGCGCTGGGCCAGCATGTCAGAGAACAGCTTGAAGCCTTCGGGGGTCATGGCTTGTCTCTATAAAAGCAGCAGGCGGCTTGCGCCGCCTGTGTTCAGTTTTTCTGTCGGCTCACCCTGAGCACATTGGGCATCACCCGGATCTTGCGCATGATGTTGGCAAGGTGGATGCGGCTCTTGGTGGTGATGAGCAGGGTGACCAGATAGACCCGGCCATCCTTCTCTTCTGTGCTGATGGCGTGGATGTTGGCGCCGGTGGCAGCAATCACGTTGGCCAGCTCCGCCAGGGCACCCTGGTGGTTGACGATTTCGATGCTGATGCCGGTACGGAATTCCTGTTCCTGCTCCTTGTCCACTTCCCACTGCACCGGCAGGTACTTGTCCGGTTCGCGGCTGTAACCCTTGATGTTGCGGCAGGACTCCTGGTGAATGACCAGCCCCTTGCCCGGGCTGATGTGGGCGATGATGGCATCCCCGGGGATCGGACGACAGCAGTTCGCGAAGGTGACCAGCATGCCGTCGGCCCCCTTGATGGGCATCTTCTTGCTGCTGGATTTCGGCTGTTCTTCCGGGGGCAGCTCGTCACCCAGCATGCGACGCGCCACCATGACGCTCATGGCATTGCCCAGTCCCACGTCGGCCAGCAGGCCCTGCAGGTTCTCGTGCTTGGTGTCGGCCAGCACCTGCTTGATGCGCGGCTCGGGAATGTCTTCGATGTTCTTGGCGCCCAGCGCATGGTTGAGCAGACGACGACCCAGCACCACCGACTCTTCGGTGCGCAGGTTCTTGAGGAACTGGCGGATCTTGGAGCGTGCCTTGGTGGTCACCACGAAGTTGAGCCAGGCTGCGTTGGGGCGGGCGCCCGGCGCCGTGATGATCTCCACCGTCTGACCGGAATGCAGCGGGCTGCTGAGCGGATAGGGGTGGCGGTCGACCCGGGAGCCGACGCAGGCGTGACCGATGTCGGTGTGCACCGTGTAGGCGAAGTCCACCGGGGTGGCGCCGGCGGGCAGCTCCATGATGCGGCCCTCCGGGGTGAACACGTAGATCTCGTCGGGGAAGAGGTCGGTCTTGACCCCCTCGATGAATTCAAACGAGCTGCCGGCGCTCTGTTGCAACTCCAGCAGGCTCTGCATCCAGCGCTGGGCGCGGATCTGGGCCGTGGTGCCCGAGCTGTCACCATCCTGCTTGTAGGCCCAGTGGGCGGCGACACCCTTGTCGGCCATCTGATCCATGAACTCGGTACGGATCTGCACCTCCACCGGCACCCCGTGCGGCCCCACCAATGAGGTGTGCAAAGACTGGTAGCCGTTGCTCTTGGGGATGGCGATGTAGTCCTTGAAGCGACCGGGACGCGGTTTGTAGAGGCTGTGCATCTGCCCCAACACCCGGTAACAGGTATCTATGTCCTTCACCCTGACGCGGAAGGCGTAGATATCCATCACCTCATGGAACTGCAGCTCTTTCTTCTCCATCTTGTTGTAGATGGAGAACAGGTTCTTCTCGCGGCCGCTGACCTGGGCATCGATACCGGCCTCCCGCAGGCGACCCTCAATCTCGCTCTGGATGGAGTCGATGATCTCGCGGCGGTTGCCGCGGGCGCGGCGCACCGATTCGCGCAGCACGCGGGATCGCATCGGATAGAGCGCCTCGAAGCCCAGCTCTTCCAGCTCGTTCTTCATGGTATGAATACCGAGGCGGTTGGCGATGGGGGCGAAGATCTCGAGGGTTTCCCGGGCGATGCGGCGACGCTTGTCCGGCCGCAATGAGCCGAGCGTGCGCATGTTGTGGGTACGGTCGGCGAGCTTGATCAGGATGACCCGGATGTCCTGGGTCATGGCCATCACCATCTTGCGGAAGTTTTCGGCCTGGGCTTCCTTGCGATCGCGGAACTTCAGCTTGTCGAGCTTGGAGACGCCGGAGACCAGCTCTGCAACGGCGTTGCCGAACAGCTCGGCGAGATCGTCTTTGGTGACCGGGGTATCTTCGATGACATCGTGCAGCACGGCAGCCATCAGGGTTTCGTGATCGAGTCGCATGTCGCCAAGAATGCGAGCAACGGCAACCGGGTGGGTGATATAAGGCTCGCCGCTGGAACGCATCTGTCCCTGGTGAGCGTCACGGGCCACCACATAGGCTTGCCTGAGCTTCTCAACCTGCTCGGAAGGCAGGTAGGAACTGGCTATTTCTTTAAGGTTTTCAAATAAATACAAGACAGTCCCCGCAGCGGTGAAACGACAATCCGTAGAATTGAGGGTATGCCCTCGAGTTTGCGAGGTTTTCGAGCGGTTGTAAATGGGAAGAACAGTCGGCACCCGGGCGGGCGCCGACCATGAGAAATGACTGACTTAACCGCGGCCTTCGGCGATGGCAGCAACGGCAGCCAGCTCGGCGGCTTCCTGCTCTTGCTGCTCGTAGCGGTCCTGGGTATCCATTACCTGGTTGTTGACCAGACCCAGTTCGATCTCGCGCAGGGCGATCACGGTCGGCTTGTCGTTCTCTTCGTCGACCAGGGGATCTTTGCCTTGTACCGCGATTTGACGGGCGCGGCGTGCGGCGACCAGCACCAGGTCAAAACGGTTACCTACCTGTTTTACAGCATCTTCTACAGTAACGCGTGCCATGCAGGACTCCAGTGTTTGGGCTTTCTGTGTTTGAAAAAGCAGTGTTTAAAAATGACGCAAAAGTTTACTTGTTTTTGGCCTATTCTGCCAGTAGCTGTTGCAGCAAGTTTTGTTGGGCCTGCTGCTGCTGGCGCAATTCCAGCCGCTGGCACTCTATGATGGCCCTGAGCTGGAACAGTGCCTGCTCAAAGTCTTCATTGATAATGACATAGTCATACTCGTCGTAGTGCACCATTTCGGCAATGGCTTTCGCCATCCGGCCGGCGATCACGTCGCTGCTGTCCTGGCCGCGGCCGATCAGGCGGCGTTCCAGCTCTTCCCGGCTCGGGGGCAGGATGAAGATGGACTTGGTCGGCATCTGCTCGCGGATCTGACGGGCGCCCTGCCAGTCGATGTCGAGGAAGACATCGATGCCTTGGGCCAGGCAGGCCTCGATGGCGGCGCGGGAGGTGCCGTAGTAGTTGCCGAACACCTCTGCCCACTCCAGAAAATCGCCGCGCTCGATCAACGCCTTGAACTCTTCCACCTGCACGAAGTGGTAGTGCACTCCGTGCTCCTCGCCGGGGCGGGTGGCGCGGGTGGTGTGGGAGACGGAGAGCTGCATCTTGCCGGCGTCGTTGTGCTGGGTCAGCAAGGCATTGAGCAGGCTGGACTTACCGGCCCCGCTCGGGGAGGAGATGATATAGAGAGTGCCTTGTTGCGCCATGTCTGTACCTTTAAGCGATGACCCGTGTTTTGGTTGTAGCAGAGGCTGCCGTCATGTGCCCGAAAGGGAGACAGTCGCTCGCAAAACGCGGGAAATTCTTGAGTCAGGGGGTTGTAAAGGCGGCAAATGTTAGCAGATGGGGGCGGATAAAAAAACGGCCGGAATCATATTCCAGCCGATCAAAGTATTCGTTGCTTGCTGCGGGAGCGTTACCCACATCGGCCGCTATTCTGCCCCCGGCACCCGGCTCGGGCCATCAGATTATCCCTGCCTCAGGGCTCGGAATTTCCGAGTTGCCCCTCAGCCCGGCAGCTGGCGCTCGGCACAGAGCCTATCGAAGGCGGCGATGACACGTTCGCTGGTTATCTTGCGCATGGCGTCCGGATCCTTGAGACGGGTACGCCAGTCGAGTGCCGCCAGTGGCTTGCCAGTCTCTTGCTCGATCAACTCCTGGTAGACGCTGACCGCATGTGCGCGGCACAGATAGGGGCCGGTGCGATCCGGGTTGTGATGGGCGTAAAGGCCGATCACCGGCGTGCCCGTCAGGGTCGCCATGTGGGTGGGGCCGGTATCGGGGGCCAGCACCAGGCTGGCTTCCTTGATGAGTGCCAGCAGTTGCTTGAGGTTGGTCTGCCCCACCAGATCCACTGGCTTGCTCCGGCTCAGGCGCTGGATGTCGGCAGCCAGATCCCGCTCCAGCCTGGCCGGCCCGCCGCAGAGATAGACCTGAAACCCCTTGCTGGCGGCGTGATCCGCCAGAGCGGCATAGCCTTCGGCGGTCCAGTTCTTGAACGCCTTGCTGGCGGCGGCGCAGATGAGCAGGGTCGGTTTGCCGCCAATCTTCTCCTTTGCCCACGCCTGATGCTCGGCGCTGATGGGCAGTTGCCAGTCCGGGGTCAGATCCTGGATGCCCAGCTCTTTGGCGAAGGCGAGGAAACCATCCAGCACATGGGGGGAGGCGGGGGAAGGCACTTGATGGTTGGTGAACAGCCACTGGCCGTCGTTGGCCCGCGCCTTGTCGAACCCGAGTTTGATCCTGGCCCTGATGCCCAGGGTGGCGATGCTGGCACGCAGAGCCGCCTGCAGGTGGAGCAGGGCATCGAATTTGCGCCCCTTGAGGGTGCGCCAGAGATCACGGTAGCCACGCCAGCCCTTGCTCTTGTCGAAGGGGATCACCTCGACCCCTGGCAGATCGGCAAACAGTGTCGCCTCTATCTTGCCGGTTACCCAGGTGATGCGAGTCTCTGGCCAGGCCCGCTGGATGACGCGCACCAGCGCCAGCGCATGGCAGCAATCCCCGATGGCGGAGAGCCGCAGGATGCAGATGGAGGAGGGCGGCGTTTGGAACAGCAGCATGATGTGGCGCAACGGTGGCAAAATGGATGGATGGCATTATGCAAACTCCCTTGTGGATTGTAAAATTGCGCCAGCTGCCCGACCGGCACAGTCCCCATGACGGGATGCATTGCGCCCCACTATCGACCGGAATACTCATGATGCTGACACAGACCGCCCACAACCAGATCTGCTGGTATGCCGAAGGCGCCTTCCGCGACCCTTCCCCCGCGTTGTTCGATCCGGCCTGGTGGCAGACCCATCGGCAGGTGGTGGGCTCCGCCATAGGCCGCGGAGTGACCTGGTTCGTCAAGGATGAGTCGCGCCACCTGGTGCTGCGTCACTATTATCGCGGTGGCATGGTGGGCAAGCTGGTACGGGATCGCTTCTGGTTCGAAGGGGTCGAATCGAGCCGCGCCATGGCCGAATATCGTCTGCTGGCCCAGTTGAGCGAACAGGGGCTGCCGGTGCCACGGCCATTCGCGGCCCGCATGGTCAAGCAGGGGCCCTTCTATCGCGCCGACATCCTGATCGAGCGTATTCGCGGTGCCAAGGATCTGGTGGCCCTGCTCAAGCAGGGGCCGCTCGCCGACGAGGTGTGGCACAAGGTGGGTCTGACGGTGCGTCGGCTGCACGAGGCCGGGGTCTATCATGCGGATCTCAACAGTCACAACCTGCTGCTCGACAAGGAGGGCAAGGTATGGGTGATCGATTTCGACAAGGGGGCTATCCGCTCCCCCGGCAACTGGCAGCAGGCCAATCTGGAGCGGCTGCAGCGCTCCTTCAGCAAAGAGTCCCAGCTGCATACCAGCTTCCATTTCGTGCCAGAGAACTGGCAGGCCCTGATGGCGGGCTATCAAGGCAAGATGGGCTGAGGGCGTGGTTGGGGCGGATGAAAGGGCACCTGGGAAAGCGAGTTGACGCTGTTGCTCGGCGCAATCGCCAATGTTACTTATTGAGTGTTGCTGTCTGGGCAGACAGTCAGATCCGGTTTCGAGGCGCGTGATGGAAAGGTATGAGACTCCCGGGGTTGAGGTCATTACCCCGCTTGAGATGACGCTGAAGGCTGAAGCCATGGCGATGCTGGAGGCCGGGATCTGGACCTGGTCGGCCGAACAGGGCCTGAGGCGTGATCCCTCCTGCCTGCAACTGCTGGGGCTGGCGGGGAAGGAGCTGGATGACCTCGGCTGGCTGGCCCGGGTGCACCCGGATGACGGACCCCGCCTGAGGGAGGCCATCGACGCCTGTCGGGAGGGGCGCAGCAGCGGGTTGCGGCTCGAGTACCGCATCCTGCACCATCAGGGTCACTACATCCGGCTGGAAGAGCGGGTGCGTCGTGACGAAGGGGGCCAGCTGCTGGGGGTGGTGCGCCATCTGGACGCGGCCATGCCCCAGCTGGACGATCGCCACGACACCGACCCCCTCACCGGGCTCGAGAGCCGCAGTCACTTCGAGTCGCTGCTGGACGAGCGGCTGGCAAGCGAGAGCGGCAGCTTCTGTCTGCTGCAGTTCACCGTGGATCACCGCAGCAAGATATTGCAGCTGTTTGGCGAGGCCGCCTGCGACGCCATGCTGGCCAAGCTGGCCCGCATAGTGCGCCGCGAATTGCGGCGGGAAGATCCCTTCGCCCGCTGGGATGAGGACGGTTTCATCCTGATGCTGTCCCAGACCGATCGGCTGAGCGGTCTCGAGATTGCCGAACGGTTGCGTCTCGAGATCGCCGATGCCAGCCTGTTGCCCGAGCGGCCGGTGACCGTCAGCATAGGCCTGGTGCAGAGCCAGAACGCCGAGCAGCTCGATCACCTGCTGGCCCGGCTGGCCTCCTGCCACGGCCAGGCCAGACGGGAACGCAACACTGTGGTTGGCTGATTTTTAGTCAGTGCTCACTCACCCGCTGACGCCTGTGGGTCAAAGGAGGCCTGTACCCGCAGGCCTGGTGGTTCGTCAGTCCGCGCTATGCGCCGGCTGACGCTGGCAGATCCAGAGGGAGGCCAGCATCAGCAGGGCACCGACGCTGAGCCTGAACAGATCCGTATCCTTGCCCCAGAGCACCAGATTGACCAGCAGACCGGCCGGGATCAGGGCGTTGTTCATGATGGCCAGCACGCCGCTGCTCACCAGGGTGGCTCCCTTGTTCCACAGGAAGTAGCCGAGTCCGGATGCCCCCACCCCCAGCCAGAGCAGTATGCCCCACTGCAATCCACTCGTCGGGTATTGCGGTTGGCCCAGCAGCCACCAGGCGGGCAGGGCGATCACCAGGGCCCCCAGATAGAAGCAGCCGAACACCGCCAGCTGGGGTGGCTGCTGCGCCTCTCGCGCCAGCAGCACCTTGTAGCCCACCTGGCCCAGGGCGAAGCAGAGGTTGGCTCCCTGCACCACCAGGAATCCCATCACATAGCTCTCGGTCAGGCCGTCGAAGCGGATGACGGCCGCCCCCAGCACCGCCAGCAGCGCCCCCCACAGGTAGGTCGGCTTGAAGCGCCCTTCCAGCAGATCGTGGATCAGGGTGACGTAGATGGGGGTGAAGATGGTGAACACCAGCACTTCCGGCACCGTCAGCAGCAGGAAGGAGTGGTAATAGAACAGATACATGATGCCGAGCTGGATGGCGCCGAGTGCCATCAGCTTGACCACCAGATCGGGGCGCAGCCAGCGGCGGCGCAGGAAGGGCAGGAACACCAGGCTGGCGAGGGCGATGCGGGTCAACACCGAGAAGTAGGCGTCCACCTGGCCGGCGAGGTAGACCCCGATCAGGCTGAAGGAGAAGGACCAGAGCAGGGTAACCCCTATCAAGTAGTTCATGTGATTGAATTGTCGTCAGTTGTCAATTTGGAGGGCGCTATGATGGCCGAGTTGGAAAGCGCGATCCAGCGTTTATGGGAACAGTTGCCACAGATCGGCGCTTTTGCCTTCGAGGCGAGCAACGGAGCGGGCTCCGCGACCGACTGGAACGGCCGTGGGGAGGGGGAGGTGCGGGTGACCGATCATCAGGGGGGCTGGCTGTTTACGGAGCAGGGGCGCTATACCACGCCCCATGGCCGGGTGCTCGCCATGCACAACAGCTTCTGGTGGCGGCGCGGCGAGCGGGGGATTAGCCTCTCCCACCTGCGCCACCAGGCGCCGGTGCTGCTGTTCGAGCTGTTGCCCCAGGGGGACGGGCGCTGGCTCACCGCCGAGGCGCACCTGTGCGGCCAGGATCACTACAGCGCCGGGCTGACCGAAACCGGCGAGGGCTTCCTGCTCGCCTGGCAGATCACGGGGCCGCGCAAGAACGAGCGGCTCAGCTACCGCTACTGCTCGGAGGGCGGGAAACCGGCATAAAAAAACCGGCGCAGAGCGCCGGTAGCGGGGACAAATCGGAGGTTTTTTTAAAAACGGTCCCAAAAACAGGAGAGATATACTCTCGTCACACATTAGAGATGGCATTCAGGCATTCAGGGCATAGCTCAGCATGGCCTGCAGCTTGCTGTCGAAGAACCAGGGCAGGGTCAGCATCAGCAGGCCGAGCAGTCCGGCCAGCCGGTGGCGATACTGCCAGCCAGCTATCAGCACCAGACCGCCGCACAGGGTGGTCAGGATGCCTGACATAGGCTGGCCTCCCGACGAGTACGGCGCTGCTGGGCCCACTGGTTCAGGGCGACCGATCCCAGGATCAGCGCCAGTGCCACGGCCGTGGTGGAATGCACCTGTTCGCCGAGGAACAAGGCGCCCAGCATGACGCCGAACAGCGGCACCAGGTAGTTGCTGAAGGAGGCGAACGTCGGGCCCGCCTTCTGGATCAGCGCCATGTAGAGGAAGTAGACCAGACCAGTACAGAACACCCCGAGCACGGTCACGGCGCCGATGGCCTGCTGGCTTGGCAGGGTGAGCGCGCTCAGATCGGTGACGAAGGGCGCGGCCAGCAGCAGCTGGATGGCCGAGGAGATCAGTATGTTGCGGGCCACCACCACGGGGTGGTCCTTGGCGAAGCGCTTGATCATCAGCAGGCCGATGGCGAAGCAGCTGGCGCCAAACAGTATGGCCATGGCACCGAGCAGACCGGCGTTCATGCCGTTGGCCAGTTTCGGCCAGAACAGCACCAGCACGCCGACGAAGCCGATGGCCACTGAGAGAAGACCGCCCTTGGTGATTCTTTCACCAGAAATAAACAGGGGTGCAGCCAGAATGGTCACAAAGGGGATACAACCCATGACCACGGCGGCGATGGCGCTGTCCACATACTGCTGACCCCAGGCCACCATGATGAAGGGGATGGTGGCATCGAGCAGGGCGATCAACATATAGGTGCGCCAGGGGGTGTGCTCGCTCTTGAGGCGCATGAACAGGCAAAGCAGACCCAGGGTCAGGCTGCCGCACAGGGCACGACCGGCCGCCACCATGATGGGGGGCAGTTCGGTGACGGCTTGATGCATGAAAATGAACTGGGAGCCCCACAACAGGCCAATCGCCAGCAACAACAGATAGCTACGCATTTTAATCTCCGTGTAATTCGCCCGCGCATTCTATGCAATCTGCTACTATGCCAAAAATGAATTGTCGTCATTCAACTATGGCCAATATCGATGGAAATCCCCCTTTCCCGCCTCGACCTCAACCTGCTCAATGTGTTCGACATGCTGATGCAGGAGCGCAACGTCACCCGTGCCGCCGAGCGGCTGCACCTCTCCCAGTCCACCGTCAGCCATGCGCTGGGGCGGTTGCGTACAGCGCTGGATGACCCCCTGTTTGTCATGAGCCGGCGCGAGATGATGCCGACCGAGCGGGCCAAGGCGCTGGCCGGACCGGTACGCCAGGCGCTGGCCATGCTGGAGCAGGGCTTGCGCCAGGCCAAGGGATTCGATCCCGCCAGCGCCCAGCGGGTGTTTCGCATCGCCACCCCGGGCTCGGTGGAGCACGGTCTGGTGCCGACCCTGGTGGAGCGCATGGTGCAGCAGGCGCCCCATTGCCGGCTGGAGGTGTGCGAGCTGGCGGACAGCGACTACGAGCGGGAGCTGGAGAAGGGGGAGCTGGATCTGGTGATCGGTTTTGCGGGCGCCAACCATCTCTCCCCTCGCTTGTGGCGCGAGGAGTGGTTCAGCAATCCCCTGGTCTGCCTGTCACCGCTTGGCAGCGCGCTGCCCGATGAGCTGGGGCCGGACGAGTTGGTGAGCCGCCCCCACATCCACACCTCCAGCTGGGGGCACAGCCAGGCCATGGTGGATCTCTGGCTGGCCCGCTTCGGGGTCGAGCGCGAATTGGGTGTCCGATTACCGAGCTTTATGGCGGTGCCGCAGCTGATGGCGACCGGCCGCTATCTGGTGGTGGTGCCCGAGATGATCGGGCGCCACTTCTGCCGCTACTACCCGCTGCGGCTGCATCAGCTGGAGCCCGCCATTCCCATCGTCTATCTGATGGCGGGCCACCCGCTCAGCGCCCACGACGAGGCGATCGGCTGGTTCAAGGGGCTGCTGCACCGGCTCGCCTTCGAGCGTTACGGTGCAGACGCACTGGGGGCGCCGACTCAGCGCAACCCGGCGAAGTAGTCCAGCCCCATGGCGCTTTTGACCTCTGCCAGCACCTCGTCGGTGAGGGCGCGGGCTTGCAAGGTGCCCTGCTGCAACAGGCGCAGCAGCTGCTCCTTGTCGGCGATGGCCGCCTGACGCCGCTCCCGCATGGGGGCGAGCAGGGTCTGCAGGCAGTCGTTCAGCACCTGCTTGCAGCGCATGTCGCCGAGCCCGCCGCGCTGGTAGTGGGCCTTCATCTCGGCTACCAGCGCCTTGTCCGGGTGGAAGGCATCCAGATAGGCGAACACAGTATTCCCTTCGACCTGGCCCGGATCGCTCACCTTGAGGTGGTTGGGGTCGGTATACATGGCAAACACCGCCTGTTTCACCTCATCGCTCGACATGCCGAGCTCTATGGTGTTGCCGAGGGACTTGGACATCTTGGCCTTGCCGTCGATGCCGGGCAGGCGGCCGGTGTCGCTCAGGATGGGCTGGCATTCGGTCAGCACCTCTTTTCCTACCAGGGCGTTGAAGCGGCGCACTATCTCGTTGGTCTGCTCCAGCATGGGCAGCTGATCCTCGCCGACCGGCACATGGGTGGCGCGAAAGGCGGTGATGTCGGCGGCCTGGCTGACGGGATAGACCAGAAAACCGGCCGGCAGGCTGCGCTCGAACCCTTTCTGCTGGATCTCCGCCTTGACGGTGGGGTTGCGCTCCAGCCGGGCGACGCTGACCAGGTTGAGGTAATAGGTGGTGAGCTCGGCGAGGGCGGGCAGGGCGCTCTGCAGGCAGAAGGTGGTCTTGGCCGGATCCAGGCCGGCGGCCAGGTAGTCGGCCATCACCTCCAGCACGTGATCTGTCACCTTGGCCGGGTTGTGGCCGTTGTCGGTCAGCGCCTGCAGATCGGCGATCATCACGAACTGGCGGTAATGGTGCTGGGCCTCGACGCGCTGGCGCAGGGATCCGACGTAGTGGCCTATGTGCAGTTTACCGGTGGGGCGATCGCCGGTCAGGATAACGGGGTCGTGCATGTCACTCTCTCCGATTGGGGTGGGCCGGGAGGCGACAAAGGGATGAAAACAATGACCGCCTCTCGGCGGTCACGGTGTTTTCTTCTGGGAATTTCACATAGAAAAGCGGTGCCGCCTGTTTATAAGCAGCACAACCAGTTGTTGTGATTGAAAGCTGTGATGTTCATGGATAAAAAAGCTACGCCTGTTTAATCACTTCTGCAAGGGCACCACCAGCAGATCGCAGGGCACGGTATTCATCAGCTGGCGGGCGCTGGAGGTGAGCAGGCTCCAGAAACTCTGGCGATGGCCGCACACCAGCAGGTCTATCTGGTAATCCTTGACTGCCTGGTTGACTCGCTCGCTCAGATCGCCGCAGATCACCAGCTTCTTCTCGATGGGGTAGTCCACCGAGGCCAGGAAGGTCTCGAGCTTCTCTTTCGCTTCGGCGATCACCTGATCCTGCACGTTGTCGATGTCGATATCGATCATCTCGGTGTAGAGATCCTTGAGGTCCACGTCCACATGGATCACCGACAGCTTGGCGCCATTGGAACGGGCCCGGTCGACCGCCTTGTCGATCACCTTGCGGTTGTCTTCCGACAGGTCGATCGCGGCCAGTATGTGCTTGTAATAGGTTCCACTCATGGGAGTTCTCCTCACTGATCCTGGATTCACTATACCAATGTCCGCTGAAACTAAAACGGCGATGTCACCACAGTTTCGGGATTTGCATGGAAAACCCGTACGCCCCGGTTGCCATCTCGGGGACAGAGTCGCACATATTTTGAACAGGAGTTTGAAGCCGATCACAACCGGCCTATTGCCCCGATCCAGGGAGAAGAATAGGATGTGCCCGTGCTTCGCAATGAACACAACACAACAAAAAGCATCTGAATAACGCTTTGGGGAGCCTTGTGCTCCCTCTTGTTTTTATGCCCCCTTTTCTTGCCCATATGCCGCCCGACATCAAGGTAATCACCGGCTTCTTGGTTATGCTCTAGCCAATTCCCGTGGAGACGCTGGCGATGATCGATGTGCTAGCGGCCGCCGCTCCTCGTATTCCATCGATTCCTTGGAGATTCATTCATGATCATTCATCCCCAGATCCAGGGCTGCGTCGCCCGCAACTGCCACCCCATCGGTTGCCGTGCCGCCGTGCAGCAGCAGATCGCCAGCGTCAAGGCGGCGGGCTCCTTCAACGGGCCCAGGCGGGTGCTGGTGTTGGGTGTCTCCTCCGGCTTCGGGTTGGCGTCGCGCATCGCGCTGACCTTCGGCGCCGGCGCAGATACTCTGGGCATCTCGTTCGAACGCGGGCCCTCCGACAAGGGGCTCGGCAGCGCGGGCTGGTACAACAACATCTGGTTTCGACAGGCGGCGGAGCAGGAGGGGCGCATTGCCATCAACCTGATCGGCGATGCTTTCTCCGATGCCATGCGTCAGCAGGCCATCGACTGCATCCGCCAGCAGCTGGGGCAGGTGGATCTGGTGATCTACTCCCTGGCCAGTGGCATCCGGGTGCTGCCGGATGGCCGGCAGGTACGCTCGGTGCTCAAGACCACGGGCCAGCCCTTCAGCGGCTGGGGGCTGGATCTGGAACAGGACGCCCTGGTGCAGCAATTCCTGGCGCCTGCCACTCCGGGGGAGATCCGCGACACCGTCACAGTGATGGGGGGCGAAGACTGGCAGCTCTGGCTGCAGGCGTTGCAGCAGGCGGATTGCCTCGCACCCGGCGCCCAGACGGTGGCCTACTCCTACATAGGCCCGGAATCCACCTATCCCCTCTATCGGGATGGCACCATTGGCTACGCCAAGGAGCATCTGCACGCCACCGCCGAGACCATCAACCTGCAGCTGGCGGAGATTGGTGGTCACGCCTGGGTGTCGGTCTGCAAGGCGTTGGTGACCAAGGCGAGCGCCTATATTCCTGTGCTGCCTGTCTACCTCGGCCTGCTGATGGGGGTGATGAAGGAGCGGGGCGTGCACGAGGGCTGCATCGAGCAGATGCAGCGGCTGTTCGCCACCAAGATGTACGGGCCCAATGGGGTGGTGGCCGACGGCAACCGGCTGATCCGGATGGATGACCATGAGCTCGACCCGGCCATTCAGGCCGCCGTCTCGGCGCTCTGGCCCAAGGTGACGCCGGACAACTTCCATGCCCTGGGGGACTTCGCCGGGCTGCGCCAGGACTTCATGCAGCTCAACGGCTTCGAGCTGCCGGGCGTCGACTATGGGGCACCGGTGGATGTCGCCTCCATGACCGAGCTGCTGCCCTGAGTCCGTTACCTGCCTCAGGCAACATGGCAGGTGAGTTCGGCGGGTTGGTTGGGGCCTGGCGCCAGCATGGTCTGGTTGCGCCCCTGGCATCTGTTGTCTGATGCACGATCATCAAGCAGTCACGATGGCTTCCCGCCCCGGCCTCAGGCGACGTTGCTGACGGGCTGGTTGGAGGTCGGTGCCAGTATGGTCTGGTTGCGTCCCTGACGCTTGGCCTGGTACATGGCCATGTCGGCCCTGTGGATCAGCTGGCTGAGGCTGTCGTCGTCCGGTGATCGCTCTGCCACCCCAATGCTGATGGTCATGTGAGGGGCGGCCAGGTAGGCGATCCGGTTTCTCAACTGCTCGGCCAGCCGCCAGCAGGTGATGCCATCCTGCGCCATGGCCACCAGAAACTCCTCTCCTCCCCAGCGCCCGACCTGTTGCAGATCCGGCGCCCAGTTCTTCAGTTCCCGGGCCAGTTGCCGGATGGCCTGATCGCCGGTCTGGTGGCCGTGGCGGTCGTTGATCTGCTTGAAATGGTCGATGTCGATGATGAGCAGGGTCAGCGGCGCATCCAGCTGCCACTGCTGTTCCAGCCGCTCCAGCAGGGCGCGCCGATTCGGCAGCCCGGTCAGCTGATCGAAGGTGGCGAGCTTGTAGAGGTGGCGCGAGCTGCGGTGCAGCCTGTGGGTGGTGAGTCCGAGCAGGATCAGGGCACCGATCAGCAGGATGACCAGCATCATCTGGTAGTAACGGGCGCTCTGTTGATACAACAGTTGCTGGCGCTTGTTCTCGTTCTCCTGCTGCAAGGCGAGGTTGCTGGCCTCGCTGCGGGCCAGGTCCATCTCGACCTGGAAGGCGGCGGCATGCTGGCTCAGGGTCTGGTTGAAGTGCTGTTTGTAGTGCTGCATGTAGCGGGTCATGACCCCGTAGGCCTCGGAGTAGCGCCCCAGATCGGCCAGCAGTCTGGCCTGCATCGCCTTGCCCTCTATGCTGACCGGGCCTGGCTGGGTCGTCAGCAGTTGCAAGGCCAGCTGGGTCTCCCCCCGTCCCTGCAGCGTTCTGGCACGGATCTCGGTCAGCCGGGAGGCCGCCTGAGGGTAACCCAGCCCCTCATAAATGGCCTGCGCCTCTTCCAGACTCTGCCAGGCCGAGTGCCAGTCTCGCTGTGCATTGAACACCATGGCCTGATAGCCGAGCACGATGGCACGATAGTGCGGTGACAGCCCCGGGGTGGCCAGCAGGGCATCGAGCAGCTCGCGCGCCCGATCGGGGCGTGCCATGTCGATGTAGAGCCGCGCCATGTTGGCACGGATGATGACCTGGCTGTTGGGCTCGTTCAGTCGCACCATCTGCCCGAGGGCATCCTGATAGTAGCTCTCGGCCTCCCGGTGGAGGCTGAGATCGGCATAGAGGTTGCCAAGGGTCATCAGCAGGCGGGCACGCTGCAGGGTGGCGAGGGCGCTTCTTGGCCCTTTCTGCTTGAGCTGGAAGGCGGTCTTGAGCTCGGCGATCGCCTCCTTCAGCTGCTGGGTACGGTAGAGTGCGAGGCCATTGAGGGCATGCCATTCGGACTCCTGCTGGGCATGGCCCAGGACGGCCGGCCTGAGCTGGGTCAGCAGGTGGAGGGCCTGCTCGGGGGCCTCGGTATCCAGGGTCAGGGCAATCTGCTGCAATCTGAAGTCGAGCAGGCGCCGGAGCTCCTGCTGGGCACTGGCCAGCCCGCGGGCGCGGGCGTTGTCCAGCAGGGCCTGCTGGTAACGGCCCAGCGCGGCCTGGGCCAGGGCTCTGGCGTAGAACAGCTCCATGTTTTGCTGCGGGCTGGCGTCGAGGCGTTGCAGGTAGCCGACGGGATCGCGCGCCGCCTGCAATTCTGCCTCTTCCAGCAAGGAGGGAGTGGCATGCAACTGGGTTATCCAGAGCAGCGCCAGTGCCATAATGAATTTCATTGAATCCTTTCCCCGACCACTGGCGCCATCATAATGGCTGACGCTACCTACACCATGTTTCTTTGCTTCTCTATAACCGTATGGGTGACAGGATGAGATGCGTCCGGGTCACAACTGCGAGTGCTGGCCGTCGTATCTGGTTGCGTCAGACTGCAACAGTGGCGACAATCGTGACCAAATCACAGTGGAGAATCATCATGTTGGCCAAAGCCATGATCGAGAAGTTGAACGAGCAGATTAATCTTGAATTCTATTCCTCCAATCTCTACCTGCAGATGAGCGCCTGGTGCGAGGACAAGGGCTTCGAAGGGGCCGCTACCTTCCTGCGCAAGCACGCCGCCGAGGAGCGCCAGCACATGGAGCGCCTGTTCACCTACGTGAGCGAAACCGGTGGCATGCCGCTGCTGGGTGCCATCGATGCGCCTCCCCACGAGTTCAACTCGCTGGGGGACATCTTCCGCACCACCCTGGAGCACGAGTTCCACATCACCAAGTGCATCAACGGCCTGGCCCATGTGGCATTCACCACCCAGGACTACTCCACCTTCAACTTCCTGCAGTGGTACGTGGCCGAGCAGCACGAAGAGGAGAAGCTGTTCAAGAGCATCGTCGATCGTCTGTCGCTGGTGGGCGAGGATGGCAAGGGTCTCTACTTCATCGACAAGGAGCTGGCCGAGCTGGCCAAGGGCGCCCCTGCCAGCATCATGGACGGCAACGCCTGATAGTCGTGGACACTTAGTGTTCAGCCAGTACAATACGGCCCCCCTCGTGGGCCGTTTTCGATTGATGCAGCCATGAAACCGCCGCTGTGGTTTCTGCCGGATGCGATGACGGTCCCTTGGCAGGGGCCGTTTTTCTTTTAATGGGTGAGTGACGATGAAGCAGGTGGATGTGGTGGTGATCGGAGCCGGGGCGGCCGGCTTGATGTGTGCGGCCCAGGCCGGTTATCGGGGGCGATCCGTGCTGCTGCTGGACAACGCCAAGAAACCGGGGCGCAAGATCCTCATCAGCGGCGGCGGTCGCTGCAACTTCACCAACCATCAGGCTGGTCCCCACGCCTTCCTCTCGGGCAATCCGCACTTCTGCAAGTCGGCGCTGGCGCGCTACACCCAGCAGGACTTCATCGATCTGGTGGACAGGCATGGGGTGAATTATCACGAGAAGACCCTGGGCCAGCTGTTCTGTGACGAGAACGCCAAGGAGATAGTCGAGGTGCTGCTCACCGAGTGTGACTGGGCCGGGGTGACCCTGCAGTGCCAGACCGAGATCCTCTCCGTCAACAAGACGGATGACGGCTTCCTGCTCGACACCAGCAAGGGCGAGATCCGTTGCCACTCCCTGGTGGTAGCCACCGGCGGCCTCTCCATGCCCAAGCTCGGCGCCACTCCCTACGGTTTCAAGCTGGCGGAGCAGTTCGGCCTCACAGTGCTGCCCACCCGCGCCGGTCTGGTGCCCTTCACCCTGCATCAGGAACAGAAAGAAGCCTTCGCCGATCTCGCCGGGGTCAGCCTGCCGGTGGCGGTGACCGCCGAGGATGGCACCCGCTTCAAGGAGGCCATGCTGTTCACCCACCGCGGCCTCTCGGGCCCCGCCATCCTGCAGATCTCCTCCTTCTGGCTGGCGGGGGAGAAGATCCACATCAACCTGCTGCCCGAGCTGGATATACCGGCGGCCCTCAAGGCCTGGGCCCAGGCGCACCCTGCTCAGGAGCTGAAGACGGTGCTGGGGCGCGAGCTGCCCAAGCGCTTCGTCGACAAGCTGGTGGAGCTGGGCCAGCTGGTCAGCAAGCCGATGCGCCAGTACAACGAGCGGGAGCTGGACGCGGTGGCCACCCTGCTGGGGGATTGGCAGATACTGCCGAACGGCACCGAAGGCTATCGCACCGCCGAGGTGACCCTGGGGGGGGTAGATACCAACGAGCTCTCCTCCAAGACCATGGAGGCGCGCAAGGTGCCCGGTCTCTACTTCGTCGGCGAGGTGGTGGACGTGACCGGCTGGCTTGGTGGCTACAACTTCCAATGGGCCTGGTCTTCCGGCTGGGTAGCTGGCCAGTACTGCTGACCTACCCTTGCCTTCATCAACTTCAGACGCGGCCTGCTCAGGCCGCGTTTTTTATAGGCGGTATCCCTCGCGGGGCGGCCCACTATCCCTTTCTAAGGGTTGGCAAGAACGCGGTCAGCAGGCCGATGAGCGGCAGGTAGGCGCAGAGCTGGTACACGGTCTCTATGTTGGTCGCATCGGCCAGCTGACCCAGCAGGGCGGCGCCTATGCCCCCCATGCCGAAGGCGAAGCCGAAGAAGAGGCCGGAGATGGTGCCGACCTTGCCGGGCACCAGCTCCTGGGCGTAGACCAGGATGGCTGAGAAGGCCGACGCCAGGACGAGGCCGATGATCACCGAGAGCACCGAAGTCCAGAACAGGTCGACGTGGGGCAGCAGCAGGGTGAAGGGGGCGACGCCCAGGATGGAGATCCAGATCACCCGTTTGCGGCCGATGCGGTCACCGACCGGCCCGCCGAGCACGGTGCCAGCCGCGACGGCAAACAGGAACGTAAACAGATGGAACTGGGCGCTATCCAGCGACAGGCTGAACTTGTCCATCAGATAGAAGGTGTAATAGCTGCTCAGGCTGGTCATGTAGAAGAACTTGGAGAACATCAACAGACCGAGGATGGCCAGCGACCAGCCGACCTGGCGGCGGCTCAGGCCACTGCCAGCATGGGCCTTCATCCGCTTGTGGAAGTTGGCCCCGTGATGGCTGGACCAGCGCCCGACCAGGCAGAGCACCATGACACCCACCAGGGCGAACAGCGAGAACCAGGCGGCGCTGCCTTGTCCCTGCGGCACTATGATGAGCGCGGCGAGCAGCGGGCCTATGGCCGAGCCGAGGTTGCCGCCGATCTGGAACAGGGATTGGGCCAGACCTGGCTGGTTGCCAGCCGCCATGCG
This sequence comes from Aeromonas sp. S2(2024), assembly GCF_041402505.1. Lineage (NCBI taxonomy): Bacteria > Pseudomonadati > Pseudomonadota > Gammaproteobacteria > Aeromonadales > Aeromonadaceae > Aeromonas > Aeromonas sp. S2(2024). Next base: position 99,273 of record NZ_JBGLRL010000013.1, read on the forward strand.
GGCGACCCGGGAGGATTCCGGGTGGAAGACGGACGAACCCATGCCGATCAGCATGGCCGACAGCAGCACGGCGCCAAAGCTGCCCGCCTGTGACAGGGAGAGCAAGCCGATCAGGGTGAAGCCCATGCCGAGGGGCAGCGAATACGGCATGGGTCTGCGGTCGGTGTAGAGGCCGATCAGCGGCTGCAACAACGAGCCCGTGAACTGGTAGGTAAGGGTGATGAGCCCTATCTGGGTGAACGACAGATCGAGCCCCAGCTTCAACAACGGATAGATGGCCAGCAGCACCGACTGCATCATGTCGTTCAACAGGTGCGAGAAGCTGATGGCGGCAATCACCGGATACGCGGTGGTGTTCAGGGGGTCGGCTGAGGGTGTCGCGGCGATCGGCGTGTCGGTAATCAAGGTCTTGTCCATGGGTGAGGTATCTGCGGTTTCATACTCCCTCTACCATGCCCTATCCCGGTGTATCTGGACATAACCAAAGTGGGCGAACGCCAGGGTGGCTATCGATCGGTGTGCAAGGCGTTCATCCTGAAGGTGTGTGGATGGCAGGTCAGATCTTGTGCTTGGCGCGGGGCGGATTAGTATAGAAAGCCTGCTGCCGCTATCCGGCCCATCGCCCGCCATGGAGGGAACATGTTCGAAAGCCTGGGAGTCATCAACGTCTGGACCTATCTGGTGGGACTCTTCTTCATCATCATTGCGCCGGGACCCAACTCCATTTATGTGCTGCGTACCGCCACCGTACGGGGCATAGGACCGGGCTATCGCGCCGCCCTCGGCGTCTTTGTCGGCGATGCCATCCTCATCTTCTGCGCCTACCTGGGGATTGCTTCCCTCATTCGTACCACCCCCCTGCTGTTTACCCTGGTGCGTTACCTCGGCGCCATCTACCTGCTCTATCTGGGGGTGAAGATCCTCCATGCCAACTTCATTGCCCGGCGTGAAGGGCAGGAGTCTGCGGTCGAGCTGGGGGAGCGTTATTTCTCCAAGGCACTCACCTTGAGCCTCACCAACCCCAAGGCGATCCTCTTCTACGTCTCCTTCTTCGTGCAGTTCATCGACTTCAGCTATGCCCACACCTGGATCTCCTACCTAGTGCTGGCGGGCATGCTGGAAGCCATGAGCTTCGTCTATCTCACCCTGCTGATCTTCGGCGGCACTCTGGTTGCCCGCTTCTTTCGACGTAAACAGGGGCTTGCCCGGTTGGGCAATGGCCTGATCGGCCTGTTTTTCATGGGCTTCGCCGCCAGGCTGGCGACCCTGTCGTCCTGATGCCGTCCTTGCCTTCTCCATCGGGCTGAATATGGCAGCCCGATGCCTCTCTGGTACCTGCCTGCGGTACACTGGGGCCCGATGAGAGGGTCCCTCTCTTTTCAATCCTGCCGTTGTGGTCTCATGTCCCTGATTTGATCGGGGTCAGCCGTCCATGGCCAGATTCCTTCTATAGTGTGCCCCTCGTGGCCATAGGCCGGAGGCCCCATGCTCGAAAATCAGATGATGTTGTTGGCGGTGTTTGAGCGGGCGGCGCTGATGCTGATGACGCTCTTTCTCCTGACCCGCACCCGGCCGTTCCAGCGACTGTTCCAGAAGCGGGATCACACCCCGGCGGAGCTGGTGCTGGTGGCTTCCATCTTCTGCCTGTTTGCGGTGTTCAGCACCTATACCGGCATTCCGGTGGAAGGGGCGCTGATCAATGTGCGGATCATCGCCATCATCTCGGGCGGCATCCTGTTCGGCCCCTGGGTCGGCATTCCGGCCGGGGTCATCTCAGGCCTGCACCGTTACCTCATCGACATGGATGGTCACACCTCGATCCCTTGTCTCATCGCCAGCATCATCGCCGGTCTGCTGGCAACCTGGTTGCACCTGCGCTGCCGCAAGTCGCGGCTCTGGCTCTATGGCATATTGGCGGGCATGCTGTGTGAGGGGCTGACCATGTTGCTGATCTGGCTGCTGACCGAACCCCATGAGGTGGGGGTGGAAATCGTCAGCCACATCGCCTATCCCATGATCGCTGGGGCGCTCTGTATCGGCCTCATCATCAAGCTGGTGCAGGATCTGGATGACGAGAAGGAGCTGATTGCCGCCAAGCAGGCCAAGCTGGCGCTGGACATAGCGAACCAGACGCTGCCCTTCTTCCAGAAGGTTGATCGCCACTCCCTCGGTCAGGTGTGCGGCGTGATCAGGAGCGAGATCCATGCCGATGCGGTGGCCATCACGGATACCCGTGACGTGCTGGCCTACGTGGGGGTCGGCAAGGATTACTACGAGCTGGACGAGCACCACGCCATTAGCGGCATGACTCAGCAGGCGGTGCTGCTCGACCAGATCATCATCAACAACGATCTGCGCCAGTATCACCTCTCCGATTTCCACTCGGTCATCATTATTCCGCTGCGGGAAAACGGCTCGGTGAGCGGCACCCTCAAGATCTACTACCGCCGCACCCACAGCATCACCAGCTCGCTGCGGGAGATGGCGGTGGGCCTCTCCCAGCTCATCTCCACCCAGATGGAGGTGTCGCGCATCGAGCAACTCAAAGAGATGACCCGCAAGGCGGAGTTCACCGCCCTGCAGAGCAAGATCAACCCGCACTTCCTGTTCAATGCCCTCAACGCCATCTCGTCGCTGATCCGCATCCGGCCCCAGCAGGCGCGCCAGCTCATCGCCAATCTGGCGGACTACCTGCGCTACAACCTCAACAAAGGGGATGAGCTCATCGATATTCAGGAGGAGCTGCAGCAGGTGCGTGACTACGTGGCCATCGAGCAGGCACGCTTCGGCGACAAGCTGGAGGTGGTGTTCGAGGTGGACGATGTGCACATTCAGGTGCCGAGCCTGCTGTTGCAGCCCCTGGTGGAAAACGCCATCCTGCACGGCATCCAGCCCCGCAGCGCCCCGGGCCGGGTCACTATAGAGGTGAAACAGCTGGCGGGCGGTATCCGGGTGGCGGTGCGGGACACCGGCTACGGTATCAGCCAGGCGGTGATTGACGGGGTGGCCGCCGGCCGGGTGGAGAGCCGCAGCATAGGCCTGATGAACGTGCATCAGCGGGTCAAGCTGCTGTACGGTGACGGCCTGCACCTCAAGCGGCTGGAGCCGGGTACCGAAGTCTGTTTCTATCTGCCGGATCAGGAGGCGATGCCATGTTGAGGGCCATCATGGTTGAGGATAAGGATGTGCTGCGAGAGGTGTTGTCATGCTGACAGCCATTATTGTCGAAGATGAATGTTTGATACGGGAGGAGCTGGCCTCTCCTGCGCTCCCTCAGGGGGCAATGCCATGCTGAAAGCCATCATAGTGGAAGACGAATATCTGGCTCGGGAGGAGCTGATCTATCTGGTGAACCAGCACAGCCAGATCGAGATAGTGGCGAGCTTCGAGGATGGGCTGGAGGCCTTCAAATACCTGCAGGATCACGAGGTGGACGTGGTGTTCCTGGATATCCAGATCCCCTCCATCGATGGCCTGCTGCTGGCCAAGAACCTGCACAAGTCGAGCCATCCGCCCCACATCGTGTTCGTCACCGCCTACAAGGAGTTCGCGGTGGAGGCGTTCGAGCTGGAGGCGTTCGACTATATCCTCAAGCCCTACAACGAGCCGCGCATCATCAATCTGCTGCAAAAGCTCGAACATGCAGGCAAGTCGCAGGTGGGGCAGGGGAGCGAGCCGGGCACGCCGCACAATCGCACCGTCAATCTGGTGAAGGGGGAGCGCATCATCGTCACCCCCTGCGAGCAGATTTACTATGCGGAAGCGGACGAGAAGCTCACCTATGTCTATACCCGCACCGATCGTTATGTGATGACCATGGCCCTCAGCGAGTTTGTCAGCCGGTTGCCGGCGGAGGGTTTCTTCCGCTGCCACCGCTCCTACTGCGTCAACATCAACAAGATCCGCGAGATAGTGCCCTGGTTCAACAGCACCTATCTCATCCGGCTCCATGATCTGCCGTTCGAGGTGCCGGTCAGCCGCAGCAACATCAAGGCGTTCCGTCAGCTGATGCGCCTCTGATTGTCATTCATGCCCGCCGATCTGCATTTCATGCCTTAATCGATCGGCGCGAGCTGCGTCTTGCCTATAGTGGCCTCAATTTCCTTATGGCCATTCCCCGAGACGCATCATGACTAAAGAGATGAATCGCACCCGGTATCTGACCCTGATCGGTACCATCATCACCCAGTTTGCGCTGGGCTCCGTCTACACCTGGAGCCTGTTCAACGCCCAGCTCTCCGACAAGCTGGACGAGCCGGTCAGTCAGGTGGCGTTTGCCTTCGGTCTGCTCAGCCTCTCCCTGGCGGTGGCCTCCTCCCTGGCAGGCAAGCTGCAGGAGCGGTTCGGGGTGCGCAATGTCACCCTGGGGGCCGGCGCGCTGCTCGGCATCGGCTTCTTCCTCACCGCTCACGCCAGCAATCTGGCCATGCTCTATCTCTGCGCCGGCATTCTGGTGGGCTTCGCCGACGGGACCGGTTACCTGATGACCCTCTCCAACTGCGTGAAGTGGTTCCCGGAGCGCAAAGGGCTGATCTCCGCCTGCTCCATCGGGGCCTATGGTCTCGGCAGTCTCGGCTTCAAGTACATCAACCTGCTGCTGCTCTCCAGCTCCGGCCTTGAGACCACCTTCCAGCTGTGGGGGCTGATTGCCATGTCCATGGTGCTGGTGGGCGGCATGCTGATGAAGGATGCGCCCCAGCAGGCTGCCTCCCTGCAGCAGACCGAGAGCCGCGACTTCACCCTGGCTGAGGCGATGCGCAAGCCGCAGTACTGGATGCTGGCGCTGATGTTCCTCACTGCCTGCATGAGCGGCCTCTACGTCATCGGGGTGGCCAAGGACATCGGCGAGAAGATGGTGGGTTTGCCTGCCGTGGTCGCCGCCAACGCCGTCGCCATCATCGCCATGGCCAACCTGGGTGGTCGTCTGGTGCTGGGCATTCTCTCCGACAAGATGTCCCGCATCCGGGTCATCACCATCGCCCAGCTGATTACCCTGGCGGGTATGGTTCTGCTGCTGTTCGTGCCGCTCAATGCCAACCTGTTCTTCGTGGCGGTGGCCTGTGTGGCCTTCAGCTTCGGCGGCACCATCACCGTCTACCCCTCCCTGGTGAGCGACTTCTTCGGGCTCAACAACCTGACCAAGAACTACGGCGTCATCTATCTGGGCTTTGGCCTGGGCAGCATCATAGGCTCCATCGTGGCTTCCCTGTTTGGCGGCTTCATGGCGACCTTCAACCTCATTCTGGTGTTGCTGGTGGTGGCCCTGGTGCTCTCTCTCACCATACGGCTGCCGGCCCCCGTTGCGGTGGCGGCGGATCGGGGCTGACCTGGTCCCCACTGCGGTAAAAAAGAAGACCCGGGCCTTGGCCCGGGTCTTTTCGTTGGTACCAGCGACGCTTAGCGCGGCGGCAGTCCCAACAGGGTGCGCAGCTGGCTGGCGGTGGCCTCGACCGTCGGCCAGTTGCGGCCGGTGACGGTGACATGGCCCATCTTGCGTCCGGGGCGGGCGTCGCCCTTGCCATAGAGGTGCAGGTGCACGCCGGGCAGGGCCAGGGCGCCGGCCCAGTCCGGCGTACCGTCTTGCCACAGATCACCGAGCAGGTTGAGCAGGATGGCGGGTTGAACCTCAGCCTGTGCCGGCAGGGGCAGATCGCACAGGGCGCGCACCTGCAGCTCGAACTGGCTGCAGCCGGCGTTGTCGATGCTGGGGTGGCCCGAGTTGTGGGGACGGGGCGCCATCTCGTTGACCAGCAGCGCGCCGCCGACCAGGAAGAACTCCACCGTCAGCACCCCCACGTAGTCGAGGGCAGCGATGATGTGCTCGGCGATGCGCTGGGCCTCCGCCTCCAGGGCCGGCACCTTGGCCGGGGAGCGGGTCTGATCCAGGATGCCGCCGCTGTGCCAATTCTGCACCAGGGGCAGGGCGCTGATGGCGCCGCTCGGGCTGCGCGCGAGCGTCAGGGCAAACTCCCCCTCCAGCGGCAGGCGCTTCTCCAGCACGCAGGGCACGCCGCTGGCGGCCAGGGCCGCTGGCAATTCGCCCGCATTGTGGATTGTCCACTGTCCCTTGCCGTCGTAGCCTTCGCGGGCTGTCTTGAGAATGGCGGGGAAGAGGTCGCTGGGCAGGGCCGGCAGCGGCTCGCCCGGCAGCAGGGTCAGGTTCGGGGCGACCGGCACCCCGGCCCTGGTGAGGAAGGCCTTCTCTTCCCGGCGATCCTGACAGACACGCACCGCGCTGGCGGCCGGGCGCACCGGCAGGTGCTGCTCCAGCAGGGCCAGGGAGGCGGCCGGCACGTTTTCGAACTCGCAGGTGACGGCATCACAACGACGAGCCAGCTCGGCCAGTGCCTCGGCGTCGTCATAGGCCGCCACTATCTGGGCGTCGGCCGCAGCGCCGGCGATGCTGGCGGGATCCTGATCCAGCACTATCACCTGATAACCGAGGCGATGGGCCGACATCACGAAATAGCGGCCGAGCTGGCCGCCCCCTAGCATGCCGAGGGTAGCGGGGGGCAGTATCATGCCGGGTCCTCCAGTTGCAGGGCCAGCACCCGATCGCGCTCGTTGGCGCGGAAGCTGTCGAGCTGCTGGTGATAACGAGGGGCGTCGCCATCCTGGGCAACCGACAGCAGGGAGACGGCAAACAGACCGGCGTTGGCGGCACCCGCCTCGCCGATGGCGAAGGTGGCGACCGGCACCCCTTTGGGCATCTGCACTATGGAGAGCAGGGAGTCCATCCCCTTGAGCTGACGGGTTGGGATGGGCACACCGAGCACAGGCACCGTGGTCTTGGCGGCCAGCATGCCCGGCAGGTGGGCGGCCCCGCCAGCCCCGGCGATGATGGCGCGCAGACCGCGTTCGCGGGCACTGGCGGCATATTCGAACAGCAGATCCGGGGTGCGATGGGCGGAGACGACACGCGCTTCATAGGGCACGCCGTGCTCCTTGAGGATGCGGGCGGCCGCTTGCATCACGGGCCAATCGGAGTCAGAGCCCATTACCAGGCCGATCATTGGGGGGGTCGTCATTACGGCTTCCTCGGATGTCAAACGTTTGCCGCATGTTACCAAAAAGCCGTGGGATCTGGCTCAACATTTCTTGTGTTTGACCCGCTCGAATGACGGTCAACGAGCCTCAAGGTACGAGAGGGGGCGAGGATCTGCGCCACTTGGCACCGACTTTGGGTAAAAACGACATTAGAAATCCAGATGGCTATACATCCAAGACGGCTCTGCCTATAATCCCCCCGCTTTGGCGCATCATGCTTAAAAGGGAATCCGGTGAGAATCCGGAGCTGGCGCGCAGCGGTAAGGGGGAACGAAGCGACATCAGGGCACTGCCGTCAGGTGGGAAGCCGTCGCCGTAGGCCATCAGCCCCCAAGCCCGAAGACCTGCCAAAGTTCGTATTTCGGGCCGAGAGAAACCGGCCACGAAGTAGATGCTTACGCGAACTTAAGGATCTCTCATGTCCAAGACATTATTGGCGGCTGCCCTGTTGCCAACGGCGGCCTTTGCCCAACAACTGACCATCCCCGTCAATCCCACCATGGTGGTGACCGCTACCCGTGTCGCCCAGTCTGCTTCCACTGTGCTGGCTCCCGTCAACGTGGTGACCCGTGACGAGATCGATCGCCTGCAAGCCCAGACCGTGACCGACGTGGTCAAGACCCTGCCCGGCGTGGAAGTGGTCAGCAACGGCGGCCGCGGCCAGCTCAGCTCGCTGCGGGTACGTGGTGGCACCTCTTCCCAGACCCTGGTGCTGGTGGACGGGGTGCGCAGCGCCTCTCTGACCGCCGGGATGACCGAGCTCAACAACCTGCCCCTCAACCAGGTGGAGCGGATCGAATATATCCGCGGTGCGCGCGCCACCATTTATGGATCCGATGCCATCGGTGGGGTCATCAATATCATCACTCGCCCGGATCAGGGGACCAATCAACACAAGTTCAACTTGGGTGCGGGCTCCCACAAGCAGCGTCAGGCCGCCTTCAGCAGCGCCAGCCAGGTGGGTGATGCGGGTCAGATCAAGGTCGCTGGTGGTTTCGATGACGAGACCGGCTACAACGTGCATCCCATCGTCGGGGTGAACGATGGCGACAAGCATGGCCACCGGGGCTACAACGCCATGGTGGATTATCAGCAGGCGCTGGCCAGCAACTGGGATCTGTTCGGTACGACCCGTTGGTTCCGCAACATTGCCCAGTACGACAGATCCTCTGCCGCTTCCGCCTGGGGCCCGGCGTTTCATCAACGCAACGAGACCTGGACCGAGAACCAGAGCTACCAGCTCGGCTCCCGCTATCATGACGAGCGCTACCTGAGCGAACTGCGCGGCGCCTTCTCCAAACAGGATGCCTACGACTACCCGGATACCAGCGGCCGCGATCAGTCCGCTGATCGACTCTATACCCGTCAATACACCCTGAACTGGGTCAACAGCGTCAAACTGGACGAGAGCTGGACCCTGGGGGGCGGCGCCGACTGGCAGCGCGACATGCTGGACGATAGTTCCCGCTCCTCTGGCGTCGCCTTCCCGAGTGACGCCGATGAGCGTGACAACACCGGGCTCTATGCCCTGGCCCAGTTTGACAACCAGGTCTGGCAGGCCGAGCTGAGCGGTCGCAGCGATGACAACGAGCAGTTCGGACGTCACAACACCTGGCAAACCGGCGCTGGCTGGCGCTTCGTTGAGGATTATCGCCTCAGTGCCCGCTACGGCACCGGTTTCCGTGCCCCCTCCTTCAACGATCTCTACTACCCGGGGTCCGGCAATCCTGATCTGAAGCCGGAAGAGTCGAAAAGCCACGAGTTGATGCTGGACGGACAGACCGCTGGTGTGGAGTGGCGCTTGACCGGTTATCGCAACGACTTCGAGCAGATGATCCAGTGGGCACCGGACAGCCAGGGCATGTGGACGCCGCAAAACGTCGGCAAGGCGCGGATTGAAGGGGTTGAACTGGAAGGGGAGTTCGAGACCGGCTGGCTGAGCCATCGCGTTTCCGCCGAATACAAGGATCCCAAGGACAAGGCCACCGACAAGCAGTTGCAGCTGATCTCCCGCAAGGGTGCCAAGTGGGTGAGCCAGGCGCAGTGGCAGCAGTTCGATGGCTCCCTGAGCTGGATCTACCAGGGTGAGCGTTATGGTGACGCGGCCAATACCACCCAGCTGGGCGGTTACAGCGTGTGGAACCTGGCGGTGGGCTACCAGGTTGCACCGTCCTGGAAGGTCTCCGGCAAGATCAGCAACCTGCTGGACAAGGAGTACCAGACCTCGGTGGGTTACCCGGCTGACGAGCGTGCCTACTATGTGACGGTTGACTACGCACTCTGATCCCCTTGTCTGGATCTGAAAAATCAGGGGCCCTGCCATTGGCAGGGCCTTTTCTATTGGCGCCGGGCGGGAGTATGATCGCGGCCTCGCATTCAAGGGGGAGCTCAGGTGGCCAATATTCTCGTGTTCGACTCCGGTATGGGCGGTCTGACCGTCTATGGGGAGATCCGTCGCACCCTGCCGGCACACAACTATTTCTACTGCTTCGACAACGCCCACTTCCCCTATGGCGAGCTGAGCGAACCAGAGCTGATTTCTGCCTGCACCGGCTTGGTCAGCCACATGGTGGCCGCACACGCCATCGATCTGGTGGTGATCGCCTGCAACACGGCCAGCACCATAGCTCTGCCATCTCTGCGAGCCACCCTGAGCATTCCTGTGGTGGGTGTGGTGCCCGCCATCAAGCCTGCCGCCGCCCTGACCCGTAATGACTGCATCGGTTTGTTGGCAACCCCGGGCACCGTCAGCCGCGAATATACCCATGAACTCATCACCCAGTTTGCGCCGGGCAAGCGGGTGTTGCTCAAGGGGGCTACCGAGCTGGTGATCGAGGCCGAGCGCAAGCTGGCGGGACAGCCGGTCAACATGGCTCTGCTGCGAGAGGTGCTGGCTGACTGGATAGAAGGGGAGGAGAGACCGGATACCCTGGTACTGGGTTGTACCCATTTCCCGCTGCTGGGGGATGAAATCCGGCAACTGATGCCGGAGTGCCAACTGGTGGATTCGGGCAATGCGGTGGCAAGGCGGGTGGCCCATCTACTGGCCGCGCTTCCATCCACCCTCATCGGTGAAGGACAGGGCCATGCCTATTGCAGCCTGCTGGATGCCCGGGCCCAAAAACTGACAGCCCCCTTGCAAGCATGGGGGCTGTCATCACTCGAAGAGGTGCTGTACTGAGTCTTCAGGCGTCGACCTCGGCGCCGTCCCTCTCATCCCTGTCCCGCTTGTCGTTGGCCTCACGTACCTTGAGGGTGCGCTGCTGATACTCCTTGTCATTGAGCGCGGCTATGGCCTTGGCCGCATCGGCGACCGGCATCTCAACAAATCCGAAGCCCCTGCGCTTGCCAGTGGCCTTGTCTTTCATCAGACGGACGGAAATCACCAGACCCTGCTCGGCAAAGAGCTCGCGCACGGCAATCTCGTTGGCACGGTAGGGCAGGTTGCCTACATATAAGGTGCATGTTTCTTGGCTGGCATTCTGCTCGGCCGCAGCGGCAGGAGCCCGGTTAAGGAACAGCGGTACCACGAAACCGCCAATGGCCAGACCTACGGCAAAAATCACTTCGGCTTTCAGGGAAAACTGCAGGGCCTGGGCAACCAGATAACCGACCAGCGCCAAGACCAGAGCGAGAACGGCCGCCTGCACATAAACGGGAAACTTGGATAAATTCATCTTTAAAGACCTTTTGTAAATGAAAGCAAAAAAGGTGCAACACTCTATTCACCTCCATGGTAACCAGCTTTACGACAGGACGCTACCATGGACCACAAGGGACACATTATCCGCTTCAGTATGGCATTCCTTAAGCAAGGAAGACCCGGTTAAATGCCAATAAAACAGAGCTGAAATCATTGGCTTGTGGATAACATTGTATATATACACTGGGTAAGCTGTTTCTAACTGGATAATTTGAAGTTTCCGTGACTTTCTTCAAAAAATCCCTTGTCATCGTGATCTGGCTCCCTATAATGCGCCCCTACCAGCACGGCGGAACACGCCGGACTGATGAGCTAGCTTCTTAATGAAGCAGGCGCCGAAAGAAAAGCGAAAACAACCGCTTGACTTTCGAAGTGAGGAGCGTAAGATGCGCCTCCTCAACGCGATAAGCGTGACGCTCTTTAACAATTTGAATCAAGCAATCTGTGTGGGCACTCACAGCATCGAACATCAAACAATTTTGTTGATTTTCAATGTCTGGTGAAGTGACCA
>NZ_JBGLRL010000014.1:0-109174 GCF_041402505.1 Aeromonas sp. S2(2024)
AGAAGTGAAACGCGGTAGCGCCGATGGTAGTGTGGCATTCGCCATGCGAGAGTAGGACACTGCCAGGCACCCAATACAAGAAACCCCGCTCAATGAGCGGGGTTTTTTATTTCCTGAAAATTAGCGCATTGACTGATAATTGACCTCTAACTTTGACGGCATGTTCCCTCGGTCCAAAAACCTCGACCATCTTCTGTTCGATATTTATCCATTATCACCACGTGCTGGATATAAAAAGCACAGAATGTGATGACTCTACCTTTCTTGTGATGCCTGCTCTGCTTTAATTCGTCTGCCCACGTTCGATGGGCCAAGGAATCACAATAATCTGAGGAATGGACACATGTTCAAAAGAACAGTAACGATGATGCTGGCGGCGGGAACCCTGGTATTAGGCGGTTGCGCATCCAATGGTGGTGCAGAGCAGGCGGCAGACAACAGCGACTTCGACGGCAAGTCCATCTACCTGCGCGGTGAGATGAACGACTGGATGGCGACCGATGAGAGCAAGGTGGTCAAGGTGGCAGACAAGCTCTACATGGCCAAGGGCACGCTCAAGAAAGAATGGGCTCCCTACAAGTTCAAGTTCGCCGATTCCGGCTGGAGCTGTGGTACCAACTTCGGCTACAAGAGTCCGAGTGACGGCGTTGCCGTGCTGGGCGGAGAGCCTGTGCCGGTCAACCCCTGCTCCAAGTATGAGGACATGAAGTTCTCGCCGGATGCCGACGGTGTCTACGAGTTCTATCTGAACATGGCGGGTGAGACGCCGAGCGTGTACGTCAAGAAGCCCTGAGAACTCACCTCCCGTTAAATTCATCGGGAAATGAACCGGTTAAATGCCCTGGCCCAAATATCTGCTGGCCGGGGCATTTTTTTAGGATAGAATCGGCGCCCCGTGAGAGAGATACTATATATAGTGTTATCTGGTTTATATGAAACCTATTAGTTGTGTTTTTAACTCTGTCATGACGTTGTTGCATTCACATAAGGTGGCTTGAAAATGGCTAAATCCAACCCTGTTCTGGAGAGTGGACCCGGTTCTGCCCTCATCCCCATGCAGGAAACCTCCCTCGAGATCTGGGACAGCAAGTATCGCCTCAAGAGCAAGGATGGGGCGCCCATCGATGGCACCATAGACGAGACTTATCAGCGGGTTGCCCGTGCGCTGGCGGCCCAGGAGAGCGAGCCCGATGCCTGGTATGAGCCCTTCCTGTGGGCCCTGCGCAATGGCGCCATCCCGGCGGGTCGCATCACTTCCAATGCCGGGGCCTTCGAGCACAAGCCGGCCACCTCGACCATCAACTGCACCGTCTCCGGCACCATCGAAGATTCGATGGACGACATTCTCGGCAAGGTGCACGAGGCCGGCCTGACCCTGAAAGCGGGCTGCGGCATCGGCTATGACTTCTCGACCCTGCGCCCGCGCGGTGCCTTCGTCTCCGGCGCCGGGGCCTATACCTCGGGCCCGCTCTCCTTCATGGATATCTACGACAAGATGTGTTTCACCGTCTCGTCAGCCGGTGGTCGTCGCGGCGCCCAGATGGGCACCATGGATATCCGGCATCCCGACGTGATCGAGTTCATTCAGGCCAAGCGGGAAGATGGTCGCCTGCGCCAGTTCAACCTCTCCCTGCTGATCACAGAAGAGTTCGTCAAGGCGGTGAAGGAGGATGCTCCCTGGCAGCTGATCTTCCCCTACACCGCCAAAGAGGTGGAGCAGGACGGCATAGCCCTGGATGATCCCGCTCAGGTGCTCTGGGCCGACTGGCCGAACAAGGAAGGAGTGGTGATCAATGCACTGGGGCAGGTGGCCTGCAAGGTCTACAAGACCCTGCCAGCGCGCAAGCTGTGGAACGTCATCATGACCTCCACCTATGACTATGCGGAGCCCGGTTTCATCTTGATCGACAAGGTGAACCAGATGAACAACAACTGGTTCTGCGAGGAGATCCGCGCCACCAACCCCTGTGGTGAGCAGCCCTTGCCCCCCTATGGCGCCTGCCTGCTGGGGTCGGTCAATCTGACCAAGTTTGTCCGCGAGCCCTTCACCGAGCGTGCCGCCTTCGACTGGCAGGCGTTTCGCAAGGTAGTGGCCATATTCACCCGCATGCTGGACAACGTGGTGGAGATCAATCAATTGCCGCTCCCTAAGCAGCGCGAGGAGATCACCGCCAAGCGCCGCCACGGCATGGGCTTCCTCGGCCTGGGGTCGACCCTCACCATGCTGCAGATAAAGTACGGCTCTGCCGCTTCTGTCGCCTTCACCGAGCAGGTCTCCCAGGAGCTGGCGATGACCGGCTGGCAGGAGTCCCTGGCGCTGGCGAAAGAGAAGGGCCCGGCTCCCATCATGGAGCAGGAGTTCGAGGTGACCGGCAAGATGCTGCGGCTGCGCCCCGAGATGGTGGCCGATGGCATCAAGCTCGGCGACAAGGTGAAGGGCAAGGTGCTGCATGCGCGCTACAGCCGCTACATGCAACAGGTGGCCGAGGTGGCTCCCGCCCTGGTGGCCGCACTGGCCGAGGTGGGTGGGCGTTTCACCCACCACAGCAGCATAGCGCCGACCGGTACCATCTCCCTGTCGCTTGCCAACAATGCCAGCAACGGCATAGAACCGAGCTTCGCCCATCACTACAGCCGCAACGTCATCAAGGCGGGCAAGAAGAGCAAGGAGAGCGTGGATGTCTACTCCTTCGAGCTGCTGGCCTACCGGGAGCTCATCAATGCTGGCGCCATGCCCTACACCGAGGATGAAGCCTGCCGTCTGCCGGATTACTTCATCACCGCCGACGACATCAGCCCGGCCCAGCACGTGGACATTCAGGCCGCGGCCCAGCGCTGGATAGATTCGTCCATCTCCAAGACGGCCAACGTACCGACCGACTTCCCGTTCGAGCAGTTCAAGGACATCTACATGTATGCCTCGGACTCCGGCCTCAAGGGCTGCACCACCTTCCGCTTCAACCCTGAGGCCTTCCAGGGGGTGCTGGTGAAGGAGAAGGATCTGGAGAACACTCAGTACGAGTTCACTCTGGAGGATGGCTCCGTCATCACGGTGAAGGGGAACGAAGAGATCGAATACGATGGCGAGCTGCACACCGCCGCCAACCTCTACGACGCCTTGAAAGAAGGCTATTACGGTAAATTCTGAGAACAGATTATGGTCAAGAAGATCGACAGGAAAATCGTCGCCTACAAGGTGAAAACCCGGGATGAGCCGCAAGAAGCGCCGGCTCCTCAGGATGACGTGGTGCACATGCACGAGACGGTACTGCGTCCGGAGCGGCTGATGGGCACCACCTACAAGCTGAAGACGCCGGAGCATGTCTCCGAGCACTCGCTGTTCATCACCATCAACGACATCATTCTCAACGAGGGCACGGTCCACGAGACGCGCCGTCCGTTCGAGATCTTCATCAACTCCAAGAGCCTGGAGCACTACCAGTGGATAGTGGCGCTGACCCGCATCATCTCTGCGGTGTTTCGCAAGGGTGGAGATGTCACCTTCCTGGTGGAGGAGCTGAGGTCCGTGTTCGATCCCAAGGGGGGTTATTGGAACAAGGGCAAGTATGTGCCGTCGCTCATCGCCGAGATTGGCAATGTGATCGAGACCCATCTCACCGAGATAGGGATGCTCAAGGCCACCGGGCTGGATGAGCACCAGCAGGCGTTTCTGGCCGAGAAGCAGGCACAGATCCAGGCCGAACAGGAGGCTGACGTCCAGCAGGCAGGCAGCGGCTTCCCGGCCAGTGCGGCGCTCTGCTACAAGTGCCACACCAAGGCGCTGGTGCAAAAGGATGGCTGCATGACCTGCCTAAACTGTGGCGATTCCAAGTGTGGCTAGCAGGTGCGGTTAGTCCGAAAAGCAGTGTGAAAAGACCGGCCTGTGGGCCGGTCTTTTCTATTGGGTATTTTCTGTTCAGTCAGTCGCGGGAGCCAAAGGGATTTGTTGCACGCTGGTAAAATCGGGCGTAGCGTTGGGGGTAATAAAACTGTCACGGCCGTGTGGTTTCAATGACATCTGAGATTCACACACGTGGCACCTTCAGTGCCAAGGAGGATGCTTATGGACAACACGGACCGAAAGCTGTTTATCCTGGATACCAACGTTCTGCTTCACGAACCCCTCGCCATCTACTCCTTCAAAGAGCACGACGTGCTCATTCCCATGACGGTGCTCGAAGAGCTCGACAACATCAAGGATCGCCAGAAAGACGTCAGTCGTGATGCCAGGGTCGCCATCCGGGCGCTGGAAGACGTGTTTCGCGACGCCAACCCCGAGCAGATAGTGCAGGGGGTGGCCCTGGCCGGTGAGGCAAGCGGTCATATCTCCATCTTCAGCGATCATCATCTGCCCCAGGATGCCGAGGTGTTCACCGACAAGGAGGCGGACAACCGCATCATCAACGCGGCCCTCTACCTGCAAAAACACGAGATGAAACGCCAGGTGGTGCTGGTCACCAAAGACATCAACATGCGCCTCAAGGCCAAGGGGGCGGGCCTTGCCCATGTGGAGGATTATCGCAGCGACCAGCTCATCGACGACATTCGCCTGCTGGCCAAGGGTTTCCAGGTGGTGCCCGGCAGCTTCTGGGAGCGGGTCGGCGAGTGCGACAGCGAAACCCATGGCCGCGATACGGTGCACGTTATCGATGCCAACCTGTTGGAGGGGGTACACGTCAACCAGTACCTGCTGGACGAGGAGAACTTCTTTGCAGCCAGGGTGCTGAGCCACGATAGCAACAAGATCCGCCTCAAGGATCTGGGCCGCGAGCGGCTGATGTCACGCAAGGCCTGGGGGGTGCATCCCAAGAACGTCTATCAGGGGATGGCGCTGGATGCTCTGCTGGATCCGCACATCGACCTGGTGATCCTGACCGGCCCGGCGGGCTGCGGCAAGACATTGCTCGCCATGGCTGCGGCCCTGGAGCTGGTGATCGAAAAGGGGATCTACGAGAAGGTGATCGTCACCCGTAACACCCCGGAGATCGCCGAGAGCATCGGCTTCCTGCCCGGTACCGAAGAAGAGAAGATGATGCCCTGGCTGGCGGCGGTGACCGACACCCTGGAAGTACTGCACAAGCAGGACGAGAACATGAGCGGGTCCCTCAGCTACATCATGGAGAAGGCCAACATCCAGTTCAAATCGGTCAACTTCATGCGCGGGCGCAGCATCCAGAACACCTTCGTGCTGCTGGACGAGTGTCAGAACCTGACTGCTTCCCAGATCAAGACCATCATCACCCGCTGCGGCGAGGGGACCAAGATAGTCTGCTCCGGCAACCTGGCGCAAATAGACTCCAACTACCTGAGCCCGGTGACCTCGGGGCTGACCTACATAGTCGAACGGTTCAAGGACTTCGACGGCAGTGCCAATATCTTCCTGAACGGGGTGGTGCGCAGCCGGCTGGCCTCGTTCGCCGAGGAAAATCTCTGATTTAACTGACTATCTTCATACGGAAAAAGGGAAGCCAGCGGCTTCCCTTTTTTGATCCCGTTGCTGTCATTACCCTTGTGCACGACCAAGGTAACGTAGCAGTCCGGGGTGCTCGCTGTTCTGCAGTATGTCGGGTTTGCCCTGCAGGGCGATGCGGCCTTCGTCCACGAACAACACCTGATCGGCGATAAGCTGGGCATCTTCCGGGTTGTGGGACACCATGAGCACAGTGATGCCCTGCTCGCAGGCAAGCTTGGCCACTTCGGCCAGCATCTCCCGGCGCAGGGCGGGATCCAGGGCCGAGAAGGGCTCATCCAGCAGCAACAGCGGTTTTCCCCGCACCATGGCGCGGGCCAGCCCGACCCGCTGTTGCTGGCCGCCGGAGAGCTGCTCCGGCAGGCGCGTGAGCATGTCGCCAAGACCGACCCGCTCTGCGCCCTGCTTCACCTGCTCGCGCTGTGCCGGACTCAGGCGCAGGCCCGGGTGCAGGCCGATGGCAATGTTGTCGAACACAGACAGGTGCAGGAAGAGGTTGTGATCCTGAAACAGGGTGGTGACAGGGCGCTCGGCCGGACCGAGCGGCAGCAGATCGACGTCATCGAAACTGAGGCGGCCGGACTCCACCGGCACGAAACCGGCGATCATGCCGAGCAGGGTGGACTTGCCGGCGCCGCTCGGCCCTATCAGGGCCGTGATCTCCCCTCTGGGCAGGGTGGCGCTGAAGCTGACGCGCCAATCCGGGTAGCTGGTGACCAGCTGATCAATGTTCAGCATGTTGTCTTCTCCAAGAGGCCGCTTGACCAGCCTGTCTGGCCGAATAAACGGTGAGGGTGGAGTCGTACGCTCTGTGCCTCAATGTTCAGCATTTTTTCCTCCAAGACCCCGCTCAACCAGCCAGAACAGGGAGAAACAGAGCGTGAGCAGCAGCAGGGCAGTGGCGGCCGCCTCGGTCAGCCGGTAGCTGCCGAGCTGCTGATAGAGCAGCCAGGGCAAGGTGGTGAGGGCCTGGCTGCCGAACATGGCGATGGCGCCGAGATCCCCGAGGGACAATATCATGGAGAGCGCCATGGCGAGCGCCAGCGGGCGGCGCAGCAGAGGCCACTCCACCAGTCGCAGGCGATGCAGACCGCGCACCCCCAGGCTGTCCGCCAGCCGGTCATACTGACGCACCACCAACTGCATGGGGGCGCTGAGTGTGCGCAGCACATAGGGCAGCGCCATCAGGGCGTTGACCAGCACCACCAGCCAGGGGCCCAGAGCAAAGACATCGGTGAAGGGCATGAACATGATGAACAGCCCTGTGCTCAGCACCACTGCCGGGATCATCAGGATCATGGAGCCGCTGGCCTCCCACAGGGCGGCGGCCCGCCGCTTGCGCCCGCGCACCCTCAGGTGGCGGCTGGTGAGCAGCAGACCGGCGCCGAGCAGGGTCGCCAGCGACCCGGCCGCCAGGGCGATGGCCAGGGACTGGCCGCCCGCCTGCCACAGTTGGAGGGATGCCAGCGCCGTCAGCAGGCCGGGGTTGAAACCGGCCACGACTATGGCCAGCAGGGGGGGCAGGAAGATGGCAAGCCCGGTGGCAAGGGCCAGCCCATCCACCAGGCCTGTCCCCGGCTGATGGCGATCCGGCCTCAGGCAGGGGCGGCGGCTGGTGAGACGGCTGGCCGGGGTGGTCTGCAGCCTGTGTTGCAGCAGGAGCAGGGCGACGGTCAGCAGCAGCTGTACCAGCGCCAGTCCGCCCGCGGTGGCGAGATCGAAATCAAAGCGCAGTGCCTGATAGACGGCGACTTCCAGGGTGGTGGACTTGGGGCCGCCGCCCAGCGCCAGCACTGTGGTGAAGCTGGTGAAGCAGAGCATGAAGATGAGGCTGGCGAGCCCTGGCAGTATGCTGCGGATGAGCGGCCACTCCAGCAGCAGGAAGATGTGGGATGAGCGCATGCCGAGCTGGCTGGCGAGGCGCCAGGAGGTCTCAGGGACGCTCTCTATGCTTTGCAGCATGAGGCGCGCCGCCAGCGGCATGTTGAAGAAGACATGGGCCAGCAGTATGCCGAACAGGCCGTACAGGTAGTTGCCGGGATCCAGCCCCAGGCCGCGCAGCAGCTGTGGCAACCAGCCCTGGCGGCCGTGCACCGCGACCATGCCGAAGATGGCGATGATGACGGGTAGCACCAGGGAGAGGCCGAACAGCTTGAGCAGCAGGGCTCGGCCGGGGAAGCGGCGCCGCGCCAGGGCACGGGCCACCGGAATGGCGAGCCCCAGACTCAGCAGGGTGGAGAGCAGGGCCTGCCCCAGGCTGAAGCCCAGCACATGGCGCAGATAGGGATCGGCCAGCAGGGTGCGGGGAGACAAGGTGCCCGCCTGCCACAGCAGGGCCGCGAGCGGCCCGAGGGACAACAGCAAGATCAGCAGGGTGGCCGCACTGCCCGGCAGCCACCAGAGGGGACGAGAGCCTGCGTTCACTGGGTGACGGCTTGCAGCCATTCGCGGATCCAGTCCTTGCGATTGGCGGCCACTTCATCGGCGCTGAAGGCGAGCGGTTTGGCCACGGTGATCATCTGCTCGAAGCCCTTGGGCAGCGGCTGGTCGATCACAGGGTACATCCAGTTGCCGGCGGGGATCTCCTGCTGGAAGGCAGGGCTTATCATGAACTGCAGGAACTGGTCCGCCAGCTTGTCCTGGACAGCGCCTTTCAGCTTGGCGGCCACTTCCACCTGACGGTAATGCCCCTCTGCGAAGGCGGCCGCCTGATACTGGGGCTTGTTTTCGGCGATCAGGTGATAGGCGGGGGAGGTGGTGTAGGAGAGCACCATGTCCGCCTCGCCATCGAGGAACATGCCATAGGCCTCGGACCAGCCCTTGGTGACGGTGACCGTCTTCTTGGCCAGCTCGGCCCAGGCGGCGGGGGCCTGGTCGCCGTAGACGGACTTCATCCACAGCATCAGCCCCTGGCCTGGGGTGGAGGTGCGGGGATCCTGATAGATCACCTTGAGATCGGGCCGTTCCACCAGCTCTTTCAGGCTCTTGGGGGGCTGCTTGAGTTTGTCCTTGTCGTAGACGAAGGCGAAGTAGCCGTAGTCATAGGGGACGAAGGTGTCATCCTGCCAGCCACCCGGCACCTTGAGGGCGTCTAGCCTGGTGTGATGGGGGGCAAACAGGCCGCTCTGCTTGGCCTCGCTGACCAGGGCATCGTCCAGCCCCAGCACCAGGTCTGCCTTGCTGTGCTGGCCTTCCAGCCGCAGTCGGTTGAGGATGGCGACGCCGTCTTCCAGGGCCACCAGGTTGAGGGTACAGCCGCACTCCTTCTCGAAGGCCTGCTTGATCTTGGGACCCGGGCCCCATTCGGCTGCAAACGAATCGTAGGTGTAGACGGTGAGGGTGTCGGCGGCAAATGCCTGGGCAGAGAGCAGGCCGGTCGCGAGCAGCAGCAGGGTCTTCATCAATGGCACTCCTGTGGGTACTGAGGTGCCATGGGCAGCGGTCTGCTCATCAATGGCACGTCTCCTGTGGTGAGGGCCAGCGGATGAGGGCACAAAAAACGCGCGCCATGCCTCAAATTCCTCCGCCAGCATTATCTGGATCAGGTTCACGGGTATAATCTCAGCGGTAAACCGCACCCCGTTTGAGCAACGAACCGCATTGTATTGGCCTTCTTTGGGGGAGGCCAGCACTATGTTTCACGGGCCGCGCCGTGCGAGCCACCACCAAGGAGGATGCCCCCAGTGATCACCAGCACCAAGGAAAGACGTGCCTTCCAGCGCATGGTCATCAACGCCCCTGTCACCCTGTTCCAGCGCCAGCAGGTGCTTGAGGGAGTCTGCCGGGATCTCAGCGCCAATGGCATGGGGGTCGAGGTGAATGAGCATGGCTTCGATCTGGCTCAACCCATCAGGGTGAGCCTGGCCACCAGCAGCAACCTGCTGCCCCCCTTCGAAGCCCAGGCCCGCATAGTGCGGGTGCTGGAGGAGGAGGGCGGGCTCTTGCTGGCGCTGGAGTTCCTGCCGCTGACCTGAGCCCGCACGTCACCCTGTTCCATCGACCAGCCACCGGCTGGTCGATGCATTTTCGGCCCGTGCCAATCTTATCTTCCCGCCCGGATTGTCGCCCTGGGGGCAGCTCAGTTGCTGGCCAGCACGGGTTGGACGCTCAACTGCTTGCTGTCGACCAGCGTCTTGCTGGTGGGGGCGAGCTGGCCCATGGGCAGCTGGGCGGGGCCGGTCGGTTCCAGCAGCAGATAGCTTTCCCCTTGCCAGCTCAGGGTCGCCTGACCCGGGCCGGCAGGCAGTGCCACCCCCAGCAGGGCATGGCCCGGCACGAACACCATGGCCTGCTTCAGCTCGGGAAAGCGCTGGGCCAGCAGGGCCGACATCAGAGTGACCTTGCTGTCACAATCCCCCCGGTTCTGTTCCAGCACCTGGCGCGGGCTGAGAAAGCCCTTGCCCGAGCGCCCCGACTGGCTGTCGAGCAGTTGATAGGGGATGGCCTGGATGAAGTCGAGCATGTGCGCCACCGTCTTCTGGCGCGCCTCCGTCTCTGTGGCTCCCTCCTGCTTGAGTTGCTCGGCCAGGGGCGCCAGTTCGGCGCGGCTCTCCAGGGCGATGCGCACATGATCCTGCTTGATGGCGGGGACGCCGTCGGGCGGGGTGAAGGGCTGGAAGTAGTGCTGCTTGAGCCACTCTGCCTCCAGCCTGGCCTGCTCCGGCTTGACCCAGAGCGAGGCTTCCCTGGCCATGTCGGCGTTGCGGCTCTTGAGGCTGAGGGCGAGGCTGGGGCGAGCGAGGGAGAATTGCACCTCGGGGAACTCAAGGGCAGCCTGCTGCAGCAAGGTCTGCAGCACCTCCTCCTGCATCCTGGCCGGGCGATAGGCGATGAGCGGCGGCAGCTTGCCCGCCTCCAGCCGGTAGCTGAGTTGCTGGGGTTGGCCCTCCCTGTCCTGCCAGCCGACGTTGAGCTGACCGCCGTTGCTGTTGAAGTAGGTCTGTCCGCCCAGGGCCGGGAGGCTGAGCAGCAGGCAGAGCAGTGAAAGGGCGCCCCTTGCGGACATAGGTGTCTCCTGTCGGACATGCAGAGGTGGCGGGCCTTGTACAGCGACCCGACAATAAAACAGGGAGCCTCGGCTCCCTGTTGATTCTACTCGTTTTCTTGCAGCTGGCGCGTCAGATCCAGCTCGGCTGTTTCGCCTCGAAGGCGCTGATGGCGGCCTCGTGCTGCAGGGTCAGGCCGATGGCATCCAGCCCGTTGAGCAGGCAGTAGCGGCGAAACTCGTCGATCTCGAAACTGAAGCTGAGCTCACCGGCGCGCACCTGGTTCGCCTCCAGATCCACGTCGATCTCGATACCCGGCTGGGCGGCAACCAGCTGGAACAGGGCCTCGACCTCTTCTTCTTTCAGGCGTACCGGCACCATGCCGTTGTTGATGGCGTTGCCGTAGAAGATGTCGGCAAAGCTCGGGGCAATGATGGTCTTGAAGCCGTAGTCCGCCAGCGCCCAGGGGGCGTGCTCGCGGCTCGAGCCGCAGCCGAAGTTCTCCCTGGCCAGCAGTATGCTGGCGCCGGCGAATTGCGGCTGGTTCAGCACAAACTCGGGGTTCGGCTGCTGGCCTGCATCGTCCAGGAAGCGCCAGTCGTGGAACAGGTGCTTGCCAAAACCGATGCGGTTGACCTTCTGCAAAAACTGCTTGGGAATGATGGCGTCGGTGTCGACGTTGGCGCTGTCGAGGGGGACGACGATCCCTTTATGCTGTTTGAATCCTGTCATCGCTGTTTCCTCTTAGAGTGCGCGAATGTCGGCGAAGCGGCCGGTGACGGCGGCGGCGGCGGCCATGGCCGGGCTCACCAGGTGGGTGCGGCCGGCACGGCCCTGACGCCCTTCGAAGTTGCGGTTGCTGGTGGAGGCGCAGCGCTCCCCCGGTTGCAGCCGGTCGTTGTTCATGGCCAGACACATGGAGCAGCCGGGCAGGCGCCACTCAAAACCCGCCTCGAGGAAGATCTTGTCCAGCCCCTCGGCTTCGGCCTGGGCCTTCACCTGCTCGGAGCCCGGCACCACCAGGGCCTGTACCCCGGCGGCCACCTTGCGGCCACGAGCGATGGCGGCGGCGGCGCGCAGATCCTCGATGCGGCTGTTGGTGCAAGAGCCGATGAACACCTTGTCGATGGTGACATCACAGAGCTTCTGGCCCGGTTGCAAGTCCATGTAGGCAAGCGCCTTGCGGGCGGACTGCTGCTCCATCAGGTCGGTAAACGACTCCGGCGCAGGAATGGGTTCATTGACGGCAATCACCTGGCCCGGGTTGGTGCCCCAGGTCACCTGAGGGGCGATGGCGGCGGCGTCCAGCACCACTTCGGCATCGAATCTGGCATCGGCATCGCTCTTGAGGGTTTGCCAGTAGGCGATGGCCTGCGCCAGCGCCTCGCCGGTGGGGGCGAATACCTTGCCGCGGATGTAGTCGATGGTGGTCTGATCCGGTGCGATCATGCCTGCCTTGGCGCCGAGCTCGATGGCCATGTTGCACACCGTCATGCGCCCTTCCATGGAGAGACCCGTGATGGCATCGCCTGCGAACTCCACCACATAACCGGTACCGCCGGCCGCGCCGACCTTGCCTATGATGGCCAGCACCACGTCTTTCGCGCTGATGCCTTCGGCCAGCTTGCCGTTGACAGAGATACGCATGGTCTTGGCCCGGCCCTGCTTCAGGGTCTGGGTCGCCATCACATGTTCCACTTCGGAAGTACCGATGCCAAACGCGAGCGATCCGAAGGCGCCATGAGTGGCGGTGTGGGAGTCGCCGCAGACGATGGTGGTGCCGGGCAGAGTGATGCCGAGCTCGGGACCCATCACGTGGACTATGCCCTGGTATTTGTGGTTGAGATCGTAGAGACGGACCCCGAACTCCTTGCAGTTGGCGGCCAGGGTTTCCATCTGGATGCGGGCCATCTTGCCAGAGGCGGCGATGTCCTTGGTGGTGGTGGAGACGTTGTGATCCATGGTGGCCCAGGTCAGATCCGGGCGGCGCAGCGGGCGCTTCATGGCGCGCAGGCCGTCGAACGCCTGCGGGCTGGTCACTTCATGCACCAGATGGCGGTCGATGTAGATAAGGGGGGTTTCCCCTTCCACTTCCCGGACCACATGGGCGTCGAACACTTTCTGATAGAGGGTCTTGGACATTGCTCTGTATTCCTTGTTATGTGCTGCGTGGCTCAGATCCGTGCGGCTATCTGGCTGCCCATCTCGGCGGTGCTCTGTACCGGGTGCTGTGCGTTACCCTGATGCAGGTCGGCGGTGAAGTAACCCTCGGCCAGAGCCTGGGCCACGGCCTGCTCTATGGCCTGGGCCGCCTCTTCCTGCTTGAGGCTGTAACGCAGCATCAGGGCGGCGGAGAGAATCTGGGCTATGGGGTTCGCAATACCCTTGCCGGCGATGTCGGGGGCCGAGCCACCGGCCGGCTCGAACAGGCCGAAGCCGGATTCGTTCAGGCTGGCGGAGGGGAGCAGCCCCATGGATCCGGTGATCATGGCGCACTCGTCGGAGAGGATGTCACCGAACAGGTTGGAGCAGAGCAGCACGTCGAACTGGGACGGATCCTTAATGAGCTGCATGGTGGCGTTGTCGATGTACATATGGTTCAGGGCCACGTCCGGATAGGACTTGGCGACCTCGCTGACCACCTCGCGCCACAGAATGGAGGAGGCGAGTACGTTGGCCTTGTCGATGGAGGTGACCCTGGACTTGCGCACCCGGGCGGATTCGAACGCTATCTTGGCGATGCGCTCGATCTCGAAGCGGTGATACACCTCGGTGTCGAATGCCTTCTCCATGGCGCCTTCCCCTTCGCGCCCCTTGGGCTGGCCGAAGTAGATGCCGCCGGTCAGCTCCCGCACGCAGGCGATGTCGAAGCCGCGATCCGAGATGTCGGCACGCAGCGGGGAGAACTGCTCCAGGCCGGTGTAGATACGGGCCGGGCGCAGGTTGCAGAACAGCTTGAAGTGGGCACGCAGGGGCAGCAGGGCGCCGCGCTCCGGCTGATCGTTCGGCGGCAGATGCTCCCACTTGGGGCCACCGACCGAGCCGAACAGCACGGCATCCGCCGCTTCGCAGCCCGCGATGGTGCTCTGGGGTAGCGGGGTGCCGTGGTTGTCGATGGCGATGCCACCCACGTCGTGGCGCTCATAGTCGAGGGAGAAGCCGAATTTGGCCTGTACCTTTTCCAGTACCTTGATGGCCTCGGCCATCACTTCCGGGCCAATGCCGTCCCCCGGCAATACTGCGATCCGATAACTGCTCATACTCTCTCCGTCCTGATGTTGTCTTGAGTTCCATCTGCCCAGTGACCCGATACTGCGAGCCTATACCTGTTCAGACTGTCTCCGTCCTGATGTTGTGATTGAATTCCGTCGCTTTCAGCGAGCCGATCGCTGCTCAGACGGTTTCCGATTTGGTGTTGTTTTTATGTCCCATCTGCTCAGTGAGCCGATCACTCACTGTTCAGACGGTTTCCGATTTGGTGTTGTTTTTATGTCCCATCTGCTCAGTGAACCTATCACTAACTGCTCAGACGGTTTCCGATTTGATGTTGTTATTGCGTTCCATCTGCTCGGCGACCTGATCGGCACGCCAGATGCTGTTGATGACATGGACCAGGGCCTGGGCCGAGGATTCTATGATGTCGGTGGCCAGCCCCATGCCATGGAATTTGCGGCCCTTGTATTCGGCGACGATGTCGACCTGGCCGAGGGCATTCTTGCCTTCCCCCTTGCCCTTGAGCTCGTACTTGTCGATGCGGATCTCGTAGCCGGTGATGCGGTTGATGCACTGGTAGACCGCATCCACAGGACCGTTGCCGGTGGCCGCTTCGCAGATCAGATCCTGACCCACCTTGAGCTTGACCGAGGCGGTGGCCAGCACAGAGCTGCCGCTCTGCACCCCGAGGTACTCCAGCTTGAAGTGTTCGGGCTCCTCGTGGATTTGGCTGAAGAAGGCCAGCGCCTCGAGATCGTAATCGAACACCTGCCCCTTCTTGTCGGCCAGGACCAGGAACTTGCCGTAGAGGTGGTCGAGATCGTAGCTGCTCTCGGCGTAGCCCATGCTCTCCATGCGGTGCTTGATCACGTGGCGGCCGGAGCGGGAGGTCATGTTGAGGTTGTTCTGGGTGAGGCCGATGCTCTCGGGGGTGATGATTTCGTAGGTGTTCTTGGCCTTGAGCACGCCGTCCTGATGGATGCCTGAGCTGTGGGAGAAGGCGTTGGCCCCAACGATGGCCTTGTTCGGCTGCACCGGCATGTTGCACAGCTGACTGACGAGCGTGCTGGTGCGGTGGATCTCGTTGTGGCGGATGTTGGTGTGCACCCCGAGCAGGTCGGCGCGGGTTTTCAGGATCATCGCCACCTCTTCCAGGGAGCAGTTGCCCGCCCGCTCGCCGATACCGTTGATGGTGCACTCTATCTGACGCGCCCCCATCTGTACGGCACCGATGGAGTTGGCCACCGAGAGGCCCAGATCGTCGTGGCAGTGCACCGAGATGATGGCCTGGTCTATGTTCGGCACCCGGTTGAACAGGGTCTGGATGATGCCGGAGAATTCGGTCGGCACCGTGTAGCCCACGGTATCCGGGATGTTGATGGTGCGGGCCCCCGCCTTGATGGCGGCCTCCACCATGCGGCAGAGATTATCAATCGGTGTGCGGCCCGCATCCTCGCAGGAGAACTCCACGTCGTCTGTGTAGCGCAGGGCGTGCTTGATGGCGCCGACCCCCATCTCCAGCACGTCTTCGAAACTCTTCTTCAGTTTGCTTTCGACGTGGATGGAGGAGGTGGAGATAAAGGTGTGGATACGGAAGGCTTCGGCGACCCGCAAGGCTTCGCCGGCGGCATCGATGTCTTTGGGCAGGGCGCGGGCCAGGGCGCAGACACGGCTGTTCTTGATGTGGCGGGCTATGGTCTGCACCGATTGAAAATCACCGGGGGAGGAGACAGGGAAGCCCACTTCCATGATGTCGACACCGAGTCGTTCCAGCGCCTGGGCAATCTGCAGCTTCTCCTTGACCGTCAAGCTGGCCGACAGCGCCTGCTCGCCATCACGCAAGGTGGTATCGAATATGATGACTCGATCTGACATGTGACTTCCCTCTTCCTAAGTTCAGTGCGTGCATCCTGCATTGGCATAAAAAAACCCGTGCGGGGTGCACGGGTTTTTGTAAATTCCGGCTATGCCTTAGCCCGGCTACAAGGATCCCGCGCGAGAAGTCGCGATTAGGGGGAGCAGTAGTAGCGGAGCGGCAATATGCATGATGACTCAATCCTTCCAGTCGATAACGCTACTACCAATATCGAGATTTTTATGCTGTGTCAACTCGAAAGGACAGGTTCAATTCACTGTGTTATTTAATCGGATTGTAAAGGAGTGCAAATTTCCTTGTCCCATATTCGGTTCATGCCTGATTATCTGGTCGTTCCTGCTGTACTCGATCACCCGCACAATCAGATCGACTTATCAGCCCTTGCTGAATTATCTGAGGTATTCCATGGAAAAACGCAGACCTGGCCGTCCGGTCGGACGTTCCGACATTCGTGACAAGCTGCTCGCCGCCGCACGCGAACGTTTTCTCAACACCCCCTACAGCAAGGTGACGACCCGCGAGATCGCCGAGCTGGCAGGCTCCAATCTGGCGATGATCCATTACTACTTCGGCAGCAAAGAGGGCCTCTACAAGGCGGTGCTGGGGGATGTGGCCGAGCCGCTGGATCAGGCCTGGCATGACGAGAGCAGCAACCGCAGCCTGACTGATCTGCTCAATACCTACTATCAGGTGATGGCGCCAAACAGCGAGCTGACTTCCGCCATCTCCAGCGCATTATCAACCGAAAAAAGCCCAGGGCGGGATTTTGTGTTGAATCGTCTGCTGGAGCGTCAACTGCCCCAGTTCGATGCCCTGCTCGAATCCATGCGCTCCAATGGCCAGCTGGGCGACAACCTGGATCCCGAGATGCTGAAGATCTCCTTCCTCAGCATGATGTGGCAGCCCTTCGTGATGAAGGATCTCTACGAGCAGGTGTTCGGCCTGACGGTGGACGAGAGTTTCATGAGCCGGTTGGCGGCCCACAACTGCCAGTTGATGGAGAACGGCCTGCGCGGTTCCCTGAACTGAGTCTTCCCGGGTAAAAACTGAAAAAAGGGCCGCATGGCCCTTTTTTGCATAGCTCATTTCACAAATCTGTTATCTCTCCTTCAACCAAGTGTCACTCCAGCGCCCTAGTCTGCAGGCAAGACTCAGGAGCAGGAGGCGTGATGAACAAGATCCAGCAATGGGACCTGCGGGTGTGCCGCGTCTGTCTGCTTCATCCCTACAACGGGCCACAGGCCAGGATCAGCCGGCTCATCTCCCGCACCGGTGACGGCCCCCTCTACGCTGTGCTGGCCGCCCTGCTCTGGTGGCAGGGAGAGGCGCAGCGGGAAGTGGTGCAAGTCGCCCTGCTGGCCTTTGCCGCCGAGCTGCCGCTCTATCTGCTGCTTAAGAATGCCCTGAGACGTCAGCGCCCCGTGGGCTTGCCGGTCTTCATCACCCCCTCCGATCGCTACAGCCTGCCCTCCGGCCATACCGCCGCCGCCTTCCTGATGGCCACCGTGCTGGCGGCAAGTTTTCCGCTCTGGGCGCCGCTGTTGTTTCTCTGGGCCATATTGGTCGGGGCGTCGCGCCTGCTGCTCGGGGTGCACTATCTGAGCGATCTGGTGGCCGGCGCCCTGCTCGGGGGCGGCTGCGCCCTGTGGGCGCTCGGCTGGAGCCAGGGATGAGGATACTGTTCGGGGTACAGGGGACCGGCAACGGTCATATCAGCCGCAGCAGGACTCTGGCGCGCGCCCTGAAGGCCAGGGGGATAGAGGTCGACTACCTGTTCAGCGGGCGCGCCGCCGACGGCTACTTCGAGATGGGGGAGTTCGGGGAGTACCGCACCTTTCCCGGCATCAGTTTCGTCAGCCATCAGGGCTGCATCTCGGGCTGGCGTACCCTCAAGGGACTCTCTCCCCTGCGCTTCTGGCAGGACATGCGAGCGCTGGATTGCCGGGATTACGATCTGGTGATCAGCGATTTTGAGCCACTCAGTGCCCATGCAGCCCGGCGCTGGCAAAAAACCAGTCTGACCATCAGCCATCAGGCCAGCTTCGACTGGCCCATTCCGCGCTGGGGGGAGAGTGGTTTCAACCGTCAGCTGATGCGCCACTTCGCCCCGGTGAGCCGCTCTCTGGGGTTGCACTGGTTCCATTTCGGTCAGCCGCTGCTGCCCCCCATCATAGATCCCATGACCCCGGTTCCGGACAACCAGCAGATCCTGGTCTATCTGCCATTCGAGCAGACAGAGCAGATAGCTGCGCTGTTGTCGCGCTTCAGCCAGCAGCGATTCGTCTGCTTTCACCCCGGTCTTCGCAAGGCCAGTCAATGGCGCAACATCCGCTTCGAACCGGCGGCCCGTGAGGGCTTCAAGTTGGCGCTGGCCGGTTGCCGGGGTGTCATCAGCAATGCGGGGTTTGAACTGGCCTCGGAGGCGCTGTCGCTGGGCAAGAAGCTCTTGGTCAAGCCTCTGGGCGGCCAGTTCGAGCAGCTGACCAACGGCAGAACGCTGGAGCTGATGGGGCTGGCCCAGTTGATGGAGACGCTGGATGTCAATGCGGTGAGAGCCTGGCTGGAGGCACCGGCACCCGGCAGAGTGCATTACCCCGATGTGGCGGGGGCGCTGGCCGACTGGCTGCTGGCCGGTACCGAGGAAGATATTGAGTCTCTCTCCCGCCGCCTGTGGGCCAGGACCCTCTTTCCGGAGGAGGTGTGCGATCGCCTTAGCGAGTTGGCGGGCAACCCGGCATTGTCCCGTCCCTGGTTATCGCAACTCAGCGCCTTTGACTAGACTGAATTGATCCCACCAAGGAGAGGACGGACACCATGCGCTTTACCAATGAAAACGGCGACACCATGACCCTGGCAGACAATCTCACCCTGCATGAGCTGCTCGACATGGGGGTCAGCATCTCGGTCTGTGAAGAGACGGATCCGGATCAGCAGATCTGGCTGGCGGAGCCGGAAGACGAGCACTAAAACGTTATGGTTTTGACGGCCCGCCCTCTGGGGGCGGGCCATTTATTTCCATCTCTATCCTGATTGGCAGCATGATCCGCTAGTTTCCCCCCCATACTCCCCGCTTTGTTTCCGGTCTGGTGACCAAGTCACTGAATGTTAATAGCTGTTTGAAATTTATGACTGTTCTGCTCAGACAAAGCCGTGGACAAGCGTTCACAAGCGGGTTAAGTTGGTTTTTCACCCGCTTTTCGGGTGAATGATGGAAAAAACCTATTTTTCTACTATCGACGGCTCCGAACTCGCCTGGTCTGGATGCAGACAACAACAAGAGACGGATCGGCGCTGCCGGGAAGCAGCGGACTGTCGGTAGCTTTCGCTTAACGGAGCAAAGCCTGGAGGGCTTTATCATGGAGATGTTATCAGGCGCCCAGATGGTGGTTAGAGCGCTGGAAGATCAGGGAGTGGAACACGTTTTCGGCTACCCTGGTGGCTCAGTGCTCGACATCTATGACGCTCTCTTCGAAAACGGCAAGATGGAGCATGTCCTGGTGCGGCACGAGCAGGCCGCGGTGCACATGGCGGACGGTTACGCCCGCTCCACCGGCAAGGTGGGCACTGTGCTGGTGACCTCGGGTCCCGGCGCCACCAACTGCATCACCGGCATCGCCACCGCCTACATGGACTCGATCCCCCTGGTGATCCTGTCCGGTCAGGTGCCGACCAGCATGATAGGGGAGGACGCGTTCCAGGAGACCGACATGATCGGCATCTCCCGCCCTGTGGTGAAGCACAGCTTCTTGTGCAAGAAGGCCAGCGAGATTCCAGAGGCCATCAAGAAGGCCTACTACATTGCCGCCAGTGGCCGCCCGGGGCCCGTGGTGGTGGACTTGCCCAAGGACGTGCAGAACCCGAAAGAGAAATTCCCCTACCAGTATCCCGAGTCCGTTTCCCTGCGCTCCTACAATCCGACCAAGGCCGGACACAAGGGCCAGATCAAGCGTGCTGCCAAGCTGCTGACCGAGGCGAGCCGCCCGGTCATGTACGTGGGCGGTGGCGCCATCAACGCCAATGCGGATCATCTGGTGACCAAGCTGGCGGAGCTGCTGAACCTGCCGGTGACCACCACCCTCATGGGGCTGGGGGCCTTCAGCGGTACCCATCCGCAGTTCATCGGTATGCTCGGCATGCACGGCACCTTCGAAGCGAACAAGAGCATGCACAACGCGGATCTCATCTTCGCCGTGGGTGCCCGCTTCGATGACCGCGTCACCAACAACGTGAGCAAGTTCTGCCCCAATGCGACCATAGTCCACATCGACATAGACCCCACCTCCATCTCCAAGACGGTGCAGGCCCATGTGCCCATCGTCGGCTCGGTGGAAACCGTGCTGGAGCAGATGCTGGAAGTGATCCGCGAGTGCGGCTTCGACAACGACAAGCAGGCGCTGGCGGACTGGTGGAGCCAGATCGATCAGTGGCGCTCCCGCAACTGCCTGGCCTACGAGACCCACCCCACCCTGATCAAGCCGCAGCAGGTCATAGAGGCGCTCTATAAGGTGACCAAGGGGGAGGCCTTCGTCGCCTCCGACGTGGGCCAGCACCAGATGTTTGCCGCCCTCTACTACCCGTTCGCCAAGCCGCGCCAGTGGATCAACTCCGGCGGTCTCGGCACCATGGGCTTCGGCATTCCCGCCGCCATGGGGGCCCAGTTTGCCAACCCGGATGCCGTGGTCTGCTGCGTCACCGGCGACGGCTCTGTGCAGATGAACATCCAGGAGCTCTCCACCTGCATGCAGTACGGGGTGCCCATCAAGATCATCTCCATCAACAACCGCGCGCTGGGCATGGTCAAGCAGTGGCAGAAGATGTTCTACGGCGGCCGTCACAGCCACTCCTACATGGAATCCCTGCCGGACTTCGTCAAGCTGGCGGAAGCCTATGGCCACGTCGGCATCGCGGTGAGCGATCCGGCCGAGCTGGAGAGCGCCATGGAGAAGGCGTTCGCCATGAAGGATCGGCTGGTGTTCATGGACATCTCGGTCGACCCGGATGAACACGTTTATCCGATGCAGATAAAGTTCGGTGCCATGGACGAGATGTGGCTGAGCAAGACGGAGAGGACCTGATGAGACATATAATTTCCGTTCTGCTGGAGAACGAATCCGGCGCCCTGAGCCGTGTGGTGGGCCTCTTCTCCCAGCGCGGCTACAACATCGAGACCCTGACGGTGGCCCCCACCGAGGATCCCACCCTGTCGCGCATGACCATCGTCACCATGGGTGACGAGCGGGTGCTGGAGCAGATCCAGAAGCAGTTGCACAAGCTGGTGGACGTGCTCAAGGTGTGCGATTTGAGCGAAGGGGAGCACATCGAGCGGGAGATCGCCCTGGTCAAGGCACGCGCCGCCGGTGGTGCCCGCGACGAGCTGAAACGGCTGGCGGATATCTTCCGTGGCCAGATTGTGGACGTCACCCCCGAGCAGTACACAGTGCAGCTGGTGGGCACCAGCGAGAAGCTGGACGCCTTCATCAAGACTGCCGCCCAGACCAACGAGATCATCGAGGTGGTGCGCTCTGGTGTCTGCGGTATCTCCCGTGCGGACAAGTCCCTGCGTCCCTGATATCAGGGGCTGGTAATCTATCCAAAAGGGGCTCTTCGGAGCCCCTTTCTCATGGTCGCTCTAGGGAGGGGAAGTGCTGACCGGAACTGTCATTTTCTTTCAAATGATCGGTAAACTATCCACAAAAGCTGTGGAAAACTCTGTAGATTAGCGGTGTGTCTGACGTTAGTTTGCTGATCTTAAAGGGATATTCTGATTTGATCCTGACTGGATCGCAATTGTGCAATCCCCCTGCGCGGGTGTGAGTGTTTGCTTATCGCCCGCGCCTTGCCAGATGAGCCCCAGCGTCAGATCGGGGGATCTGCCCAGGATCCTGATTTGATCTTGTGGATCAACATCTCGCCGCCATAAAAAAACCCGCCGGAAGGCGGGTTTTTCACAGGGCCAGCGCGGGCGATATTACTCGGCCTGGGCTGCCTGGATACCGGTCAGGGCGATGGTGTAGACGATGTCGTCTACCAGGGCGCCACGGGAGAGGTCGTTGACCGGCTTGCGCATGCCTTGCAGCATGGGGCCGATGGAGACCAGCTCGGCGGAGCGCTGTACCGCCTTGTAGGTGGTGTTGCCGGTGTTGAGATCCGGGAACACGAACACGGTGGCTTTACCCGCGACCGGTGAGTTCGGTGCCTTGGACTTGGCTACGTTCTCCATGATGGCCGCGTCGTACTGCAGCGGGCCGTCGATGATGAGGTCGGGGCGCTTGGCCTTGGCCAGCTCGGTCGCTTCACGCACCTTCTCGACGTCCGCACCGGCGCCAGAGGTACCGGTGGAGTAGGAGATCATGGCGACGCGCGGCTCGATGCCGAAGGCGGCAGCGGAGTCGGCGGACTGGATGGCGATCTCGGCCAGCTGTTCGGCGCTCGGATCCGGGTTGATGGCGCAGTCACCGTACACCAGTACCTGATCAGGCAGCAGCATGAAGAAGATGGAGGAGATGAGGGACGAACCCGGGGCAGTCTTGATGATCTGCATCGGCGGACGAATGGTGTTGGCGGTGGTGTGCACGGCGCCGGAAACCAGACCGTCCACTTCGCCACGCTCCAGCATCATGGTGCCCAGCACCACGTTGTCTTCCAGCTGTTCGCGGGCGACCACTTCGGTCATGCCCTTGTTCTTGCGCAGCTCGACCAGACGCGGCACATAGCGCTCGCGTACTTCCAGCGGGTCGATGATCTCGACGCGATCGGTCAGTACCACACCCTGCTGTTCGGCGACGCGACGGATCTCTTCCGGGTTGCCAAGCAGCACCGGACGGGCGATGCCACGTTCGGCACAGATGGCGGCAGCCTTGATGGTGCGCGGCTCTTCCCCTTCCGGCAGCACGACGCGCTTGTTGGCCTGACGGGCCAGCTCGGTCAGCTGATAGCGGAACGCAGGCGGGCTCAGGCGACGGGAGCGGGTGGACTTGGCAGAGAGAGACTCGATCCAGTGCTTGTCGATGTGGCCAGCCACATAGTCCTGCACCAGCTCGATACGCTCGCGGTCATCTTCCGGGATGTCGACGTTGAAGTTCTGCAGGCTGACGGCGGTCTGCCAGGTGTTGGTGCCGGTGATCATGATCGGCAGGCCGGTAGCCATGGCCTGTTGGCACAGGGCGATGACTTGCGGCTCAGGGTGGTAGTTGCCGGTCAGCAGCAGGGCACCCAGCTTGACGCCGTTCATGGCGGACAGACAGGCGGAGACGATGACGTCGGAGCGGTCGCCTGAGGTGACCAGCAGGCTGCCCGGACGGAAGTGCTCGATCATGTTGTGGATGGAGCGGGCACAGAAGGTCACGGTCTGCAGGCGACGGCTGTCCAGCTCACCCTTGTGCAGGATCTTGGCGGCCAGGTGCTTGGCGAGATCCTTGGCGCGCGGGGCGATCAGCTGGGTGTTCCAGGGGATGCAGCCGAGGATGCGCAGCGGGCTCTTGCCGAACACCTGCAGCACTTCCAGGTTGTGGGCGGTGTCGGAGGTGTGGTGATGGGCCTCGAACATCTCGGTCAGATCGGGGCGGGTCACACCGTGCTCGTCAACCGGTGCACCCACCTTGTTGATGACGCAGCCCACGATGCGCGGGTTGCTGACGCCACCGAAGTTGGAGCAGGCCAGTTCGATGCGCTCTTTGAGCTTCTGGCTGGAGTCGTTGCCCGGATGGGTCACGAACACCATGTCGGCATCCAGCGCCTTGGCGACGTCGTAGTTCAGCTTGTTGGCAAAGGGTTGCTTGTCGGTCGGCACCAGGCCTTCGATCACCACCACTTCGGCACCGCTGGTCTTCACGTGCTCTTCGAAGCGGGCCACGATCTCTTCCAGCAGGATATCGGTGTTGCTGGAGGTGATCATGTTCTCGGCGTAGGAGAGGGCGAACGGCTCGGGTGGGTTGATGTTGGCGGCGGCGCGGATCACGGCGGTGGAGCGCTCGGTACCGGTTTCACCCGGGCGCGGCTGAGCAACCGGTTTGAAGAAGCTGACATTGACACCGTGACGTTCCATGGCGCGAACGACGCCAAGACTCACGGAAGTTACGCCGACACCAGTGCCGACCGGGATGAGCATAATAGTGCGTGCCACTTATTACCCCTTGTTCATTTTTGGGATCAGGAAAAGGCCGCCCTGGGGCGGCCTTGCTCTACAGCTAATTTATGCGCCGACCAGTTCCAGCGCGTCGTGGGCGATGACCCACTCTTCGTTGGTCGGGATAACCAGGGCCTTGGTGGAGCCAGCCTTGGTGATCTCGCCACCCTTGCCGAAACGTGCCTTCAGGTTGGCGTCGTGGTCGACGTCGAAGCCCAGCAGGCCCAGCTTGCCCAGGGTGATCTCGCGGATCGGGGCGGAGTTCTCGCCGATGCCGCCGGTGAAGACCACGGCGTCCAGACGACCGTCCATGGCGGCGGCGTAGGCGCCGATGTACTTGGCCAGACGGTAGCAGTACACGTCCATGGCGCGCTTGGCTTCTTCCTTGCTGTCGTAGTTGTCTTCAACGAAACGGCAGTCGGAGGTGACTTCGGTCAGACCCAGCAGGCCGGATTCCTTGGTCAGCATGGTGTTGATCTCGGCGACGCTCATGCCCAGCTTGTCGTGCAGGAAGAAGATGATGGCCGGATCCAGATCACCGGAACGGGTACCCATCACCAGGCCTTCCAGCGGGGTCAGGCCCATGGAGGTATCGACGGATTTGCCGTTCTTGATGGCGCAGACGGAGCCGCCGTTGCCCAGGTGGCAGTTGATGATGTTGAGCTCTTCCACCGGCTTGTTCAGCTGCTTGGCGGCTTCCAGGCTGATGTAGTAGTGGCTGGTGCCGTGGGCGCCGTAGCGACGGATGCCGTTCTCTTTGTAGAGTTTGTACGGCAGGGCGTACAGGAAGGCTTCTTCCGGCATGGTCTGGTGGAACGCGGTGTCGAACACGGCGACGTTCTTCTCGGCCAGCTCAGGGAAGACCTTCAGCGCGGCACGGATACCGATCAGGTGAGCGGGGTTGTGCAGCGGAGCATAAGGAATGGCGGCTTCGATACCGGCGATCACGTCATTGCAGATCCGCACGGAAGAAGTGAATTGCTCGCCGCCGTGTACCACGCGGTGGCCGATGGCGATCAGGTTCTTGGACAGTTCCGGGTTGAGCGGCAGGATCTTGTGGACGATGAAGTCCAGCGCTTCCTGGTGAGCGGCACCGGCACCCAGATCGGCGCTACCCTTTTCGCCGTTGAGCTTCCACTTGATGCGGGCGTCGTCGAGGTTGAAGCACTCGGCCAGGCCGGACAGCAGATCATCACCGGTGGTTGCGTCAATGACAGCAAACTTCAGGGACGAGCTGCCACAGTTAAGAACAAGAACCAGCTTACTCATGAATAAATCCTATCGCAGATTGGGTTGGGTTGGAGGATGCGCCGGACGCGGTGCGTCCAAAAACTATCAACTTATCCTTATGAGGGTTGGCAATCTGTTGCTTGCCCCTTGTATAGTGATACAAGACCCGGAATTCTGACGTCCCTGACAGGCCAGCAGCAAACCACTGGCGTAAAAATTGGGCGTACAAAGGATAACCTGATTGTTGAAAAATAACAAAGTCATCCTCAACCTTTGTTATCGCCTCTCAAATATTGTCGAGGTTTTGCCGTTAATACGTTCAAAAAGAGCTCGGAGGTAGTATGAGCATGAACATTTTTGGAACTAAATTACAGCAAGGCCGTCATTATATGACTCTTTGGCCGCGCCGTCCCGAGCTTAATTCCATGTTCCCGGAGAATCGGGTGATCAAGGCCACCGAGTTCGCTCTCAGGGTCATCCCGGCACTCGCCGTGCTCAGCGTCATGCTGCAGTTCCAGTTCGGCGAACTGCACTACTGGCCCTCCGTGATGGCCTCCGTGCTCTTCCTGCTCAGCCTGCCGCTGCAAGGCTATTACTGGCTCGGCCAGCGTGCCGATACCCGTCTTCCCCCCTCCCTTGCCAATTGGTACAGGGAGATCAACGGCAAGATGAACGAGCAGGGCGGTCATCGTCAGCTGGTGGCCCGCCCCCGTTACGAGGAGCTGGCCGATACCCTCAACGCCGCCTTCAAGCAGCTGGACAAATCCTTCCTCTACGAATAACCCCGGCAGGGGAGCAAAAGGCGCCATCAGGCGCCTTTTTCACATTCAGGCGGCCAGCACCTTGCTGATCTCCTGAATGGAGAGCTTGTACTGACGGGGGCACTGACGCCAGGCCGCCAGCATGCGCTGGTACTTGTCGCGCATGGCGATGTCGCTGGAGAGCTCGTCGCAGGGGCAGGGCAGTTCGGGGAAGCGCTTGTCCACCTCCAGCAGGAAGCAGACATAATCCGCCAGTTCCCGCTCCTGGCTGCGGCTGTAGCCGTTGAAGGCCAGGCGACTCTCGTTCACCTCGGCCCGGGTACCGGCGTCGAGGTTGCCCCAGGAGATGGCCAGCGCATGATGCAGCTCCAGGGTGTCCAGCACCTCCTGGCAGGTGGCGAGATCCAGGTGGCCGAAGCTCTTCTCCAGCTCGAGGATCTGCAGGCAGTAGCCACGCTCGACTATGGTGCTGGCCCGCTGGTAAAACGCCGCCTTCTCCGGATTGAGTTTGGCCAGGATCTCGTACTGGTTGCTCAGGATCAGGCGTTCGGTATGGCTCATGTTCATGGGCTGTCTCGCTGGAAAATGAATCTGGGGTCACGTTAACCCATATCCAGGATGAATTTTTTGATCTGATAGGGGAGGTTGGCGAGAAAAACGGGAAGGAGGGTCCAATAGGGGAGCTGCATTTGGCAGGACATCCCCGGCTCTTGCATGGCAGAGTTGGGTGCAAACGAACAGGGCCTGCATCTGCAGGCCCTGTTGTCGTGTCTGAACTGGCGGGGCTCAGCCCTTGACGAGGTCGAGCACTACCTGATGGTGATCGCTGGTCTTGAACTTGTCGAAGCGATGGGCCACTTTGCCCTCCTCATCGATGAGGAAGCTCAGCCGATGGATGCCGTCATACTCCTTGCCCATGAACTTCTTCGGGCCCCAGACGCCAAAGGCATCGGCCACGGCGTGATCCTCATCGGCCAGCAGCCGGAAGTTCAGGCTGTCGCGTTCCTCGAATTTTTTCAGGCGCTTGGCCGGATCCGGGCTGATACCGAGCACCACCACGTTGAGGGCGGCCAGCTCTGCATTGACGTCGCGCAGGCCGCAGGCCTGGGTGGTGCAGCCCGGGGTCATCGCCTTGGGATAGAAATAGATGAGCACCTTCTTGCCCCGCAGGGAGGACAGACTGACCTGCTGACCATCCTGATCGGGGAGGGAAAAATCGGGGGCCTGAGTACCAACTTGTAGTGGTTGCATGGGGTCTCCTCGGATAAACGCCGTCAGGCGTATTTGTGATTGACGATGAACTCGAATGACTCGGCACCCAGTTCACGACAGAAATCGGCGAAGGCCGTCTTCGAGTCGGCCGCCTCGCCCTGCTTGGCCTGATTGAGCTGGAAATTGGCCTTGAGCAGGTTGAAGGGTTGCTGCTCGAGCGTGACGGTCTGCATGGCCTGGATATCCCAGCCGTGATCGCTGAAGAACTGGGTGCACTGGCTTACGATGCCCGGCTGATCCCGGATCAGCACCTCGGCGCTGGCGCTGATGTCATATTGCAGAGAGTGGTGGCGCTCGGTGCGCTTCATCATGGTGATGAGATCCCACTCCTGGCTGCGCAGGGGGAGGCTTATCTCAAGCTGCATCAAGCTGTTCCAGTCACCAGACAACAGCATGATGAAAGTGAATTCGTTACCGAAGATGCCAAGACGGCTGTCGACAATGTTGCAACCGCAGCCACTGACGTGACGGGTAACCTCATTGACGATGCCAGGCCTGTCCGTGCCGATGGCCGTTACGACCAGGTAGTGAGTCATAAATCGTCTCTCGTCCATTTATTGCGAATGCGGTGAAAGCGAGCGCTTGGCGGGCATGACGCCCTGCTCCGGGCTCTCTCCTGCCCTCGTGCATCCATACGTTTTGTGGCGGATGGTAACACGGCTTATCCCTTGCCTCCCTTGTTTTTCAAAAGGGGCAGCTTTACCATTACGCCCCTGAAAATCGGGAGAAATATCCATGTTACGCGGTAGTATTGTTGCGCTCGTTACCCCCATGCTGGCCTCGGGTGACATCGATTGGACCAGTCTAGCGGCCCTGGTGGAGTATCATGTCGGCGCCGGTACCAGTGCCATAGTCGCGGTGGGCACCACAGGAGAGTCGGTCACCCTGAGCGAGCAGGAACATATCGCCGTCGTGGAAAAAACCGTCGAATTCGCCGCTGGCCGCATTCCGGTCATCGCGGGCTGCGGCTCCAACAACACCGCCCATGCCATCGCCCTCTCCAGGCGTTTCGCCCAAGCCGGCGTGGTGGCGGGTCTCTCGGTGACCCCTTATTACAACAAACCCACCCAGGAAGGTCTCTATCGTCACTATTGTGCGATCGCCGAGGCTAGTGGTCTGCCTCAAAT
This sequence comes from Aeromonas sp. S2(2024), assembly GCF_041402505.1. Taxonomy (NCBI): domain Bacteria; kingdom Pseudomonadati; phylum Pseudomonadota; class Gammaproteobacteria; order Aeromonadales; family Aeromonadaceae; genus Aeromonas; species Aeromonas sp. S2(2024). The sequence continues at coordinate 28,060 of NZ_JBGLRL010000014.1, forward strand.
TCTCTATAATGTGCCCGGTCGCACCTGCTGCGATCTCAAACCGGAGACCGTGGCTCGTCTGGCCAAGGTTCCCGGCATCATCGGTTTGAAGGAGGCGACGGGTGATTTGAGCCGCACCCCGCTGCTGCGCGAGTTGTGCGGGCCGGATTTCGCGCTTTATAGTGGCGATGATGCCAGCGGATGTGATTTTATGCTGCAAGGGGGCGATGGCGTCATTTCGGTCACCACCAATATTGCGGCGCCCCAGATGGCCGACATGTGTCGTGCTGCGCTGGCCGGTGATGCCGGGCAGGCTCATGACATCAACAATCGATTGATGCCGTTGCATCAGACTCTGTTCTGCGAACCGAGTCCCATCCCGGTGAAGTGGGCCTGTGCCCGACTGGGATTGATGGCGACGGCGACCTTGCGCCTGCCGCTGACCGACCTCACCCCCGAGGGGGAACAGGCGATGGCGCGAGCACTGACGACTGCGGAGTTGATGGCGAGTGTTTAAAGCAAATGGAAAGGGAAATGCAGTGCGCCTGGTGCTGAGTGTCGCGACTGTTGCCGTGTTGGCAGCCTGTAGCTCACCCCAGGATCGCAAGATGGCCAACCGTGGCTTCGAGTATGAAGAGAGCCGCCTCGAAGGTCGCGCCTTCCTCGTGCCCGCCGGGTTGAGTACCCCCGCCTTTAACAGTAATTTCGACATCCCGGCCCTGCCGGAGAGCAGCCGCGAAGGTGCCATCGGTGCCAAGGTGGACGTGCGTCCGCCAGCCCAGCTGCTGACGGTGGTCCCTGGCAGTCAGGTGGTGGCCAAGGCCAGCGAACCGACCCTGGCCTTCTATGCCCTGAGCACCAGCCAGAGCGTGGAGCGCGATACCTGGGCCTTCCTGATGAACTTCCTGGCCCAGCACAAGGTCACCACAGAGAAGCTGGATCAGCAGGCCGGCGTGTTGCAGACCGGCTGGTTTGACAACTCCGCCGCCCTCGATGGCTGGGCAGAGGAGGACGACGACTTCCGTATCCGCCAACGCTACCAGTTCACCCTGCGCAACGATGTGCAGCGTCACGCTGTCAACATGTCGGTACGGGTGCTGGATCATGAAGAGACCATAGACGGCGAGACCAGCACAGTGCTGACCCCGGCGGATGCCCAGCGCTATGCGACCCGGGCACTGAACCAGTTCTCCCTCTACTACGACAAGCAGCTCAAGGCCCGCGAACAACACAAGTCCAACGATGGCATGGGTCTGGAGCTGGGTCTGGACAACAACGAGCTGAGTGCCTGGCTAGCCGACGGCTCCTTCGAGCAGGTCTGGCGCCGCCTCAACCAGGTGTTGCCGGCCTACGGTTTCACCATCAAGGATACCCAGCAGTCCCTGGGCTGGATCGACGTCGAGTATGACGAGCCCGATGCGGAGTTCTGGCAGGCTAAGGGGGCCGAGCCGTTCAAGCTGGAGGAAGACAAGTACCGCTTCCAGCTCGGCGAGATGGCCGGAGGCAAGACCTCCATCACCCTGTTCGACAAGGACAAGAAGCCGGTCGCATCCGGCGTCATCTCCCAGATGTATATCAGCCTGTCCGAGGCGTTTGCCAAAGGCGTGGCCGATCAGGCTGCGAAAGCAGAATAGAAACAGGGGCCTGGTGCCCCTGTTTTGTTATGTGGAGTTCGCGCAGAGGCCCTCTTGGGAGCCTGCCCCGGCAGAGAGGCCTGGCGCTGCTTCGCTTGAATGAATCCCTCGTAGACAGGAGCCTGATGCGCCTGTCTTGTCAGTCCCACAACAGGAAGTGTTATTAGCCATGAGTCTTGCAGATCAAGTATTGGCGGTGAATGACGATTTGCCGATCCGTACCGATAAACCTGTCCATTCCGGCAAAGTGCGCAGCGTCTACTGGTTGACCCCCGCAGACAGTGCCCGGCTCATAAGAGAGAAAGGCTATGATGTGCCAGCCGATACGCCCCTCGCCCTCATGGTGATCAGCGACCGCATCTCGGCCTTCGATTGCATCTGGCAGGGTGTGAATGGCTTGAACGGCGTGCCGGGCAAGGGCGCGGCACTCAATGCCATCTCCAGCCACTGGTTCAAGCTGTTCAAGGAGAAGGGATTGGCGGACAGCCACATCCTGGACATACCACACCCCTTCGTCTGGATAGTGCAAAAGGCCCGCCCGGTGATGATCGAAGCCATCGCCCGCCAGTACATCACCGGCTCCATGTGGCGTGCCTACAAGGACGGCGAGCGGGAGTTCTGCGGCATCACGTTGCCGGAAGGGCTGAAGAAGGATCAGAAGCTGCCCGAGATCCTCATCACCCCGTCTACCAAGGGGATCCTCAGGGGGCTGGATGGCGTGCCGGAAGCGGACGACGTCAACGTCTCCCGTGCCGACATAGAGCGCCACCATCAGGCCTTCGGTTTCCGCTCCCCGGCGGACATCGACCGCTACGAGACGCTGCTCAAGGATGGTTTCAACGTCATCAGCGAGGCCCTGGCCGCGCTCGATCAGATCTTCGTCGACACCAAGTTTGAGTTTGGCTATGTCCAGGACGCCGCCGGTCGCGAGAAGCTCATCTACATGGATGAAGTGGGTACCCCCGACAGCTCCCGCATCTGGGACGGCGCCGCCCTGCGCCAGGGCGAGATCGTCGAGAAGTCCAAAGAGGGCTTCCGCCAGTGGCTGCTGAATCACTTCCCGGATCCAGACATTCTGCTCAACAAGAACCGCATGCCGGAACGCTTCGCCCTGGCCCGGGACAACAAGCTGCCCACCGAGGTGATGATGGACATCTCCCACACCTACGTGGGGATCGCCGAGAAGGTCATTGGTCACAAGCTGGTGCGCAGTGCCAATCCCAAGCAGGAGATCATCGAGGTACTGCGCGAGCAGTACGGTCTGATCGACTGAGGCTGACCGCCTTTTTTTGCCACCGGCGCACAAACGTTTGCCAGCGGTGAAGGCAGCAAGCCGGCAAACAGACGGGCCCCATGATGGGGCCCGTTTTTATTGGCATCTGGCAGTGAGAGAGGGAGGCCTCAGCCATTGACCCGGAAGATCTGGCCGGTCTGTACTCCCAGCACCGACTTCCTGTAGGCCTGCGCCACCCGGGCGGCAGGCACCGGCACGAAGCCCGGGAAGAAGTCGGCGTACTTGCTCATGGACTCCTCCAGCACGGTCGGGCTCACCACGTTGATGCGCAGGCCCCTCGGCAGTTCGCAGGCGGCCCCCTTCACGAAGTGCTCTATGGCACCGTTGATGGTGGTTGCACTGACCCCCCAGTTGATGGGCTCCTCGCTCAGTATGCCGCTGATGAGGGTGATGGAGCCGTTATCATTCAGATAGGGAATGGCGGCCCGGGTCAGGTTGATCTGGCCCATCAGTTTGCTCTGGAGCCCCAGTTGCCACTGCTCGTCCGTCATCTCGGTCAGGGCGTTGAAGGCCACGCTGCCGCTGGCGACCACCAGGGCATCGAACCGGCCGATGCCCGCAAACAGAGCGGCGATGGAGGCGCCATCCGTCATGTCGACGGTAGCATCCCCCCGGCTGTGGCCTACCCGGATCACTTGGTGGTCTCTGGCAAGCAACTCGCTGACGGCGGAACCTATGGTGCCGGAGGCACCCACAATCACAATCTTCATCTCTATCGCTCCTGGTTGGGATGTGTTGATGATAGCGGGATGAAAAGGGAGAAAAAGCGCTTAAGATAAACCCATTGTTTCCATATTGGAGCTAATGGATGGAGATCGCCCATCTGAGCAGTTTCTACGAGGTGGTGCAGCGGGGCAGTTTCTCCGCCGCCGCCGATGCATTGGGGGTGAGCAAGGGGATGCTGAGCCGCCACGTCAGCGCCCTGGAGTCCGCCCTCAATGCCCAGTTGCTGCAGCGCACCACCCGTCGCCTCAGCCTGACCGAGGCGGGCAGAACCCTCCATGTGCAGGCGGGGCAGATCTTTGCCCTTGCCCGTCAGGTGGAGCAGGACATCCAGGCCCTGACCGAGGAGGACAGTGGTCGCCTGAGATTCACCTGCCCGGTCAGCACGGGGGATGCCATGGTGAGCGAGCTGCTGGCGCGCTTCGCCGTGTTCTGCCCCGGGGTCGAGGTGGAGCTCAACTTCACCAACGCCATGATCGACATGAGTCAGGGGGAGAATGACATCGCCCTGCGCGCCATGGATCAGGTGCCGGACAACCTGGTGGCGCTGCCCCTCGGGCAGTTGAAAGACGTGGTGGTGGCGAGTCCAACCCTGCTGGCCCGGGAGGGGTTCCCCGCCACCCCCTATGAGCTGGGAGGGCGCTCCTGCCTGCGCCAGGGGCACAACCCGGCCTGGGAGCAGTGGCATTTTCGCAAGGCAGGGGAGGAGGCCCACATCCTGGTGCAGGGCAAGGTGCGGGCCAACCACTACAGCACCCTGCTGCAGCTGGCACGGGCGGGCATGGGGTTTGCCAAGTGCCCGCTGATGCTGGTGGAGACGAGTCTGGCCAGGGGCGAGCTGGTGGCCGTGCTGACTGACTGGCAGACCGGCCTGCACCCGCTGCATGTGCTCCATGCCCAGCAGCGCCGGGTGCCGCGCAAGATCCGGCTGTTCAAGCAGGTGCTGGCCCAGTGGTTTGCCGAGCGGCCCCACTACCTGCTCTGAGAAGCTGGCTCGCGTTATTTTTCTGTCATCTTCGGCTGCTAGCCTGCGCCCATCATAGCGAGCAGAGAGAGACGGGAATGAAGGGTCATCAGGGTTGGGTTGGGGTCATGTTGTTGTGTGCTGGCGCCGTACAGGCCGAGGTCAGGGTCGAGGTCCCCGGGGATTTCCAGATCCTGGCGGTGAGCGACGGCAAGGTGCAGGACGAGCGGCATGGGGTGTTGGCCGACGGGGCGCAGCAGTTGCTGGTGCGCTATGAGGGGGTGATCCCGAGTCGCAACAGCAGCGACAACGATCGCCAGATCCGCTCCGAGCCCCAGGTGATCCGCTATGAGGCCAGCGGCCAGTCGGTGCGCCTGCAGGCCGCGGTGCCCACCGACGAGAAAGGCATGGAGCGCTACGCCAAGGCGCCGGTCGTGAGCCTGCTGGTGGGGGACAAGCCCCTGAAGGTGCAGCAGGAGGCCCTGGTGGTCAACGGCATGCAGATCGGCATGGACTGGCACGCCAGGTTGATGGAGTACAACCGCGGCACGGGCAAGGCGGTGCTGGCGGCCGGCGCCGTGGCGACCACGGCGGCCCAGGCCCCTTCAGTCCCTGCCAGCGAGCTGGAGGGGCAACTGCAGCGGCTCTTCCTGCAGGCGGATCCCGAACTTCGCAAGCGCTTCATCGGTTGGGCCGTGCCCCGGCTTTAAGTTTGCCCCCCGTTGCAGTAACGTGGGCACACTCATCTCCGTGCCCATGTTGACCAGCGAGGCCCCATGTTTGAACTGCATCCCCGCCTGCAGGCGGATACCCAGATACTCGGGGATCTCCCCCTTTGCCGCGTGCTGCTGGCCAAAGACAGCCAGTACCCCTGGCTCATCCTGGTGCCCAGGGTCGCCGGGCTGCGGGAGATCCACCATCTACCTCCCGAGCAGCAGCAACAGCTGATGCGGGAGTCCTGCGCCGTCGCCACCCTGATGGAGCACGCGCTCAATCCGGACAAGATCAACGTGGCGGCGCTCGGCAACCTGGTGCCCCAGCTGCATCTGCATCACGTGGCCCGCTTCAGTACCGACGCCGCATGGCCAGGCCCCATCTGGGGAGCACACCCCGCGATCCCCTATCAGGCGCAAGATTTGCGACTGCAGGCCGATAACTGGCGAGCCCGGTTGGCCGCCCTGGGGGAATTTCAGCCGTTTGTCACTGACAATACGGTCAAGTGAGAGGCCGCTCGCGGTTTCAACACCGGGATCACGCAATCTGTTAGCGTCTCGCGCCCGTGCGTGATGACATGGGCGCTGACACAGACAAGCCTATTTTTTCGATCAGCAGGAAGGTTCCATGATAGTGACAAGATCCGAGGATGATGCCGTATTGACCACAGAGGACGTGCTGCTGAGCCTGTGCAATTCGGTGACGAGCGTATTGAGTGCGGCGACCCAGACCCAGGTGCGCTTCTCCGGCATGGTGCAACGGATCAGCAAGACCTGCCTCAAGCCGGACATCGGCTGCTTCGTGCTGTTCGACGGCGGCTTCTCCGGGCTGGTGGTGATCAACTTCTCCGCCGCCGCGGCCATGGAGCTCTACGAGCGCTACATGCTGAGCATGGGGCTCTCCAAGGAGGATCTCGCCATCTCCCACACCTCGGACGAGGTGAGCAACGTCATGGGCGAGCTGATGAACCAGATCGTCGGCAGCTTCACCACCAAGGTGGGGCGCGAGTTGCAGACCCACATCACCCAGAACCAGCCCAAGATGCTGGCCCTCAACAAGCAGGTGATGCTGAGCGTCGACACCAACCTCGACAACCCCGAGACCCGCAGGGTCACCTTCTTCACCGCCAGCAACAATATCTTCTATCTGGAGCTGGCCATGGACAGGACCGAGTTTATCCGGATCCACGATGGTGGCGTGCAGGAGGAGGTCGACCCGGACGAGCTGATCGCCCAGGCCAAGCTGGCGGCGGCCAAGCCGGCGCAGGCGGTCGCCCCGGCGAGCAACGAGCACGACGATCTGCTGGACTCCCTCGGCATCTGACGCCGTCAGGGTGCGAAAAAAAAGCGAGGCCACCCCAGGGGTGGCCTCGCCGTTTTCGGCAGGGCTCGACTTAGAAGTTGTACAGCAGGCCGGTGCTGAAGCGGGTGGCCTCGGTGTCGTAGAAGTCGATGTCGGAGTCGGCGGCGGAGTAAGCGGCGGTGAAGGTGGCGGCCAGGGCCTTGACCCCGAACAGGTTGTGCCAGAAGAAGGTGCCGTTGAGGGCGAACTCGTCGGCATCGGCCCGCTGGCCGAACAGGGGATTCGCCTCGTCATACTTGCGCTTGCCGGCGTAGAGGTTGCTGACGATGGACCATTGCGGGCCCCGCTTGGCATAGGTCAGCTGCAGACCTGTGTTGTCGAAGCTCTCGGCACTGCCGTCCAGGCGGGCCTGCTTGTAGAGGATCGCCGGCTCCAGCAACTGGTTGCCGCCGAAGTGGAACTGGTAGGAGAGCGCCATGTCGTGCACCTTGCCGTTGCGATTCAGCATGGCGGCATACTGGGTGCCGTGGGTCTGGTCATACTGCTGACCACTGCGCTCCTCGTCCAGATCCACCTCCCGGGTGGTGAGGGTGCCGTAGAAGTTGCTGCCCCAGATCTTGTCCCAGGCAAAGCGCACTCCCTTCGACTTCACGTCGGTGGCACTGCGATCCACCCCGGTGGCGAAGGGATCGCTCCACAGCTCCACCGGCATGGCGTTGAACACCAGGGAGGTGGCCACTATGCCCTTGTCGCCCATCTCCTGGCGCAGGCCCAGCTGCTGGGTGAAGTCGAAGCGCACCGCATCCTGGATCAGGTTGCCGAGGAACACCTGGGTGCGGGTGTCGGCAAAGGTATAGCGGATGTCGGCGTTGATGAGCGGCGTCAGGCCGCTCTCGCTGTCGGGAGAGCCGAGGTCGTTGATACGACTGTGGTTGTCATCGCCGGCGTAGAAGTTGGACTCGTAGCTGACGACGTTGACCCCGCCGAGCAGGAAACCGGACCAGCCGGACTCTCTGGGGATCTCGCCAAGATCGGCGTGGGCGGCATTGGCGGCTAGCAGACCAAGACTCAACAGGACATGATTGCGCATGGGGTGTGCTCCTGACACAAGGGATGACAAGGGTGGCAGTGCGGCTCGGGATCCTTGGCTGAACCGGAGCTGACTGACTCAGGCGGGAATGCTACCCCAGTCGGAGTGTGACGTTAATCAATAATTTAAGGTGCAACGGGCAAGAGTTCAGGGCGCCGTACTGGTATTCTGTTTGCGCAATAACGGGGAGAAAACAACGAGATGAAGCAAATCAAATCCTGGGCGCAATATTACGTCGACCTGATGACCAAGCTGGGACTGGTGCGCTTCAGCATGTTCCTGGCGACCGCCATCATAGTGCTGGCGGTTTCCATCCAGATGGGGGTGACCCTGTTTCTGCGCGGCACCGTGGACATCGTCGACCTGGTGCGCTCTGTGTTCTTCGGCCTGCTGGTGACCCCCTGGGCCGTCTATTTCCTCTCCATCGTGGTAGATCAGCTGGAGGACTCTCGCCAGCGGCTGACCCGCATGGTGCGCAAGCTGCAGGACATGCGCGAGCGCGATCTTGAGCTCAACAGCCAGCTGCAGGAGAACATCAGCCGCCTCAATGCCCAGATAGCCGAGACCAACCGGGCCGAGACCCTGCGCCAGCAAGCCATAGAGGATCTGGAGAACGAGGTGTTCCAGCGGGAGAAGGCCCAGTTGCACCTGGGGGAGCGTACCGCCCTGTTGCGCTCCTTCATCGACTGCTCTCCGGACCTGGTCTACTACCGCAACGAGGACGAGCAGTTCTCCGGCTGCAACCGCGCCATGGAGGAGCTGACCGGCAAGGTGGAGGCTGAGCTTATCGGGCTGACCCCGTTCGACGTCTACAAGCACGACATCGCCAGCAAGGTGGTGGAGACCGACAAGCAGGTCTTCGCCAGCAACGAGCCCCTCACTTACGAGCAGTGGCTGGAGTACCCCGATGGCCGCAAGGCCTACTTCGAGCTGCGCAAGGTGCCCTTCTTCGACCGCTTCGGCAAGCGGCTCGGCCTGCTCGGCTTTGGCCGCGACATCACCGAGCGCAAGCAGTATCAGGACAAACTGGAGAAGGCGAGCCGGGACAAGACCACCTTCATCTCCACCATCAGCCATGAGCTGCGCACGCCGCTCAACGGCATCGTCGGCCTGAGCCGCATGCTGATGGACACGCCGCTGGATGCCAAGCGGCAGCAGCAGCTCAAGACCATCCACCTGAGTGCGGTGACGCTCGGCAACATCTTCAATGACATCATCGATCTCGACAAACTGGATCGCCGCCGCCTCGAGATAGCACCTGCCCCCATGGACCTGCCCGCCTTCCTCGACGAGCTGGAGATGCTGTCGCGCATCCAGGCGGAGCAGAAGGGGCTCTATCTGCACTTCGATCGGGATGGCGACATGCCGCAGTTCGTGATGGCGGACGGCACCCGGCTGCGCCAGGTGTTGTGGAACCTGGTGGGCAATGCGGTCAAATTCACCGACGAGGGTGGCGTGACGGTGCGTTGCCTCGCCCACGCCGCCGATGAACCGGGCAAGCTGGCGCTGCACTTCGAGGTGGAAGACACCGGGGTCGGCATTCCGCGCGCCCAGCAGGAGAAGATCTTCGCCATGTACTATCAGGTGCAGGGCAAGAAGCACGCCACCGGCACCGGCATCGGTCTTGCGGTCTCCCGCCAGCTGGTGCAGGCCATGGGCGGCCAACTCTACGTGGACAGTGACCCGGGTGAGGGTTCCTGCTTCACCGCCGAGCTGGAGGTGGACTGTGTCGAGCCGCAGGCGACCCCGCAGGAGCCCGAGATGCCCTCCCTGGATATCCTGCTGGTGGAGGACGTGGAGCTGAACGTCACCGTCGCCTGCGCCCTGCTCAACAAGCTGGGTCATCAGGTGCAGGTGGCGCGGGACGGTACCCAGGCGCTGGCCATGGCCAACCCGGATGACTTCGACCTCATCCTGCTGGACATCCAGCTGCCGGACATGACCGGCTTCGACGTGGCGGCCCAGTTGCTGGCGCGTTATGGCGACAGCCTGCCCCCCATGGTGGCGCTCACCGCCAACGCCACCGGCGATCGCCAGTACTACCGGGATCACGGCATGCAGGATGTAATCAACAAGCCGCTCGGCTCCAAGGCCGTGCGGGAGGTGATAGGTCATCTGTTTGCGGATCTCGCCGACGACGAGGCCTTTGATCAGGCGGACGCGGGCAACCAGGATGCGCTGCTGGATCTGCCCTTCCTCACCGATTACGCCAGTACGGTCGGCAAGCCGGTGCTGCTCTCCAGCGTGGATCTGTTCGAGAAGATGATGCCGGACTACATGGCGGTGCTCGATTCCAACATGATTGCCAGGGATCAGGCCGGCGTGGTGGAGGAGGCGCACAAGATAAAAGGGGCTGCGGGCTCCATCGGCCTGCGCCGCCTGCAGCAGACAGCCCAGCTTATCCAGAGCCCGGATCACCCCGCCTGGTGGGAGAACGTGGAGGACTGGATTGAGACGCTGCGCCGTGAATACCCCGGCGATATCGCCCGCTTGCGGCGCTGGTTGTTGTCGTGAACCTGACGGACGCCGCTGGCAAGGAGCCGCACCATGTATAGCCGTTTGATTACCCCGGCGCGCATTCACCCCTGGGGCAGCGAAGAGCTGCTGGAGGCGACCGAGCAGGATCGCGCTCGCATCGTGCAGGCCGCGCCGGTGCGCCGCCTGCAGCAGAAGACCCAGGTCTTTCCGCTCGATGTGAAGGCCTCGGTGCGCAGCCGTCTCACCCACTCCCTGGAGGTGCAGGAGACGGGCCGCCAGATCAGCAGGCGCATCCTGGCGGCCCTGCCGGCGGGCACCGTCTGCGAAGGCGCCTTCATCAACCTGGTGGAGATGGCCTGCCTGCTGCACGACGTCGGCAACCCGCCGTTCGGCCACTTCGGCGAGCAGGTGATGAGCCAGTGGCTGGCACAGTCGCTGGATGAGCTGTTTGCCCGCGCCCATGATCAGTTGCCGAGCCCGCAGTGGGCCGAGCTTCGCCAGGACCTGCTGGTGTTTGACGGCAATGCCCAGAGCCTGCGGCTGGTGCACAGTCTGCACGAGATGAACCTTACCCTGGGCCAGTTGGCGGCCCTGTGCAAATACCCGCAGCAGCCCCTGTTGCACCATCCCCAGGGCTATGGCCAGCACCATGGCTGGACCAGCAAGCGCGGCATCTTCTTCAGCGAGCAGCCTCTCTATCGCGCCCTCGGCCAGAGTCTGGGGTTGGCGCCGGGATGCCGGCATCCGCTGGTCTACATCATGGAGGCGGCGGACGACATCTCCTACTGCATCGCCGATCTGGAAGACGCGGTGGACAGGCGCATCCTCACCCAGGGCGAGCTGCTGGTGGCGCTGCGCGGTGCCGATGAGGGGGACTACATGGCCAGCCTGCTCGAGGAGGCGCTGGCATCCGGCAGGGGCTTCTTCCCCCATTTCCGTCAGCATCTGACCCGGGATCTGGTGGCGCTCGCGGCCCAAACCTATGTGAGCGACCACGAGGCCATCCTGAGCGGCGCCTACCCCAGGGCGCTCTTGCACGGTCAGGCACCGGCTGCCAGAGTGCTGGATACTCTCAAACGTGTGGCCCGCGAGCAGGTATTCATGCGCCCCGAGGTGGAGGCGCTGGAGCTGGAAGGCCATGCCGCCCTGCGCGGGGTGCTTTCCACTTATTCCTGCCTGCTGGCACTGCCGGCCGCGCAGTTCGAGCGGTTGCTGGCCGGCAACGGCGGGAGTGAGCTGTTCTTTGCCCGGCGGCTGTTCCACCGCTTGTCGGCCCGCCATCTCAAGGCATACCGGCTGGCGGTGGCCAGCCGGGATCCGCGCTTCGACAAGGGTAGCGAGCAGGAGTGGTACTACAGGGTGCGGCTCTTGCTCGACTACGTCAGCGGCATGACGGATACCTATGCGCTGGAGGAGTTCAGGCTGTTGTCCGGGATTTGACCGGGGCCGGCTGTGGCCGCATTCCACCCATATGGGTGGGGGTGATATTGCGTAAAATTCGGTGTTTTTTTAGACTGTGGCAACTTGTTCAACTTTCACACGGTAAGGAGACGATCATGCAACATTCCATGTTCAACGTTGCGTTCGATCGCTGCAATGGCAGCGCGAAGACTCGTGCTCTTTATTTACCGCGTGGAGGGAACAGGTAACACCTGCCTTTTCATCACCCGCGGTTGTCCCGCAGGGTGATGTCCTCTCTCCGGGAGAACCGCACGTTCAACTGGAGAATATTATGTCTATCGAACTCGCCCTGCTGCGCCACGTCGAAACCCTGGTTCAAAAACGGATCACTCGGCTGGAACGTCGCGTCAGCTATCTGCATCTCTCTCCTGCCCTGCTCAAAGACATCGGGCTGGAAGGGCACAATGTGCAGGTCGCTCATGTCCGTGAGCGGGAGTTTCAAACCGGTTTCCGACTCGGGAATCGAATAACCTGAGGCGAGGGGCTTCGGCCCCCGACTTGTGGATGGCAGGCCCGGGCCTGCCATTTTTCTTTTCTGATAGAAGTCGTCATCATTAGCAGCACGGCCCAAATCGGTATAAAGCAATCTCAGAGGAAGATAAATCTTTCGGTGAGATATACCTCGCTATGAAATTCATTCCGATCGCAGATGATGGTTTCCAGAATGACCTCTTCAAACCATGTGACACCGACAAGTATCGAGTGCGCTCACTGTTGTATTTATGTTTCGTAATGCGGGTAACTCTTTAACAAAAGGTTTTTTATACTTTCAATACTTGGTTTTCAGATTATAAATTCGTCTCGCTCGGGGCTTTTTTTTGTTTGATTTTCATTTATGTATTTGTTTTTTATCGACATTTTAGATTTTTTGTTGTTTTGATTTCTTTGTCATTTAAATTGGTGTGAATTATGTGGATCATAATGCATCTTTTCTATTCAGGGTCGCCATCTGGTCATTCGTTCAGTTTCCGTACAGTGGTTTGCTCGAATGATGAGCATCCCTTTGCATGGTTCGAGGGCACTCAAGGTCGGAGAAAGGCGTTGTACTTGAAGAATACAGAAAAACATTGTCATCGACTTGAGAAGTCACGTGATGTTTATCCAGTGAATGTGCCGGCGGTTGTACCACCGCATCATAAATATGGAAACAGAGAAATGAATTAGCTCATATCTTTGACAAGAAACCGTGGCTACCTGATTTTCCGAGACACATTGCCAATCCATCTCAGGCGTGAACTAACCGCATGTGAAGATACGGTGCAGGCGCCCCTTTCTGGGATCAGGAGCATAGTGATAAAAACGGACCTTGATTGCCGGTATATAGTTACCTTGGTCAAGTTGAGGCATGTTTTATCCACGTCTTGCAAGGTTTGAGATGGAGGAATTTGATGACTATGGCAATCAGTCAATGCCCTGGCTCTGTTAGGCATACATTAACACCGATAGTTAATTTCAATAGCGGCGATGTCTTTTCTTTTGAAATCAAGCAACGCATCCTAAAAAACAATGGGAGTGTGCTCAACAATCATAGCGATGAAAGAATGTCTTTTATGAGACAACTGGAGTTTTTTCAAAAATTGAATCGGCAGGATGCGTTGTCCTATCGAGGGTTGTTTATTGATGCGGCGGCTAGTTTGCTGGATACCAGATCGGCATGGAAAGACTTTATTCCATTTGTTTTTCAATTCAGAGTCAATGTCGGCGTGAAGATGCAGACGATCATGAGCGAGTCGTCCGACATTGCGCTGGATAATATTATAAAACTCAAGTCATTAGGCGTGCGATTCTGGATGATTGCTGATGATGAATGGCCTTCATTGCAGATGTCAAAATCCTTTCACCCATATATTGATGGGGTAAAGATAGACAGCAATTTTTTTGAAGCTGCATTTAGCAGGGGCGATGCTACTGAGCTAAGACGCATACTCAATGCATGGGGCGGTGAGCAAACCATAGTGCATGGTCTTGAACATAAAGAGCATTTCGCCTTCGCTGTCAGCAATGGATTTATGTTGGGTCAGGGAACGTATTGCTGTGCCCATCCCTGTCACTGAATATGGCACTCTCCTGGATTTTTGATATCAAGAAACCACTCATGCGGTACTGCTGCCTGGTGGTATTGTAACAATGCTCAGGGAAGGACCCCTGACCTGCGCGAAAACGCGACATTTTCAAGCAAGGTGAGAGCCTGGCTTTATTTTTACTCGCAGTGTTCTCACCTTGCCCTGAGATTCTGGCCTGCTATCGCCCTCGCTTTATTAGGAACTAACAATGTTTTACCGTCTCATCCTGTTGTGCTGGTTGACCTGCTGTAGCCTGGTGGTGATGGCGGCCTCGACGCAACTGGACAGAAGCACCTTCACGCCAGCCGAACAGCAGTGGCTCGCCGTCCATGACGAGCTGGTGGTCGGCATGCCGGCGACGGCCTGGCCTCCCTATGTCTATACCGATGGCCGGGGCAACTTCACCGGCCCTCTGGATGAATTTGCCTCGCAGATAGCAAGCAGGCTGGGGCTCAAGCTGCGCTACCAGGCCTATGCCAACAATGCAGGGGTCCAGCAGGCATTGCTGGATGGCAAGGTCGACATGGTGATCGGCGTGGCACCGAGCCCGACACGCAAGCTGCAGATGCTGTTTACCTCCGCGTTGATGGCGCTGCCGCGTGCCGTCCTGTTGACCGGAGGACGGGACAGTCTCTCCCTGGAGGAGGCCTATGGGGTGCGTTGGGTCTGCGTCTTCGGTGTCAGCGCTTGCGATGAGTTGCTGCGACTCGGCATCTCGAACCTGGTGACGGTGGACAGCCGGGATGAAGCGATCTTCATGCTCAAGGAGGGGCAGGCGGACGCCTATCTGGCCGAGTTGCCCATGCTGAGCCGCCTGCAAGCCATGGCGGGCATGACGTTGACCACGGTGGACTGGATGAGGGATACCTCGCTCGCCATGGCGGTCGCCCCTGGGGGAGAGGTACTGCAGGGGCTGCTGGACCGGGCCCTTGAGGACATCTCCCCGCTGGAGCGTCGCGGCATCCTGGAGGCTGGCGGCATCGTCGACTATGCCCTGGTGAAAGGGAACAGGGAGATTATCTTCAACGCGCAGGAGCAGGCGTGGCTGCAAGCGCATCCGGTGATCAGGTACGGGGTCGCCCCGGACTGGCCCGGCATGAGCGAGATAGACGACCGGGGCAGGCTCAAGGGGCTCATTGCCGATCTGCTGGCGATGATGAACCAGCGTGCCGGTCTGCAGTTCACCCTGGTACAGACCCGAAGCTGGGCCCAGACCCTGGATCTGTTTCAGGCTCGCAAGCTGGATGTCATCCCGGCCATGACACCGACCGCCGAACGACAGCAGTTTGCCCGTTTCACGCCGAACTATGCCTCTCTCAACCGGGTGATAGTGGCGAGGCGAGGCATGGCCGAGCTGACCAACCCCAGGGCGTTGAAGGGACACCGGGTGGGCATGGTGGGGGGCTCGGTGGAAAAAACGCTGCTGACCGAGGTGGGGGCCGAGCCCGTGGCGGTCGCGAGCGATCCCGAGTTGCTGCCCCAGCTGGATCGGCAGCAGGTCGACTACGTGCTGATGAGCATGACCACCCTGGAAGAGTCGTTGAAGAAGGGATTCAGCGACCGTTATCAGGTGGTCTTCTCCGGCAACGAACTGCGGGTTCCCATCGCCATGGCAACCCATCTGCAGGATCCCATGTTGCAGCAGATCCTGACCAAGGTGTTGCTCTCCATTTCGCCGGCGGAGCTGACCGCCCTGGAGAAGAAGTGGCTCTCCCTGACCATACAGACGGGGCTGGATCCCGACAAGGTGCTGCTCTGGTCCACCCTGGGCGGGGGCATCTTCGTGCTCTTTCTGCTGCTGTTCGTGGGCTGGAACCGGACCCTGCGCCGCCAGATCAGCCAGCGGCGGGAGGCGGAGCGGCGGCTCGAAGAGCAATTGATGTTTGTCCAGATGATGCTCGATGCCCTGCCCAATCAGGTGGTGCTGACCAATGAGCGCTATGAAATTGCGATGACCAATCTGGCGTATCGGCAGATGTTCCTGGGGGGCGAGAACCTGAACGGCTCGTATGAGCGACTGCTTCAGGACAGGCTGCCGGAGGCCATCCGGGCCAGGGTGATCGAGGAGGATGCCAGGGTCTGGGAGAGTGGCGAGGAACTCCATGGCCGCGGCGAGATCCAGCTCGCCAACGGTGTCGAACATCAGATGATCTACACCAAGCGCCTGTTCGTCGGCCCCGGCGGCAAGCGACTCGGGATCCTGACCGTGCTGACCGATGTGACCGAGCTGGAACAGGCGCGGTTCGCGGCCCAGGATGCCCAGACCCGGCTCACCCAGATCACCGACAGCATGCCGGGCCTGGTTTACCAGTACCATTGGCTGGGGCCGGGCAATGGGCACTTCCTCTACACCTCCCAGGGTCTCAGAGAGATAGTGGGCTATGAAGATGAACCGGTGCAGACGGCAAGCACCGGAGCCACGATTCTCGGGTTGGCGGGGCAGGCCCATCAGGACTTCGTTGACACCGTCGAGGAGCATGCCAGGGCCATGAAACCGCTGGATCTCGAGGTGGAGATCCAGCGCCAGGGGCAATCGGGTTACCTGCAGATCCGGGGTCACTTCGTGCGGCAGGAGGGGCTCGAGGGCGTCATCCTGAACGGGGTGGTGCAGGACATCACGAACCTGAAACGCCAGGAGCTTGAGCTGCGCCAGGCGAGGCGGGTAGCGGAGGAGGCGACCCGGGTGCGCAGCCGGTTCCTCGCCACCATGAGTCACGAGTTGCGCACCCCCATCTCCGGCATGCACGGCATGCTGGAGCTGTTGCAGATGAGCCATCTCGATGACGATCAGCGCTACATGCTGCGCAACATCTCGACCTCCACCAATCACCTGCTCTATCTGGTGAACGACATCCTGGACTTTTCCAAGATGGAGGCGGGGCAGTTGCAATTGCACCCCCATCCTTGCCGACTGACCTCGGTCATCTGTGACGTCATCCGGGGGCATGCCGCCCTGGCCTATGGCAAGGGGCTCAATGTGGCGCTGACGTGGGGGCGGGAGGTGCCGGATCAGGCGAGCATGGATGCGGTGCGGGTGGGCCAGGTTGTCTCCAATCTGCTGAGCAATGCGGTGAAGTTTACCGAGGCGGGGGAGATTGCCATCCGGGTGAGCTACCACGACCATCGATTGAGCTTGCAGGTTCGGGATACGGGAATAGGCATCGCCCGGGAGAAGCAGGACAACCTGTTCATCCCGTTCAAGCAGGTGGAGTCCGACATCAACCGGCGCTTTGGCGGCACCGGGCTTGGGCTCGCCATCTGCCATCAGCTGACCCAGAAGATGGGTGGGAGCCTGATGCTGGCGAGCGAGGCGGGGGTGGGCACCACGGTGACTTTCGCGATGCCCCTGTCCGAGTGTCAGTGGGATGCGCCGCCGCTGGCCGGCCAGGTGTGGTGGTGGTGCGGTGAGGATGAGGTGGTGCAGTCGGTGATGGAACAACTCGGCGCCAGACTCCACCGACTGACCGCCGACCAGTGGCACCAGCCTCTGGATGGCTACCTGCTGGCTCAAGAGGGTCATATGGAGCAGATTTTCGGTGGTGGCTGGTTGCAGTATTTGCAGCAGTCTTCGCTCAAGGGCATAGTACTCTCCCCCCACGAAGCACTGCGCGGCCGCATGGGCAGCGACGCCTGGTGGCGGCTCGGCCAGTCGCCCATCTATCCCGACCTGCTGCTGGAGACCTGTCGCCAACTGTCGAGCGAGCGATCCAGTCGGCCGATACAGATACAGCGGGATAAGCTCAAGGGCAGGGTGCTGGTGGCGGACGATCATCCCGTCAACCGTGCGCTGCTGACCCGTCAGCTCGCCATCCTGGGGCTCGAGTCCGAGGTGGTGGATGATGGGGAACAGGCGCTTCGCGCCTGGCAGGGGCAGGGATTTACCCTGTTGCTGACCGACTGCCACATGCCGGTGATGGATGGTTATACCCTGACGCGCACCCTGCGGGCGGCCGGTGACGAGGCGCCCATCATAGGCGTCACCGCTGACACCTCGGAGGAGGCCGGTCAGCAGATGCGGGAGGCGGGCATGAACGACATGTTGTTCAAGCCCTACAGCCTGGAGACCTTGCGTCAGACCCTGGCTCGCTGGTTGCCGGCTCTGGCGCTGCAGCATGAGTCAGTGGCTCCCCGACAAGCCAGGGCCCAGGCGTCGGGCATCAGCTGGTTGACCCTGTTTGGGGAGGAGGCGGTGGCTCGCAGCATGGCCAGCGAATATCTGGAGGCCAATCGGCAAGATGGTGAGGACATGATGCTGGCTTTGGCCCGACAGGATACCCAGGCGCTGGTGGAGACGGCGCATCGCATCAAGGGGGCCGCTCGCATGGTCGGACAGCAGGCATTGGCGGAGGAGGCTGCCCGACTGGAGGCGGCGGCCAGGTTGAAGCAGCTGGACAGGCTCGGCGAGCTGAGCCAGACGGTACAGGCATTGATGGACTCTATCAGAGGTGAAACGGGGTTATGGCTCGATGAATAGTGCACGGCATGAGTGGGTGATCATGGTGGTGGAGGATCACAACTTCCAGCGCAAGGCCCTGATGCATCAGATCCGCGGACTTGGCTACGCTAACCTGCTGGAGGCTCAGGACGGGGAGGAGGCATTGGCCCAGTGCCAGCACCACCAGGTCGACATCCTTTTTTGCGATCTGCGGATGCCCGGCATGGATGGCATGGCCCTGCTGCGTCGCCTCTCTTTGGGCGGTTTTCGCGGCGGCATAGTGCTGTGCAGCGCACTGGAGGACGATGTGGTCGACGCCGTACTGCGCATGAGCCGTGCCTACGGCCTGCAGGTGCTGGGGCGTATCGACAAACCTGCGAGCCATCAGCAGATCGCGCAGTTGATCGGTGCCTGGCAGCCCCAGCAGGTGCGCAGCCAGGAGGAGGACGGTCACAACCTGAGCCTGGATGAACTGTGTCGGGCCCTGGAACAGGATCAGTTGCTGCCCTGGTATCAGCCCAAGGTGAGCTTTGAAAATGGTCAGTGGGTCGGCATGGAGGCGCTTGCCCGCTGGCAGCATCCCGAATATGGGCTCATCTCGCCGGCCCGCTTCATCCCGCTGGCGGAGCACAACGGGCTCATGGATCCGCTGACCGAGGTCATCATCGGCAAGTCCCTGCGCGACGGCCATCTGTGGGAGAAGACAGGACTCTCCCTCAACCTGTCGATGAACCTCTCCACCACCTCGCTGATCGAGGGGGATCTGTGCAATACCCTGCTCAATCACTGCCAGCGCTGGAGCATCAACCCCGAGCTCATCACACTGGAAGTGACAGAAAGTGCCTTCGTCAAGGATCTCGGCAAGTCGCTGGAGGTGCTGACCCGCTTGCGGATGCACGGCTTCGGCCTCTCCATCGACGACTTCGGGACCGGCTACTCCTCCATGCAGCAGCTCGCCCTGCTCCCGTTCACCGAGCTGAAGCTGGACAGATCCTTCGTCGATCGCTGCTATGAGGATCCCTCCCGCCTCGCCATCATCGAATCCAGTATCGAACTGGCGCGCAAGTTGGGGTTAAAATCGGTGGCAGAGGGGGTCGAGGATGAGGCCACCTGGCGGCTGCTGGCCAGGTTGGGGTGCGATCAGTGCCAGGGATTCTTCTCCGCACGCCCCATGCCACGCGAGGAGTTGCTCGTCTGGCATGACACCTGGCGCGAACGATCGCCCGCATTGATCGGGCGCTAATCAAGGGCAGGATGCCCGCTGCGACACAAGGATGGTCATGAAAATATCAAGCAAGCTGTTGTTGAGCTTCTGTTTTATCAATCTGCTCATCATTCTCTCCTCCGCCCTTGTCTACCATCAGCTCGGCCGGATTGAAGCGTCCCAGGAGACCCTGCTGGCCCAGGCCCTGCCCGCCCTGCAACGGGACGAGGCGAGCCAGAAAGCCCTGATCGCCACCGTCTCCTCCCTGCGGGCCTACCTCATCCTCGGCAAGGATCCCGCGCAAGGTGCGCGCATCAAGCAGGAGTGGGAGCAGGCCTGGCAGGCCATCGAGCAGCAGGGGTTCACACCCGCTCTGACCCGGTCCCTCAAGACCTTCAAGGGGGGGCAGGAGAAGGTGTGGGCCCTGGCCCATACCGAGGAGAATCTGCCGGCCCACACCCTGATGCTGCTGGAGGCCGGCCCCCTGGCGGAGGCGGCCCTCGATCAGCTGCAATCCATTGCCAACGAAGAGGTCGCGACCCCCCAGGAGGCACTGCCTGGCGATCGCCGCCTGCTGCTCAAGCAGGTGGGGGATGCCTACAACGGGTTGGCCAATGCCCTCTCAACTCTGCGGGACTTCCTCATCTCCGGGGACAAGGAGTACCTGGACAAGTACCAGGACTACTACCAGTTCCACCTGCAGCGGGTGGCCGAGCTGAAACAGCAACAGGCCAACCTCACCGAGGCGCAGAAGGGTCTGTGGACGCTCTTTGAGGAGATGTCGGCTCCCTTTGCCGAGCTGGTCGGGCAGGTGATCGCCAGACGACAGGCGCCGGACTGGGATCAGGCCAACCACCTGATGGCCACCGACATAGAACCTGCGTTGACCCGGCTCGCCGACCAGCTGGCGAGCCAGGTGACCCAGACCCGGGGTGAAGTGGAGAAGATAGCGGGCAAGATGGCCGGCGCCAGTCAGACCATCCACCGCACCCTGCTGCTGGCGACCACCAGCGTCATCCTGCTCGGCACCCTGGTGGCGCTGCTGTTCAGTCGTCGCCTAACCCGCGACATCGCCAGCCTGGTGAGCCGTGCCGGGCAGGTCGCCGATGGCCGCCTGCCGAGGGAGCCGTTGCCGGTGCTGCGCCAGGATGAGCTGGGCGGGCTGACCGGCTCTATCAACCGGATGTCGAGCCAGTTACGCCAGCTGGTGGGGGAGATCCAGGGGGCGGTGGCGCAGGTGGAGGGGGCCGGTCGCGAGGTGGGCCAGACCACCAATGCCATAGTGGACGATCTGGCCAGCCAGAATCAGCGGCTGGATACGGTTGCGGCCGCCATAGAGCAGATGTCGGCTAGCACCCGGGACGTGGCGGGGAACATCGCCGATGCGGCCGGGGCGGCGCGTCAGACCGAGCGACAGGCCAAACAGGGGGAACAGGCTCTCGCCCGCATGAGTACCACCATGGCGCAGATTGCCGCCATGATCACCCAGGCCAATCAGGCGATGACGCTGCTCAGCAGCCAGAGCGAGCAGGTGGGTCGCGTCACCGAGGTGATCGCCACCATCGCCGAGCAGACCAATCTGCTAGCGCTCAATGCCGCCATCGAGGCGGCGCGGGCCGGGGAGCAGGGCAGGGGATTTGCCGTGGTAGCGGACGAGGTGCGCCAGCTGGCCAGCCGCACCAGCCAGTCGACGGCGGAGATCAACCAGACCATCGCCAGCATCCAGCAACAGACCCGGCAGACGGCCGATACCGTGGGCAGCGGCACCCTGCTGGTGGAGCAGGGCAGGGGCGCCGTGGCCTCGGCCACCGAGACCCTGGCGGCCATGTCGGCGCTGGTGCAGGATCTCTGCGGCCAGCTCGCCGCCATCGCCACCGCGACCGAGCAGCAGTCGAGAGTGGCGCAGGAGGTGGCGGGCACCGTGGAGGAGATCGCCGGGCTCAGCCACCAGTCCAGCGAGCACAGTCAACAGGGCGAGCTGATCGCCGCCAGACTGACCCGGGAGACGAACCGACTGACCACGGCCATCAGCCGCTTTGCGCTGGATGCCTGAGGAGGGGAGCGGTGCAGCGGCATAAAAACGGGGCAGGCCGATGGGCCTGCCCCGTTTTATTTCCAGTACCTGGTGGTCGACGCTGCGGCTGGTCTCCTGATTGAGCAGGCTCACCAGCAGGGGTGGGGCGCTTCTCGCTGCCGACGCCGTCTAGATGCCGGAATCCGGGTCAGTCCAGGCGCCGGAAGGCCTGGTTGTCGAAGCTGCTGCTGGTCTCCTGGTTGAGCAGGCTGACCAGCAGGGGTGGGGCGCTTCTCGCCAGCGACGTCTGGTGAGAATCAGTCCAGTCGCCGGAAGGCCTGGTTGTCAAAGCTGCTGCTGGTCTCCTGATTGAGCAGGCTGACCAGCAGGATCGCCCGCTTCTCGCCATCCGGCTCCAGGTAGATGGCCTCGAACCCGGCCAGGGGACCAGATTCGATCAATACCTTGTCCCCTTGCGTCGGCAGGCGGGCATAGCTGGCGCGCGCCTCGTCGCTGTCGTCCCGGCTCATCAGCCGGTAGATCAGCTGGCTGCTGACGGGGGTCCACTCCTTGCCGAAGTGAATGATGCGGCTGATGCCGCGGGTGGACTTCAGGGTGACCGGAGTGACCTCTTCCAGATCCACGTAGATGAACAGGTAGTTGGGGAACATGGGTTCACGTAGCGGAACCCGTCTGCCCCGTCTCAGCTTCTCGACTTCCACCATGGGGTAATAGGATTCGACGCCTTGGGCTGCCAGATGGGCGCGAGCGCGAGCCTCTTCCTTGGGCTTGCAGTAGGCTAGATACCATTTCTTCATTGTTGTTCTGTTTTTTCGTGTTGCCGTGCTTCTGGCTATGATAACGGGGGCAAAAAAAAAGGCCACGCTTGACGTGGCCTTTTTTACAGAGTGAGTGATTACCAACCTTTTACCAGACCACCCTTGAACAGCTCGGTCCCCTTCTTGTAGACCTCGTCGGTCTGGAAGGCCTGGACGAACTCCTTGACCTTCTCGTCGTCCTTGTTGTTCTCGCGGGCAACGATCAGGTTGACGTAGGGGGACTCCTTGTCTTCGACAAACAGGCCGTTCTCGGTCGGGGTCAGGCCAATCTGACCGGCGAAGGTGTTGTTGATGATGGAGAGATCAACATCTTCCAGGGAGCGGGGCAGCTGAGCGGCTTCCAGCTCGACGATCTTGAAGTTGCGCGGGTTGCTGGCGATGTCCAGCACGGTGGCTTCCAGACCGGCACCTTCTTTCAGTTTCAGCAGGCCCTGCTTCTCCAGCAGGATCAGGGAGCGACCCAGGTTGGTCGGATCGTTCGGCACCGCGATCTGGGCGCCGTCTTTCAGCTCGGACAGGGCCTTGATCTTCTTGGAGTAACCGGCGATCGGGTAGACGAAGGTGTTGCCAACCGGCACCAGCTTGAAGCCGCGATCACGGATCTGGGCATCCAGGTAGGGCTTGTGCTGGAAGGCGTTGACGTCGACGCTGCCGTCGTTCAGTGCCACGTTCGGGGTGACGTAGTCGGAGAAGGTGACGATCTCGACGGTCAGGCCGTATTTCTCCTTTGCCACCTTGGCCGCGGTCTCGACCAGTTCGGTCTCGGGGCCGGCGATGGCGCCGACTTTCAGGGTCTTGCTCTCTTCCTTCTGACCGCAGCCGACCAGTACCAGAGTTGCCAGCAGCGCAGCCGCAGCGGATTTAATGCCCAATTTCATAAAAACCTCCTGTCAGAAATCGACGATTAACGATGATCACATTGTTTGACCAGGCGCTCACCTGCGCTCTGGATGAGTTGAACCAGTACCACCAGAATGACCACGGTGACCAGCATGACGGTAGGGTCGAAGCGCTGGTAGCCGTAGCGAATACCCACATCGCCGAGACCGCCCCCCCCGATGGCACCGGCCATGGCGGAGTAGTTAACGAGCGTGACGAGGGTGATGATGATGCTGTTGAGGATCCCGGGCAGGGCCTCAGGCAGCAGCACCTTGGCAATGATTTGCAAGGGTTTGGCACCCATGGCCTTGGCGGCTTCGAGCAGGCCGTCCGGCACTTCCATCAGGGCACCTTCCACCAGACGAGCGATGAAGGGGATGCAGCCCACGGTCAGCGGCACGATGGCGGCTATAGTGCCGATGCTGGTGCCGACGATCAGCCGGGTCAGTGGAATGATGGCCACCAGCAGTATGATAAAGGGCACGGAGCGGCCGACGTTGACTACGATGCCGAGGATCTTGTTCAGCAACGGGTTGGCCAGGATCTGGCCCGCCTTGGTCACGTGCAGTGCCACGCCGAGCGGCAGGCCGAGCAGGCAGCCGAACAGGGCGGAGGCAAACACCATGATCAGGGTGTCGCCGAGGGCTGTGATGAGCAGATTAATCATGGCTTCGGACATGAGTCATTACCTCCAGCTGGATAGGATGGCTGAGTCGCCGAGGATTGGGCGCAGCAGATTAGTCATTGCTTCGGACATAGCCCATTACCTCCAGCTGAATGTGGTTGTCGATGAAGAACTGCTGGGTGGCCTCGCACTGGGCCTCATCCCCGAACAGCTCCGCCAGCAGGAAGCCGAACTTGACGCCACCAGCGTATTCGATGTCTGCGCTCAGTATGCTGATGTCGATGTTGAAACGGCGGCTCACCTCGGAGATGAGCGGCGAATCAACGGTGGCGCCGGTGAAGCCGAGCTTCACCAGGGGATAGCTGTTCGCCACCCGCTCGGTGCTCATCCTGTCCTGGTACTCCTGGGGCACCTCCAGGTGGATGGTGGAGTGGATGAAGTCACGGGCCAGCTGGGTCTTGGCGTTGCTGAAGAACCAGGCCACCTCGCCCTGCTCGATCAGGCGACCGTCGCTGATGATGGCCACTTCGTCACAGATCCCCTTCACCACATCCATCTCGTGGGTGATGAGCAAGATGGTGAGCCCCAGCTTGACGTTGATCTCCTTGAGCAGGCTCAGGATGGATCGAGTGGTCTGGGGGTCGAGGGCCGAGGTGGCCTCGTCGCACAGCAGTACCTTGGGGGCCGGAGCCAGGGCGCGGGCGATGGCGACGCGCTGCTTCTGGCCGCCGGAGAGCTCGGACGGATAGGCGTGGGCACGGGCTTCCAGCCCAACCAGGGCCAGTAGTTCGTCGACCCGGGTCTGGATCTGTGCCTTGTTCCAGCCAGCCAGCTCCAACGGGAAGGCGATGTTGGCGAACACGGTGCGGGAGGCCAGCAGGTTGAAATGCTGGAAGATCATGCCGATCTGGCGACGAGCCTGGGTCAGGTCCCGCTCGCTCAGGGCCACGAGATCCTGACCATCGACGATGACCTGGCCCTGGGTGGGACGCTCCAGCAGGTTGACGCAACGAATAAGGGTGCTCTTGCCGGCACCGGAGGCGCCGATCACCCCGAAAATCTTGCCTTGTGGCACATGCAGGCTCACGTCACGCAGGGCGTGCACGGCGTCACTGCCTTTACCGTAGACTTTGTTGAGACCGATCAACTTAATCATGGATTCTTCCGTGCTAACAGCCTTAAAGCACAGGGCGCTACAGGCGGGTGAATTGGGCAGAGGTTTCACTGGGTTGCTCTGCCATCATGGAGGATGATGCTAAGATGTCCGGATGGCTGTGTCAACGCATGTTTCTACGTCTAGACGTCTAAAAAATGGATAAGGATTCCCGCTCGCTGACTAAGGGAAGAGGAGTAAACCGACAGCTTCAATATTAGATTCTGATTTTAAATCATCCTTCCGAATATAACCTGGATAATCACCCTTGAATCGATGATTCCCCCGTTTTGTCACGGCCTACCCCTGGGCGCTGGCAGTCAGTTGCCAGCATGACAGGGAGGAATCTCTTTGCCCACTTCTCTTCGTTTTCTTCTTTTTCTTTCCCATCCCTTTGATGTAGAACAAAAAACGACCGTTTTTATCCGGGGAAGGAGCGGCGTTTTTTTATACTGGCAGGAGGTGGACGGCAGGAGGAAGCAGAGATGCGATTTCAACAGATCAAGGACCTGATGCTTTACCTCGAACAACTGCATCAGCAGCAGGGGCGCAGTTACGGGCGCCTGATCCCCCAGGTGGATGGGGAGCGCAGCCGGATGCTGCTGGCCTATTTGCAAGGACGGGAGGACGCGGCGGCGGCCCACCTGCACGACTATCGGGAGCAGATGGGGAGTGCGGTCAAGGAGACCTGGCTGGATCAGGGCTTCGGTGAGGATCTGCTGGCCGATTGCCAGCGTCTGGCATTGGCGGCCGGTACTCAGCCCGAGGAGATAGTGGCCATGGTGTCGCGGCAGGAGGAAAAACTCGTTGGCGAGCTGGGGCGCCTGGCTCGCGAGTGCCCCACGCCGGACACGGCCGCGTTGCTGACGTCGCTGGCATCCATGGCGCAATCCCGGCTGACCCGGCTGGTGCACGGAGCCCATCGGCTCGACGACATCTAGCGGGCCATGGCAGAGGCCCGGTCCGGGCCTCTTGCGGCGTTGTCGGGAGGAGAGTCAGTCCTCTTGCCGGGCCGCGCCATAGAGGGCGGCCCCTATGATGCCGGCCTGGTTGAGACTGGCCGCCGCCACCAGGGGGGCACGGGTTTCTATCCGGTCGATGAACTTGTCGAGCTTGGCGGCGCTGCCGCCTCCCAGGATGAAGAGGTCGGGGGAGAAGAGGAACTCGAGGCGGGCCAGGTATTTGTTGAAGCGCTTGCCCCAGCGGTTCCAGGAGAGATCCTCGCGTTTGCGCACCGCGTCCGAGCAGTAGTGCTCTGCCACCATCCCTTCCAGGATGAGATGACCCAGCTCGGTGTTCGGCAGCAGTTGGCCGTTGACGAACACGGCGGTGCCGATGCCGGTCCCCACCGTGATGAGGATGATCACTCCCTTGCGATCCCGGCCGGTACCGAAGCGCATCTCGGCCAGCCCGGCCGCGTCGGCGTCGTTGAGCACGTGGCAGGGCAGGCCGGTCACATCGGCGAACAGGTGGGCGGCGTCGGTCTCGATCCAGCTCTTGTCGATGTTGGAGGCATTCTTGGCGATGCCGTTGTGGATGGTGGCGGGGAAGCCACAGCCCACCGGGCCCTTCCACTGGAAGTGCTCTACCAGCGCCTTGAGGGTGTGCGCCACGGCGGCCGGGGTGGCCGGTTGCGGCGTGGCAATGCGGTGGCGCTCGCCAATCAGTTCGCCAGTCTCGGTATCCACCAGGCAGCCCTTGATCCCGGAGCCGCCAATATCTACTCCCAACATCTGCATCCGAATCTTCCTTTTATTGTGCCGATGGCCAATGGTCGGCAGAGCATGAAAAAAGTGCTGTCATCCGGCAAGGACCAGATCACTTATGCGTGATCCGGCAGGCCTTTTTCGATGCAGCGGATCAACAAACGGGTCTTCTTGTCCTCTTTCTCCTGGCGCACGGCCAGGGTCGCCAGCGCCCACTCGATGTGTTCGGCCACCATGGGCTCGGCACTGGCGAGCGCCTGTTGCAGTGCGGCCATGGCATCGCTGCTGGCCGGGCCGTTGCCGAGCGCTACCGCCAGGTTACGGCGCCAGCGCCGATAGCCGATGCGGCGGATGGGGCTGCCTTCGGTGTGCTTGAGAAAGTCGCTCTCGCTCCAGCCCCACAAGGTCAACAGCGGCGGGCGATGCAGATTGGGGCGCGGGCTGAAGTCGGGCTCTGGGCTCGCATCCGCATAGCGGTTCCAGGGGCAGATGAGCTGGCAGTCGTCACAGCCGTAGATGCGGTTGCCCATCAGCGGCCTGAACTCTTCCGGGATGGGGCCGTCGTTCTCTATGGTGAGGTAGGAGATGCAGCGCCGCCCGTCCACCACGTAGGGCGCGACGATGGCGCCGGTCGGACAGATGTTGATGCAGGCCACGCACTTGCCGCACTGCTCTTTTTCCACCGGTGCATCGACGGGCAGCGGCAGGCCGACCAGCAGTTCTCCGAGAAAGAAGAAGGAGCCGGCAGTCTCGTTGAGCAGCAGCGAGTGCTTGCCCACCCAGCCGAGCCCCGCCTTGGCCGCCAACGGGCGTTCCAGGATGGGGGCCGAATCGACGAAGGGGCGCCACTCCCCCGGGGTTGCCTGCGTGGATGGCAACAGTGTCTGGCAGCGCTGCTCGATGCGCTCTCCCAGCTGTTTGAGCCGGTTGCGCAGCACCTTGTGGTAGTCGCGCCCGAGGGCATAGCGGCTGATATAGCCCAGGGTAGGATCGCGCAGGGTGGCGGCAAAGCCCGCCTCGAAGGGGAGATAGTTCATCCGCACCGACAGCACCCGCAGGGTGCCCGGCAGCAGCTCGTGGGGCCGGGCCCGCATCATGCCGTGGCGCGCCATGTAGTCCATGGTGCCGTGATGACCCGCATCCAGCCAGGCCTGCAATCTGGGCTCCTCGAGGGCGAGATCCGTGTCCGTGATGCCGACCTGGTCAAAT
Organism: Aeromonas sp. S2(2024); assembly: GCF_041402505.1. NCBI lineage: Bacteria > Pseudomonadati > Pseudomonadota > Gammaproteobacteria > Aeromonadales > Aeromonadaceae > Aeromonas > Aeromonas sp. S2(2024). The sequence continues at coordinate 55,826 of NZ_JBGLRL010000014.1, forward strand.
CCTAGCTCCCGTGCCCAGAGCTTGATATCGTGGGCCAGTTGCGCGAGTTCGGCGGCCGTCATTGTGCCTTACCTGCCTGCTGGCAGCGGCATGGCGCCCGCAGCACTGAGGGTGACGAGGGCCGTGCGCCGTCATGGCACGTCATATGCCAAGCCAGGAATCGGGCCAGTGGATGATGAAGGTGGGGAGCCGTCATGGTAGAGGGTATCGAGGACGCTATCGGCAAAAAACAAGGCATCAGTCTAGCACAGCCGCTGTGGCGGGCCGAACAGATCCGCAAGATGGAGCAGCGCTGGGCCGAGCGTGAGGGGCAAGCTCTCTACGCCTTGATGGAGCGGGCCGGTGCCGCCCTGTGCAGTTATGCTCGCCATCACTGGCCCCAGAGTCACCACTGGTGGATCTTCGTCGGCTCGGGCAACAACGGGGGGGATGGCTATGTGCTGGCCCGCCTCGCCCGTCGACTCGGCCTCGAGCCTCTGGTGATCGCCGCTAGGGCCCCGGGCCTGCTCAGAGGAGACGCCAGGCGGGCCGCCGATGAGTGGCTGGCGGCGGGGGGGGAGGTGATGATGGCCGATGCGCTCGAGGGGGCGTCGCTCCCTTCGCCGGATCTGGTGATAGATGCACTGCTCGGCACCGGTGTCCAGCTCCCCCTCTCCTTGCCAATGACAAAGATCGTCTCAACAATCAATGGTTTGAATGCTCCCGTTCTGGCGGTGGACCTCCCCTCCGGGCTCAATGCCGACACCGGCCGTGCCATGGGGGCCCTGGTGCACGCCACCCGTACTCTCAGCTTCATCGGCATCAAGCAGGGCATGCTCACCGCCGACGGGGTGGACGGTGTCGGCCAGCTCGACTGGGATCCCCTCGGGGTGGTGCCCGAGGCCGGCCTGGTGCCCGCCGCCGAGCGCCTGGATTATCCCCGCCTAAAGAATCTGCTCTTTCCCCGTCCCCGCTCGGCCCACAAGGGCAAGCACGGCAAGGTGCTGCTGGTGGGGGGCAACCTGGGGATGCAGGGAGCCATACTGCTGGCGGGGCAGGCCTGCCTGCGGGCGGGGGCGGGTCTGGTGCGACTGTGCCAGCACCCGGACTCTCCCCCCGCCAGCCTGGTGCAACCTGAGCTGATGGGATGTCCGGTCGGGATGGACGAGGGGTGGGCCTCGGTGCGCGTGCTGGGGCCGGGGCTCGGGCAGGATGAGTGGGGAAGGGCTCAGTTCGAACACCACCTCAATGCCAGCGGGCCACTGGTATTGGACGCCGATGGATTGAATTGGCTGGCGCAGGCACCCCGTCATCAGGATAATTGGGTGCTCACGCCCCACCCAGGGGAGGCGGCCCGCCTGCTGGATTGCGGCGTCGCCGAGGTCGAGGCGGATCGCTTCGCCGCCGTATCGCGGCTGCAGCAGCGATACGGCGGCGTGGTGCTGCTCAAGGGGGCGGGCTCGCTCATCTGCGATGGCCAGCGCATCAGCCTCTGCGATGAAGGCAATCCCGGCATGGCCAGTGGCGGCATGGGGGATCTGTTATCTGGTATAATCGCCGCCCTCCTGGCTCAGGGCTGGTCTGCCGGCATGGCCGCGCGACTGGGGGCCGTGATTCACGCAGAGGCCTCCGACCTGGCCGCGGCCGAGGGAGAAAGGGGCATGCTGGCATCGGATCTGCTGCCCTGGATCCGCCGTCTGGTCAATCCGACACCGTAACAAGTAACAAGAAGAACATGGCAAAAACGTTGATGATGACACTGCCGGACGAGGCAGCAACTGTGGCTCTGGGCGGCCGCCTGGCGCAGGCATGCCAACAGGCTACTACCGTATTTCTGCACGGCGCCCTCGGGGCCGGCAAGACCACCCTGACCCGCGGCTGGGTGCAAGGGCTTGGCCATCAAGGCAAGGTTAAGAGTCCGACCTATACCCTGGTGGAGCCCTATGAACTGGCCGACTGGCAGGTCTATCACTTCGATCTCTATCGACTGGCGGATCCGGAAGAGCTGGAATTCATGGGGATTCGGGACTATTTCGGCGCCGATACCCTCTGCCTGGTGGAGTGGCCTGAAAAAGGGGAAGGCTGGCTGCCGTCCCCCGATCTCGAGATTACCCTGACGTATGTAAACGAGCAGCGCGAGGCCCTGATTGCGGCGCGCACTGCTATTGGCGAAGCCATTCTGGAACGGTTGTCATCTCAGTGCGCTTGATCCTTGTTATTGCCCTCTCCCTGATGGCCTTACCCTCCTGGGCAAATCAGCTCAAGAGTGTGCGGGTCTGGCCGTCGCCGGATAACACCCGGGTGGTGCTCGACATGAGCAGCGCCCCCAATTTCAACTACTTCACCCTGAGCGGCCCGAGTCGTCTGGTGATCGATCTCAAGGGGGCGAGCAACGCCGCCAACCTGGCTCGCATCGAGAACAAGAGCGAACTGGTGCGCAAGATCCGCGAGAGCACGCCCCTTGAAAAAGGCAGCATGCGTCTGGTGCTGGATCTCAGCTCCAGCATCAAGCCGGTGGTGTTCCCGCTGGCACCGGCGGGCCCCTACGGTCATCGTCTGGTGATCGATCTGCCCTATGAAGAGAAGGGCGGCGCCACGGCGCAGCCTGCTCCCGTCGGCGGCCAGGGCAAGGCCATCGTCATCGCCATCGATCCGGGCCATGGCGGGGAAGATCCCGGCTCCATCGGCCCGCGCCGCACCTACGAGAAACGGGTGACCCTGGCGGTGTCCCAGAAGTTGGCGGCACTGATCGACCGCGAGCCGGGCATGCGTGCCGTGATGACCCGTCGTGGTGACTATTTCGTCGATCTCAACAAGCGCTCGGAAATCGCCCGCAAGGCCAAGGCGGATCTGCTGGTGTCCGTGCATGCGGACAGCTTCCACAACTCGACCCCGCGCGGCGCCTCGGTCTGGGTGCTGTCGACCAATCGCGCCAACCGCGAGATGGGCAGCTGGCTGGAGAAGCAGGAGAAGCAGGGGGAACTGCTGGGCGGGGTGGGCAAGGTATTGGCCGAGTCCGATCCCAACCCCTATCTGGCGCAGACCTTCCTCGATCTCTCCATGGACAAGTCTCGCGCCGAGGGATACGACGTCAGTCGCCAGATCCTGCGCTCCATGGGACGGGTGGCCCGGCTGCACAAGAAGGCGCCGGAACACGCCAGTCTGGCGGTGCTTAAGGCGCCGGACATCCCCTCGGTACTGGTGGAGACGGGCTTTATCTCGAACCATGCGGAAGAGAAGCTGCTGGCTACCGCCAGCTATCAGGATCAGCTGGCCCGGGCCATCTTCGAGGGGATCCGCAATTATTACCGCAGCCACCCGACCAAGGGCCCCATGATGACCGGCAAGGGGCAGCAATTGGCTAGCGTCAGTCAGCCTGCGGCGAAAAAGGCGGCGGTTGCCCCCGCGCCCCGGCAGCAGGTGGCCAACCGCATGCCGGCGACAGTACCGAGCCGCAGCAGTGATGGCGGTGCCCCGGTCAGCAGTGTCGGCAGCGCCTCCGGTGCCGGGGTGATAAAACCCTACAAGGTGGCGGCCAAGGAGCCGAGCATGCCGGTCGCAAGCAGCCAGCGCGACGACAAGTCCCAGATGATCCGCCACGTGGTCACTCGCGGCCAAAGCCTCTCCCGCCTCGCCGAGAAGCACGGGGTGAGCCAGGCGCGGCTGGTGGAGATCAACAAGCTCAAGTCACGGGATATCCAGATAGGGCAGGTGCTCTACATTCCCCAAAACTAACGCGCGGGAGCTGGCGATGCAGGGCCGAGGGGCGCCCGGATTGGCGCTCAAGCCAGGCCGTGCCCTGCATTGTTCGCCACGTCGGCCAACCGGATGGCTGCTGGCGAAGGTGCGGTGGCGCGGCCCGTCCACGTGTTGAAAGTGTCTTAACCCCGCAAGCGAAACCATCAGGAGTAAGCCATGCCGATCCGTATATTGCCTCCTATCCTGGCCAACCAGATTGCTGCCGGCGAGGTGGTGGAGCGGCCCTCCTCTGTGGTGAAGGAGCTGGTGGAAAACAGCCTGGATGCGGGGGCCGACCGGGTCGAGATCGACATCGACAAGGGGGGCGCCAAGCTTATCCGCATCCGTGACAACGGCAGCGGCGTCGCCAAGGAGGAGCTGGTGCTGGCGCTGTCACGACACGCGACCTCCAAGGTGGCGACCCTGGATGACCTGGAAGGGATCAACAGCCTCGGTTTTCGTGGCGAGGCGCTCGCCTCCATCAGCTCTGTCTCCCGTCTCACCTTCACCTCCCGCACCGCGGAGCAGTCCGAAGCCTGGCAGGCGCAGGCCGAAGGGCGCGAGATGAGCGTCACCGTCAAGCCGGCGGCCCACCCGGTGGGGACCACGGTAGAGGTGGTGGACCTCTTCTTCAACACCCCGGCGCGGCGCAAGTTCATGCGCAGCGAGAAGACCGAATTTGCTCACATCGACGAGCTGGTACGCCGCATCGCGCTCTCCCGCTTCGACATTACCTTGATCCTGCGCCACAACGGCAAGGTGGTGCGCCAGTACAAGGCTGCCAATACGGTGCCTGAACAGGAGCGCCGCCTCGCCGCCGTTTGCGGCACTCCCTTCATGCACCACGCGCTGGCGGTGGAGAGCGAGCACAGCGACGTGCGTCTGTGGGGCTGGCTGGCGCTGCCTGCGGGGGCCAGGCCGCAGAACGATCTGCAATATACCTATGTAAACGGCCGCATGATGCGCGACAAGCTCATCAACCACGCCATCCGTCAGGCTTATGACGAGCTGCTGCCCGCCGGCAGCTTCGCCGCCTATGTGCTCTACATCGAGCTGGATCCCCGTCAGGTGGATGTGAACGTCCATCCCGCCAAGCACGAGGTGCGTTTCCATCAGGCGCGACTCATCCACGACTTCATCTTCCAGGCGCTCTTTACCGCCCTGCGCCGGGAAGGGGTGGGGGCCAGCGAGCCGGATGCGCCACTCGCCGAAACCCTGGTCGAGCTGCCGACCAGCTCGCAGATAGAGTATCCAGGCCAGGCGCCGCGCCCCGAGTGGTATGGTGCCGAGCACAGCTACAGAGCCCCCGCCCAGACGCGGGATGGCGGCGCCGTGCGCGAAGGTGCTGGCCGCGCGGGCAGCTACCAGCCCCCCGAGCCCCCCAGCCGGGAGGCGATGCGCGGCATGGGCGCCCTGCTCACCATCCTGCCGGTAGCGGGGGAGGTATCTCAGGCTGCCCCCGTCACCCCGGCCGGTTCGCCGCCGCAAGGGACTCGCGCCCTGACCCTGGTGGAACAGGCCTATCTGCTGATCGAGCGAGAGGGACAACTGGCGTTGCTCTCCCTGGTGCGGGCCGAGCGGGTGTTGCTGCGCCACTGGTTGCTGGAGACCTGGGGCCAGGGGCTGGCGGCGCAACCCCTGCTGCTGCCGGTCTCCTTCAAGCTGCCAAAGAACCTGATTGCGCTGGTGACCGAGCAGGAACGTTTGCTCAAACGCATGGGGCTGGAGTTGAAAAGCGGGGGACGCGACACCATGATCCTGACTCGGGTGCCTGCCTTGTTGCGCCAGACCGATCTGGTGCGTCTCTTACCCGAATTGCTGCAATTGATCGAGAGCGGATCTGACAGTGATGCTGGCCAGCAGGCTGAAGTACTATGCCAGTGGCTGGTGGAGCAGGGGATAAGCACCGAGAAAATATATGATTTTTCAACTGCCAGCCGGCTGCTGACGGAACTTGTGACCGATTTCAGTGACCAACTGGCAGACATTCGCATGGCGCGCCCTCTGTCGTTGGCGGCCGTGCTGGAAGGGTTTGCACAAGGCGATTGAGTCGCCGGGGCTGACCTCTTCCATTCATTGATAGCTATTTGCATGGTACGCCTCCCGACGAGGCGACCGTGCCAGAGGAACATGAAAGTGGCTGACTTGCCGACTGCAATTTTTCTGATGGGGCCGACGGCCTCCGGCAAGACGGATCTCGCCATTGAACTGTGCCAGGCCCTGCCCTGCGACATCATCAGCGTGGACTCCGCGCTCATCTATCGCGGCATGGACATAGGCACCGCCAAGCCGACTGCCGCCGAGCTGACCCAGGCGCCTCATCGCCTGATCGACATCCTGGATCCGGCCATGAGCTATTCGGCGGCGGATTTCTGCCGCGATGCCCTGCGGGAGATGAAAGAGATCGCCGACCGCGGCCGCATCCCGCTGCTGGTGGGGGGCACCATGCTCTACTTCAAGGCGCTGCTGGAGGGGCTCTCTCCGTTGCCCTCCGCCGATCCGGCCATTCGCGCCGAGATTGAGGCAGAGGCCGCCCGCCTCGGCTGGCAGGCGCTGCACGACGAGCTGGTGCGCATCGACCCGGTGGCCGGGGCGCGGATCCATCCCAATGACCCGCAGCGGCTCAGCCGGGCGCTCGAGGTCTATCGCATCAGCGGCAAGACACTGACCGAACTGACCCAGGTGCAGGGGGAAGGCTTGCCCTACCGGGTGCACCAGTTTGCCATCGCGCCGAGCGATCGCGCCGTGCTGCATCAACGCATCGAGCTGCGTTTCGACAAGATGCTGCAAGGGGAGTTCGAACAGGAGGTCAGAGCGCTCTATGAGCGGGGTGATCTTCACCCGGATCTGCCAGCTATCCGCTGCGTTGGCTACCGCCAAATGTGGGACTACCTGGCAGGGGAAGTGGGATATGATGAGATGCGTTATCGTGGCATCGTGGCCACCCGTCAGCTGGCCAAGCGTCAGATGACCTGGTTGCGTGGCTGGCCCGACCTGACCTGGTTGGAATCTGGTGAGTCTGGCAATGTGGCCAGGGTGGTCGCCCGAGCTGGTGCGGCTTGACACTCCCTGTATAATCAGGTTGTTATATTGATATCCGGTGTTTAAAAACAACAAACTATAAGGAAAAGAAAGATGGCTAAGGGGCAATCTCTCCAAGACCCGTTTTTGAATGCGCTGCGCCGTGAGCGGATTCCTGTTTCTATCTATTTGGTGAACGGCATCAAACTGCAGGGTCAGATCGAATCGTTTGACCAGTTTGTCATTTTGCTGAAGAACACCGTGAGCCAGATGGTCTACAAGCACGCCATTTCCACCGTGGTGCCGGCCCGTGCCGTCAACCATCACCAGCACGCCCCGGGCGCCGCCGGTGAAGAGCAGGGTGAAGCCGAGGCGTGATATCCCGCGGCGAGCCCACTCGCCAACTCAGAATCATCATGATACCTGTCAAGGAGCAAGCGCTTGTTTGACCGTTACGAAGCTGGTGAACAGGCCGTTCTGGTACATGTCAACTTCAGCGATGAGGGTGAGCGCGAGGATCTGGACGAGCTCAAGATGTTGGTGAGCTCGGCCGGGGTCAATGCGCTGGGGGTGATCACCACCAGCCGCAGCGCGCCCAGTGCCAAATTTTTTGTCGGTAGCGGCAAGGCGGAAGAGATCGCGTCCCAGGTCCAGATGCTGGGTGCGGACGTGGTCATCTTCAACCATGCTCTGACCCCTGCCCAGGAACGCAACCTGGAGCGTCTGTTCCAATGCCGTGTGGTGGACAGGACAGGCCTCATCCTCGATATCTTCGCTCAGCGCGCCCGTACCCACGAAGGCAAATTGCAGGTCGAACTGGCCCAGTTACGCCATCTTTCCACTCGCCTGGTGCGAGGCTGGACCCACCTTGAGCGTCAGAAGGGCGGGATCGGTCTGCGCGGCCCGGGTGAAACCCAGCTTGAAACCGACCGACGCCTGCTGCGAGAGCGCATCAAGGCTATTTTACGCAGGCTCGACAAGGTGGCGAAGCAGCGGGAGCAGGGGCGTCGCGCCCGCAACCGCAACGAGGTGCCGACCGTGTCGCTGGTGGGCTACACCAACGCCGGAAAGTCCACTTTGTTCAACCAACTTACAGATGCCAGCGTGTATGCTGCCGACCAACTGTTCGCAACCCTGGATCCCACCCTGCGTAAATTGGTGATCCAGGATGTGGGTGATGTGATCCTGGCGGATACAGTTGGATTTATTCGGCACTTGCCCCATGATCTGGTCGCGGCCTTCAAGGCGACGCTGCAGGAGACCCGCGAAGCGGACTTGCTGCTGCACGTCGTGGACTGTGCCGATGAGCAGATGCAGGAGAATGTCGATTCGGTGCAGACAGTGCTGGCCGAGATCGAAGCGGACGACCGTCCCCAGCTGATGATCTGCAACAAGATCGACAAGCTGACCGATCGTCCGGCCGGTCTGGAGCGGGATGACGAAGGGCGCCCGCAACGGGTCTGGCTGTCGGCCCAGACGGGTGAAGGCAGTGAATACCTGTTCCAGGCCCTGACCGAACTGCTGGCCGGGTCCATGGTTCATCACACCCTGCAGTTGCCGCCCTCGGCCGCAAGACTGCGCAGTGCGCTCTATCGGCTGAAAGGCATCGAGCAGGAAGGTTTCAGCGAGGAGGGGGATTTTGTCCTGGAGGTTCGCTTGCAGCTTGCCGACTGGAACCGCCTCATGAAACAAGAAGGTGAGAGTTTACAACGCTTTATCAGGCATTGATCCGGCGATGAAGACAAGCTTCGTCAACGGTTGATGGCTCGGTAGAGATGATATCCATCCGCATGTATTAATGGAGACGCTGATGGCTTGGAATGAGCCTGGTAACAACGGCAAAGACCGTGACCCTTGGGGGAACAACGGCAAGAATCAGGGACCCCCTGATCTGGACGAGATGCTGCGCAAGGTGAGCCGTCGTTTCGGTGGCCTGTTCGGTGGTGGCAAATCGGGTGGTGATGTGGGCAAGTTTGGCCTCTCCATCGCCCTGGTGGTGGCCGTGGTGGTGTGGGTCGTCAGCGGCTTCTACACCATCCGTGAAGCCGAGCGGGGCGTGGTACTGCGCTTTGGGGAGTACTCCCACAACGTGGATCCGGGCCTGCGCTGGAAGCCGACCTTCATCGATCGGGTGATCCCGGTGGATGTGGAATCGGTGCGCTCCCTGCCTGCCTCTGGTTTCATGCTGACCCAGGACGAGAACGTGGTGCGGGTCGAGATGGACGTGCAGTACCGCGTGGTCGATCCCGAGCAGTATCTGTTCAGCGTCACCAACGCCGACGAGAGTCTGAGCCAGGCCACCGACAGCGCCCTGCGCTACGTGGTGGGTCACACCAAGATGGATGATGTCCTGACCACGGGTCGGGAAAAAGTCCGTCAGGAGACCTGGCAGGTGATCGATGGCATCATCGAGCCCTATCAGATGGGATTGCAGATCGTCGACGTCAACTTCCTGCCGGCGCGTCCGCCGGAAGAGGTGAAAGACGCCTTCGATGACGCCATCTCCGCCCAGGAAGATGAGCAACGCTTCATCCGTGAAGCGGAAGCCTATGCCCGTGAAGTCGAGCCCAAGGCCCGTGGTCAGGTCAAGCGTCTGGAACAGGAAGCCGAAGGCTACAAGTCCCAGATCGTGCTGAAGGCCAAGGGTGAAGTCGCCCGCTTCAACGAGCTGCTGCCCCAGTATCAGTCCGCCCCCGAGTTGACTCGCGAGCGTATCTACCTGGAAACCATGGAAGAGCTCTATCAGCAAGCCAACAAGGTGCTGGTGGACATGCCTGCTGGCAACAACAGCATGATCTATCTGCCGCTCGACAAGTTGTCCGGCAAGGCCAATGCCGCGCAACCGGCGCGTCCGGCGGGCACACCTGCGGTGGAGCCGGCCCAGCCGTCCAACGAAGGGGCGAATTCCACCCCGACCCCGCTGCGTGGCGGTGACCGTTTCAGCACAGGGAGAAACTGATAGATGAAAAAGCTAGCTATTGGTGTCATCGCTGTGGCCGCCATGGTCTGCTTCTCTTCCGTCTTCATCATCGATGAAGGGCAGAAGGGAATCGTGGTGCAGTTTGGCAAGGTGAAGCGGGTTGACTCCGGCGAGCCGCGCCTCTATGAGCCGGGCCTGCACTTCAAGGTGCCGCTCATCGATCAGGTTCGCAAGATGGATGCCCGCATCCAGACCCTGGAAGGTCAGGCGGATCGCTTCGTCACCTCCGAGAAGAAAGACCTCATCATCGACTCCTACGTGAAGTGGAAGATCGAGGACTTCTCCAAGTACTACCTGGCGACCGGTGGTGGCAACAAGATCCAGGCCGAAGACCTGCTCAAGCGCAAGATCAACAACGGTCTGCGTTCCGAGATCGGTAACCGCACCATCAAGGACATCGTCTCCGGTGAGCGCAGTACCGTGATGGAAGATGCCCTGATGAAGATGGCGCGCTCCTCCGAGCTCGGCATCAAGGTGGTGGATGTGCGGATCAAGCAGATCAACCTGCCGGTGGAAGTCTCCAGCTCCATCTATCAGCGGATGCGTGCCGAGCGGACTGCCGTCGCCCGTGAACACCGCTCCCAGGGCCGCGAGCAGGCCGAGATCCTGCGTGCCGACATCGACCGCAAGGTCACCGTCATGATCGCCGACGCCGAGAGTAATGCGCGTCAGCTGCGTGGTGAAGGGGATGCCGAAGCCGCCAAGATCTATGCCGACAGCTACAAGAAGGATCCCGAGTTCTTCAGCTTCGTGCGCAGCATGGAGGCCTATCGCAAGAGCTTCGCCGGTGGCAACGACCTCATGGTCCTCAAGCCTGACAGCGAGTTCTTCCGCTACCTCAAGTCACCTCATGGTGACAAGCAGTAAGCAGGCATAGCGCCATAACCCAAAGGGCCTGATGATTCAGGCCCTTTTGCTTGATGAGACAAGGGCCCAGAGGGCAGGAGGAGTCATGCTGACAGCCATCTTGATAGGAGTGGGGCTGTTGCTGCTGTTCGAGGGGCTGGGCCCCTTGCTGGCGCCGAGGGTCTGGCAGCGGATGCTGAGACTGATGAGCGATCAGCCGCCGGAGCAGTTGCGTCGCATCGGCGGCTGCCTGGTGGTGGCGGGGGCTGTGATCCTCTGGGCACTGTCCCATTGAGCAGTCAAGACAGCGCTGATGCCTCAGAACAAAGCGCAGACCATAAAAAAGAGGCCGCAGGCCTCTTTTTTCTTGGATGCTGACACGCTGGCTCAGGCGCTGCGCTGTACCGCCATCTGGGCCAGGGTCTCCAGCGCCTGCCTGTGCTGGGAGTCAGGCAGGATGGCGAGGGCGGCGATGGCCTTGTCGGCCTCTTCCCGTGCGCGTTGACGGGCGTACTCGAGGGCACCGGTGCGGTCCAGAATGGCCAGGATGCGCTCGAGATGCTCCATGCCGTTGCGGTGCTCGATGGCGTCACGGATGAGTTGACGCTCCTCCGGGGTGCCCACGGCCATGGCGCGCAGCAGCGGCAGGGTAGGCTTGCCTTCGGCCAGATCGTCGCCGACGTTCTTGCCCATCTCGTCGCTCTGGGAGCAGTAGTCCATGACGTCGTCGATGATCTGGAAGGCGGTACCCAGGTACTTGCCGTAGTCGGTCATGGCCTGCTCGACGGGCTCGGTCTGATGGGTCAGCACGGCGGCGAGGCGGGTGGCGGCTTCAAACAGCTTGGCGGTCTTGCAGTAGATGACCGTCATGTAGCTCTCTTCCGTGGTGTCGGGATCGTTGCAGTTCATCAACTGCAGCACCTCCCCCTCGGCGATGGTGTTGGTGGCATCCGACAGGATCTCCATCACCCGCAAGTTGGAGAGCTCGCTCATCATCTGGAAGGAGCGACTGTAGAGGTAGTCACCGACCAGGACGCTGGCGGCATTGCCGAACAGCGCATTGGCGGTCTCCCGGCCGCGGCGCAGGTCGGATTCATCGACCACGTCGTCGTGCAGCAGGGTTGAGGTATGAATGAATTCGATGATGGCGGCGAGCTTGAGATGGTCCTGACCCTGGTACCCCAGTGCGCGAGCGGCCATCACCGTCAGCATGGGGCGCATCCGTTTTCCGCCTGCACTGACGATGTAGAAACCCAGCTGGTTGATCAGGCTGACATCGGACTGAAGTCTGGCCAGGATCAGTTCATTGACCGCCGTCATGTCGGCGGCACAGAGCGCACGGATAGTCTGTTGGTCCATAAGTCTCGTAACGTGACGGCAGCAATTACTGCGTTTTTAGCAATGGCGGGGATTCTACACGATTTCACAATGGGTTACAGTTAAGCGTTTATTCACGGCGGCAGATATGCGCACAAAATAAACTTTTTGCTAAATTGGCCTTGCCTAGGCAAATCGTTCTGCGTAGAATGCCGGCCCATTGTTATAGGTTTTTGCGCGTGTCTGGCCTTGAGCAAAAGACACGCCTTTACGGAGTTAATCAAATGTACGCGGTATTCCAAAGCGGCGGAAAACAACACCGTGTGGCCGAAGGTCAAATCGTTCGTCTGGAAAAGCTGAACGTTGAGACTGGCGCTACCATCGACTTCAACGAAGTTCTGATGGTTGCTGCAGGCGACACTTTTAAAGTAGGTGCTCCTTTCGTTGAAGGTGGCAAGGTTGTAGCTGAAGTTGTGGCTCACGGCCGTGGCGAGAAAGTGACTATCGTCAAGTTCCGTCGTCGTAAGCACCATCGTAAGCAAGCGGGCCACCGTCAGTGGTTCACTGAAGTCAAAATCACTGGCATCAGCGCTTAATTAGAGGAGTCCGATAAATGGCACATAAAAAAGCTGGCGGTTCATCCCGCAACGGTCGCGATTCTGAAGCTAAACGCCTTGGCGTTAAGCGTTTCGGCGGCGAAACAGTTCTGGCAGGCAGCATCATCGTTCGTCAGCGTGGCACCAAGTTCCACCCTGGCACCAACGTTGGCCTGGGTACCGACCACACTCTGTTCGCTACTGCGACAGGTAAAGTGTTGTTCGAAGTTAAAGGTCCGCAGAATCGTAAGTACGTCAGCATCGTTGCTGAGTAATTACGGACCGCAAGGATCCGAAGCCCCGCCAACCTGGCGGGGCTTTTGTTTTTCTGATGAGTTTGACGAAAAAACGGCACGCGGATGAGCCGGCGCAGACGGGCCTCATCGGCCAGATGCGTCTCGCCCGAAGGGGCCTGTACCACTATAATTGCGTATCGGTTTTTCGAATTAAGGTGACGGTTACCTATGAAGTTTGTTGATGAAGTCCAGATTCGAGTCGATGCCGGTGACGGTGGTAACGGTTGTGTGAGCTTTCGCCGTGAGAAGTACATCCCGAACGGTGGCCCGGACGGCGGTGACGGCGGTGACGGTGGCGATGTCTATCTGATCGCCGATGAGAACCTGAACACCCTGATCGACTACCGTTTCGAGCGTTTCCATGCCGCCGAGCGTGGCGAGAACGGTCAGAGCGCCAACTGTACCGGCCGACGCGGCAAGGATCGCACCCTGCGCGTCCCGGTCGGTACCCGCGCCAGCGATGAAGATACCGGTGAACTGCTGGGGGATCTGACCACCCATGGCCAGAAGCTGCTGGTCGCCAAGGGCGGTTTCCACGGCCTCGGCAACACCCGTTTCAAGAGCTCGGTCAACCGTGCCCCCTATCAGAAGAGCAACGGCACCCCGGGTGAAGTGCGTACCCTGAAGCTGGAACTGCTGCTGCTGGCTGACGTCGGCATGCTGGGCCTGCCCAACGCAGGCAAGTCCACCTTCATTCGCGCCGTCTCTGCTGCTCGCCCGAAGGTGGCCGACTATCCCTTCACTACCTTGGTGCCGAACCTGGGTGTGGTACGTGGGGAGAACTCCCGTTCCTTCGTCATCGCCGATATCCCGGGTCTGATCGAAGGCGCTGCCGAAGGTGCCGGCCTCGGTATCCGCTTCCTCAAGCACCTGGAGCGTTGCCGTGTGCTGATCCACCTGGTGGATATCTGCCCGGTCGATGGTTCCGATCCGGCCGAAAATGCCGTGACCATAGTCCGGGAGCTGGAGAAATACAGCCCCGAGCTGGCAGGCAAGCCGCGCTGGCTGGTATTCAACAAGATGGATCTGATCCTGGAAGAAGAAGCTCAGGAAGTGATGGATCGCGTCAAGGCCGCGCTGGCCTACGAAGGCCCTGTCTACCAGATCACCGCCATCAGCAAGGAAGGTACCAAGAAGGTCTGCTACGACATCCTGGATCTGCTGGACACCATGCCCCGTCAGCTGGAAGCCGATGCCAAGGCCGCTATCGAGAAGGTCGAGTTCAAGTGGGACGACTACCACAAGAACCAGCTGGCCCAGGCGGAGGCGGAAGCCCTGGCGGCCTCCAAGGCCTTCGATGACGCTCTGGACGATGACGACGACTGGGATGACGAAGATGACGACGGTGTCGAAGTGATCTACGTCCGCGACTGAGACTCTCTTTCGTGACAAGACCGGAGCCCCGACAGGCTCCGGTTTTTTTATGGGAGGATCGACGGGATCACCTTATAGATATATTTCTCATGCCACTTATTGCCTGCCAACCGCAACGGATTATACTGCGCCCCTGAACGTAACCTGTATGAAACATTATGCTAACCTGTTGAATTGAATTGATATGCATGACTGTTTTGGTTTGTTCTTATGGATGGTTTGCCTGATAAAATATTTATGCTTGAAATAATCCATTAAAAGCTTGTTTGTGCAGTTTTTTGGGTTATTCTTGCGCCCGTTTGCCGGGCGAGGGCATGAATATGCAGGCGGCCTGGCTGAAGGAAAAGTCACATTTAAGGCTGTCTATCATGTTGGAAAAGACCCTGCAGGCACCGGCGATCCATACTCGCCGCAATGTGCTGATGTTTTTGATCCCGTCGCTCATCGGGATCCTGCTGTTCATGACCCCGGTCATCTATGACGGCAATGTCACCATCCCCGTCGCCGTGCTGGCGAAGCTGGTACAGACGGTGTTCGCCGACTATCTGGTGGCCATGGTCAGCGCCATCATTACTACAACCATGCTGATGACCTTGATCGCCTGGTTGTTCAAGCCGGCGATCCTGGTGCGTCGCCCCTTCCTCAACAGCCTGTTCAACGTCTCCCCCTTCTGGGCCTGCGTGCGGGTACTGGGGGGCCTCTTCGTGCTGTTGACCTTCTTCGAGGCCGGTCCCGAAGTGCTGCGTTCCGGGGCGACCGGCGGCCTGGTGCTGCACGATCTGCTGCCGGTACTGTTCTCCGTCTTCATCTTCGCTGGCTTGCTGCTGCCGCTGCTGCTGGACTTCGGTCTGCTGGAGTTTGTCGGCACCATGATGACCCGCATCATGCGCCCTGTGTTCCGCTTGCCTGGTCGCTCCGCAGTGGATTGCTTCGCCTCCTGGCTCGGGGATGGCAGTGTCGGCATCCTGCTTACCAGCAAGCAGTATGAGGGCAAGTTCTACACCCAGCGTGAAGCCGCCGTCATCGGTACCACCTTCTCTGCGGTCTCCATCACCTTCTGTCTGGTGGTGATCTCCCAGGTGAAGCTGGAACACATGTTCGTTCCCTTCTACCTGACCGTCTGCCTGGCCGGCGTGGTGGCGGCCATCGTCGTGCCGCGCTTGCCGCCGCTCTCCTGGAAGAAGGATGTCTACAGCGACGGTACTCCCCTGTGCCGCAAGCAGGAGGCTATCCCCCACCAGCACAGCGTGCTGAGTTATGGCTATCAGCGTGCCCTGACCAAGGCCGACAGCATGACGGACCTCGGCGCCGTGGCGCGGGAAGGGGTGAAGAATGCCCTGGATATGGTGTTCGGCGTGTTGCCGGTGGTGATGGCGATCGGGACCTGTGCCCTGATGCTGGCCGAGCACACCCCTATCTTCAACTGGCTGGGTGCGCCCTTCGTTCCCTTGCTGGAGCTGCTGCAACTGCCGGAAGCCGAAGCGGCGTCCAAGACCATCATGGTGGGTTTCGCTGACATGTTCATCCCGGCGGTGCTGGCCTCGACCATAGAGAGTGACATCACCCGCTTCGTGATCGCCGCCATGTCGGTGACCCAGCTCATCTATATGTCGGAAGTGGGCGCCCTGCTGCTGGGCAGCAAGATCCCGGTCAAGCTGTGGGAGCTGTTCGTCATCTTCCTGCTGCGTACCCTGGTGACACTGCCGGTGATCGCCGGTGTGGCGCACCTGCTGTTCTAAGGGGCAGCCTGGAGATAAAAAAACGGTCAACTTCGGTTGACCGTTTTTTTATGGGCGCTCGGCGGATAGCGGCTAATGCGGTTCCGCCAGCAGGGCCTGGCAGGCCGCCTCGTCCAGCTGCTCGGGGGCGAGGAAGCGCAGGGCATAGTCCCGCCAGACCCCGCTGTCGATGAACAGGGTGAACAGTGCCGGGTCTATGTGTTGCTCCTGCACCATCTTCTGCATGATGGTCAGGGACTGGGAGACCGTCTTGCCCGATTTGTAGGGACGATCGCTCGCGGTCAGGGCCTCAAAGATGTCGGCGATGGCCATGATGCGGGCGGGAATGCTCATCTGCTCACCCTGTAACTGGCGTGGGTAGCCGGTGCCGTCCATCCGCTCGTGGTGGCCCCCTGCGATCTCCGGCACCTTGCGCAGGTGACGGGGAAAGGGGAGCTTCTCCAGCATGCGGATGGTCTGGATGATGTGATCGTTGATCTTGTAGCGCTCCTCCTCGGTGAGGGTGCCACGGCCGATGGCGAGGTTGTAATGCTCCCCCCGGTTGTAGAGATGGGTGGGCACCCGCACCTTGAAGCCCCAGGGATTGTGCCTGGTCAGGTTGTCGTGGGCGGGGCGGGGAATGAGGTGCACCGGCTTGTCGGCCAGCAGCGGCTCGCGGCAGGGCAGGGGAGCCGCCTCCCCGGGATGGCGCTTTAGCTCCTCCGGGCTGACGCCGAGGCGATCATCCAGGGTGCGCAGCCAGGTACGGCTGGCGATGGCATCGAGCTGCGCCAGTTTTTCCGGTGCCATCCACTCGCCCCCCAGATTGCACTCGGCGACGAAGGCGAACTCCTGATCCAGCATCTGCCAGGTCGGGGTCACTGCCTCGAGGGCTGCCTGCCGATCGGAGGCGGGCAGCCGGGCCGCCAGCGCTTCTATATGGGCGTCGCGCTTGAGCACCTCGAAACGGGTGCGGATCTCGTGGATCCTGTCGTAGATGGTCTCCAGCTTGGTGGCCTTGTCCACCACGAACTCTGGTGTGGTGACCTTGCCGCAGTCGTGCAGCCAGCTCGCGATATGGATGGCCTCCCACTCCTCGTCGCTGAGGGTGAAGTCGCCAAAGGGGCCCTGCTGCTGGGCGCAGGCCGCCTCCGTCAGCATGCGGGTCAGTTCGGGCACGCGCTGGCAGTGGCCTCCGGTATAGGGACTCTTGGCGTCGATGGCACCGGCGATAAGCTCGATGAAGGCTTCCAGCAACTGCTTTTGCTCCTCCAGCAGGCGTTGATTCTCGATGGCGGAGGCGGACATGCCCGCCAGCGCCTCGATGAGGCTGATGCGTGACGCCAGCTCCCGTGGTGCGCAGTCCGGCAAGATCAGCAGCAGGCAGCCGATCAGCTCCTGGCGGTGGTTGTAGAGGGGCTCGGCCAGCAGTTGGCGGGGGCCGGGGAAGGGGCCCCAGTCGGCCAGGCAGTGCGACCACTGCTCGGCATTGAGGGGCAGGCTGAGTCGCTCGGTATGATAGAGGCCGCCGAGCAGGGACTCCTGCCAGTGCAACTGTTCACAGTCCAGGGGCTGCCGTTGCCAGATGGCCTGAACCGCCTTCATCTGCTTCTCCTGGGCCAGATAGAGGCAGCCTCCCTCTGCCTGGGCCGCCGCCACCGTCTCGTGCAGGATGCGGCTGAGCAGGGAGTCGAAGCGGTGTTCGGCCGCCAGCGCCAGACCCATGTTCATGAAGTTGCCGAGGGTCAGTCGCATGCTGGACATGGCGCGGGCGAGATCGTCGATCTCGCGGATCGCCGAGTCTGGCCGCTCGCTCTCGCCGAAGTCGAAGTGCTGGATCCGCTCGGCTTCTTGCGTCAGCGCCAGCAAGGGGGCGGCGGTGCGTCTCGCCACCAGCCAGATGACGGGCAGCAGCAACAGCAGACCCGTCAGGGCCCAGACCAGGTTGCGCAGGGCGTCGTGGCGGGCCGGTGCGGTGAGTTCGTCCGTCGGTACCAGCAGGGCCAGGTAGAAGGGAGACCCCTCGTCGAGGGCGGAGAGGTTGACCAGCCAGTCGCGGCCATCCTCGGCAGTCAGCGTCAGCTCGGTTGGCTCGTGCAGCAGGGTGGGTCTGGATGCCATCTCCTGTTGCAACTTGGTCAGTATGGGTTGCTTGAGCGCCGACAACATGGGCAGCCGGCTCAGTTGATCGAAGCTGGGCAGCCGTTTGGGATCCGTTGTCAGCAGGGTTCCGACTTCGTCGAACAGTACCAGCTGGCAATAGCTGGGCAGAGGCAGCTCGCCGATGAGGGAGGAAAGCCCCTCCACACCGGCATCCAGCCCGATCACCGCCCGGCGATCGTCGCTCTCCACCGCCAGCGTCATGCCAGGCTCTCTGGTGGTGAAGAAGAGATAGGGGTGGGTCACTATGATGCCCGTGCCCCAGCGCGCCTCCTTGTACCAGCCACGGTCGCGCGGATCGAAGCGGTAGTCCGGCATGGGCCGCCGCTCCAGCAGTCGCAGCCGCTGGTCGAAATAGAGGAACTCTCCCCGGCCCTGACTCAGGCTCTGTACCAGCAGGTGGCTCCCGGGAGGTGGCCTGTCCAGCAATCCCCTGGCCCGCTCGGTCAACTTGCGCACCAGGAAGAAGTCGCCGTTCTCGTAACCGGCATAGATGGCACCATAGCTGGCGCTGTTGGCCAGCACCTCGGCCAGTTGGGGCAGGTAGCCGAGACGGGATTCCAGGCTGGTCATGGCGGCCAGCTGGCCACTGCGCAGCAGGCTGAGCGACATGCGAGCCGGGCGCTGGTTCAACTTGATGGCAAGCGCGAGCTGTTCCCTGTACTGCTGGAAGCTCTGTCGCTCGTGCGCCAACCCCTGCTGCATGCCCTGCTGAAACTGCAACATGATGAGGGCGCCCCCCAGCACGGAGAACAGCAGAATGAAGAGGGTGGCAATGTGCACGTAAAAGGGTTTGCTGCCGAGGCTTGTTTTTGTCATGGACCTATCCTTGTCCTGCGGGCGCACCCCGCGATGATCTGCTAAACAGTGTGCTCGCAAGATGACAAAAAGCATAGGAGGTGAGGGGGGAAGAGGCCCTCTATCTTCAGGGGCGCACCCTCGCCGGCACGGACGGGGTACCTCACAGACAACCGGGTCGCGTGATTCATTCAGATATCTCATGCTACATTGCTCCACTGATGGATCGCCTTTGAATCAATGGAGTGTCCCATGCCTGTCGTTCCCTATTCCGTCCTGGATCTGGTGCCCGTCCCCGAAGGTAGCCTGCCGGCCGAGTCGTTTCGTCATTCGCAGGATCTGGCCCGGCATGCCGAGCGCTGGGGCTACCACCGCTACTGGCTGGCGGAGCACCACAACATGCCCGGGATCGCCAGTGCCGCCACCGCCGTGCTGATCGGCCATCTGGCCGGCGCCACCAGCACCCTGCGGCTGGGGGCCGGCGGCATCATGCTGCCGAACCACTCGCCCCTGGTGATCGCCGAGCAGTTCGGCACGCTGGCCTCTCTCTACCCGGATCGGGTCGATCTCGGTCTCGGCCGTGCGCCCGGCACCGATCAACGCACCATGCAGGCGCTGCGTCGTCAGCGCGGCGGCGAGGTGGATGATTTTCCTGCGGACGTGCGTGAGCTGATGGGCTACTTCGGTGACGAGGTGGGCGCCGTGCAGGCGGTACCTGGCCAAGGGCTGCATGTGCCGATCTGGTTGCTGGGCTCCAGCCTCTACAGCGCCCAGCTGGCGGCCGCCATGGGGTTGCCGTTCGGTTTTGCCTCTCACTTTGCACCCGGTCTGCTGTTGCAGGCACTGGAGATTTACCGCGCCCAGTACCGCCCTTCCGCGCGCTGGCCCAAACCTTATGCGGTAGTCTGTATCAACGTGATCGCTGCCGACACGACCCGGGAGGCCCGTTTCCTGTTCACCACGCTTCAGCAGCAGTTCCTGCGCCTCTATCGGGGGGATGCCGGCAAGCTGCCGCTGCCGGTGGAGAGTCTGGGGGAGCAGTGGTCACCCCGGGAGCTGATGGCGATGGAGCAGACCCTGGCCCGCTCTCTGGTGGGGGATCCGGATCAGGTACGCCACGGTCTCAAGGCCTTGCTGGCCGAAACCGGGGCCGACGAGCTGATGTTCAACGGTCCCATCGTCGATCATCAGGCCAGGCTGCGTTCCTTCGAGATCGCCGCCGGTCTGATGCAGAGCCTGTGACAATCTGGTCGGGCGTACCAGCGTGTGTGTCCGCACAGGGGTGAACCTCCCGTTCATATTTCAAGTCTTTGATTTAAAACGATAGTCAGGTTTATGTCGGCCCTCTGTCGTGTCACCTCTCGCCGCGCTGGCCCTATGCTGGCCCTGTCAATCACCACAAGGAGTTCGAGATGATCGTCAGGAAGTTGAGATTGCAACGGGGGTGGTCCCAGGATCAGTTGGCGACCCTGACTGGCCTGAGTGTCCGCACCATACAGCGGATCGAGCAGGGCCAGCAGCCCGGACTGGAATCCCTCAAGGCCCTGGCCGCCGTCTTTGAGCTCGATGTGACGCAACTGCAGGAGAGCGAGATGAAAGGGAACGAGACCGACAGTCAGGGGACGGTGCAGGTGGCCAAGGATGAGCGGGAGGCGATGAAGTTCGTCGAGGGGCTCAAAGGCTTCTACGGCCACCTCATCAGCTATGTGCTGGTGATAGGGGGGCTGTTTGTCATCAACTACCTGAGCAACCCGGACTATATCTGGGCCTGGTGGCCCATGCTGGGCTGGGGGCTTGGCCTGATGTCCCATGCCATCAACCTGTTCCAGCCATTCAGGCTGTTCGGGCCCGAATGGGAGCGGCGCCAGGTCGAGAAGCGGCTGGGGCGCAGGCTCTAGCCTGCGTGCTGACCAACGAAGAGGCCCGGCAATGCCGGGCCTCTTTATATCGCCAGCGTCTTTTTTTTACTTGGCATAGGCGGGGCAGGGGGTCGCTATCAGGGCATCGTCTTCATAGCGCCAGAGGGTGAGGCTGTTGCCCCACACGCAGCCGGTGTCCAGCCCCTTGATGTCCGCCTTGCCGGTGGCGCCCATCAGTGCCGCCCAGTGGCCGAATACCAGGATGGGGTCGTCGTCGTGGTGCTCGCGCTGCTCGAACCAGGGGCGCAGGCCCGGGGTGGACTCTGTGGGTCCCTTCTTGCACTTGAAGTCGAGCCGGCCATCGAAGTAGCAGAAGCGCATCCGGGTGAAGGTGTTGATGATGTAGCGGTAGCGCTCTATCCCCTGCAGGTTCTCGTCCCAGCTATCGGGCTGGTCGCCATACATGTGGTGCAGCAGCCAGCTGTACTGATCGCCGCGCAGCAGCGTCTCCACTTCACGGGCACAACTGCGTGCCGTGTGGGCATCCCAGGCCGGAGAGAGTCCGGCATGGATCATCATGATGGGCAGATCCGGATGCTCCGCCAGCAGGGGACGGTGGCGCAGCCACTCCAGCAGCTCGTCCCGATCCGGGGCTTCCATCAGGGCCTGCAGCTTGTCTTTCTTCTTGAGAGGGGCGACCCCATGAGCCACCGCCAGCAGGTGCAGGTCGTGGTTGCCGAGCACGGTCACGGCGTGGCTCCCCAGTGACTTGACGAAGCGCAGGGTGTTGAGGGAATCCGGCCCGCGGGCGACCAGGTCGCCACACAGCCAGAGCGTGTCCTTGTCGGAGTCGAATTCGGCAAGATCCAGCAGACGGCGCAGATCGTCGTAACAGCCCTGGATATCACCGACGAAACAATTCGCCATGAAACCTCAGTTGATAATGTTGGGAACGGCCAGTGTGAAAGGGGCGATGGGGGCCTCGAATTGCTGCCCCGATTCGTCTTGCAGGGTATAACTGCCTTCCATCACGCCGAAGGGGGTGGCGAGCGGTACGCCACTCTGATAGCTGAAGGTCTCGCCGGGGGCGATGAAGGGCTGCTCGCCCACGACCCCCGGCCCTTCCACTTCCAGCATCTTGCCATTGGCATCCGTGATGAGCCAGCGCCGATGCAGCAGTTGCACCTTGCCCGGCCCCAGATTCTCTATCTCGATGAGATAGAGAAAATGGTAAGGATCCTCGGTACCCGCCACATAGCTGGGGTGCGGGCGCACCACTATCCGGGTGGATGCCATGGGATCAGGCCTGCTGCTGATCGGCCAGCCAGTTGGCGATCATGACGAACTGCTCGAGGGAGAGGTTCTCCGGACGCAGGTTGCCATCGATGCCAAGCTCGGTCAGCTGAGCGTCGGTGATGAAGTTGGAGAAACTGTTGCGGATGGTCTTGCGACGCTGGCCGAAGCCCTCGGTGCAGACCCGGCTCAGGCAGCGGAGGTCTTTCGCGACGATAGTCGGGTTCTTGTGTGGCACCAGTCGCACCACGGCCGAGTCGACCTTGGGGGCTGGCTTGAAGGCACCCGGGCCCACTTCCAGCACCGGGATCACCTGGCAGTAGTACTGGACCATGACGCTCAGGCGGCCATAGGCCTTGCTGCCAGGGCCTGCGCACATCCGCAATACCACTTCCTTTTGCAGCATGAAGTGCATGTCCTCCACCCGGTCGGCGAACTCGCACAGGTGGAAGATGAGCGGGGTGGAGATGTTGTAGGGCAGGTTGCCGAAGATGCGCAGGGGCGGTTTGCCTTCTCCCATCAGGGTGCCGAAGTCGAAGCGCATGGCGTCGGCCTCGATCACCGTCAGTTTGTCCTTGAGGGTCGGGTGCTCGCGCAGGCGAGCCGCCAGATCCCGGTCAAGCTCGACCACCGTCATCTTGTCCATCTGGGAGGCGACCGGTTCGGTCAGTGCCGCCAGACCCGGGCCGATTTCCACCAGGTTCTGACCCGGCTGTGGATTGATGGCGGCGACGATCTGGTCGATCACATAACGGTCGTGCAAGAAGTTCTGACCGAAACGCTTACGGGCCGTGTGGCCCATGTGCACCTTGTTGCTCTGCACCTTACTGCTCATATCTTTTTTTCTCTACCATCTGGATGGCGTGGTTAATCGCGGTGATCAGGCTCCCCGAGTCTGCCAGGCCCTTGCCTGCCAGATCCAGTGCGGTGCCGTGATCCACCGAAGTACGGATGAAAGGAAGTCCGAGGGTGATGTTGACCGAGTTGCCAAAGCCCTTGTATTTGAGCACCGGCAGCCCCTGGTCGTGGTACATGGCGAGTACCGCATCCGCATCCTTGAGGTATTTGTCTTGGAACAGGGTATCGGCCGGCAAGGGGCCGACCAGATCGATCCCTTCCTGGCGCAAGTCGGCCAGGGCAGGTTCGATCACGTCGATCTCTTCACGGCCGAGATGGCCCCCTTCCCCGGCGTGGGGGTTGAGGCCGCAGACGTAAATTCTGGGGTGTTCGATGCCGAATTTTCCCTTGAGATCCGCATCCAGGATGCGGATCACCTTGCCAAGGCGCTCCTGCGTGATGGCCATCGCCACATAGGCGAGGGGAATGTGGGTGGTCGCCAGCGCCACCCGCAGCCCTTCGGTGGCCAGCAGCATCACCACGTCGGCGGTGTCTGACTGCTGGGCGAAGAATTCGGTGTGACCGCTGAACGAGACGCCCGCCTGGTTGATGATCCCCTTGTGCACCGGGCCGGTCACCACGGCGGCGAACTCGCCGCTCAGGTTGCCGTCACAGGCACGCTGCAGGGTGGCCAGCACATAGGCGCCATTGCCCTCGTCGAGTTCACCCGGCACCACGGGGGCGCCGAGGGGAACGGGACAGACCGTCAGGGTCCCCGCCCGCTGCCCCCTCACGGGGGCGGCGGCATCATAGGGTTCCAGCTCGATGGGCAGCCCCAGCAGGGCGGCGCGCTCGCGCAGCAGGGCGGGATCGGCGATCACCACCAGCTGGTGCGGCCAGTCCCGCTGGGCTATCTGCAGCACCAGGTCCGGGCCTATGCCGGCGGGCTCACCCGGGGTGATGGCAAGACGATGGCTGTTCATCTGCTCATCGGCCATTAATTGGGTTCGATCTGGATGTAGGCTTCGTCGCGCAGCTCATCCAGCCAAGCCTGGGACTCTTCGGTGAAGCGGCGGTTGAAGATCAGCTGATAGGCACGCTGCTCCTGGGCCTTGCCGGTGGCATCCTGGCTGCGGCGATCTTCCAACTGCACTATGTGCCAGCCGTGGGTGGTGCGGAAGGGCTCGCTGAGCTGACCCGGTTGCAGGCGGTTGACCATGTCGCGGAACTCCGGCACATAGACGTTGGGATCGGACCAGCCCAGCTCGCCACCCTGCACCGCAGAGCCCGGATCTTCGGAGTACTTCTCCGCCATGCTGGCGAAGCTCGCTTTGCCGCTCTTGATGTCGTGCAAGATGCCGTCCAGGGTGCCCTTGGCCTTCTCCTCGCTCAGGATGATGGAGGGCTTGATCAGGATGTGGCGCGCCTTCACCTCGGTCTGCATCACTTGCTGCTGACCCTTGGTGTCGAAGATCTTGACGATGTGCAGACCGGCGCCCGAGCGCAGCGGGCCGACGATGTCACCCTTGCTGGCACCCTGTACCGCTTCGGCCATCAGGGTCGGCATCTCCTGCGGGCTCATCCAGCCCCAGTCTCCCCCTTCCAGGGCCTTGGGACCGTTGCTCTCGGCGATAGCCAGCTTGCGGAAGTCCGCCCCCTCTTTCAGCGCGGCCAGGATGCGCTCGATCTTGGCCTTGGCGGCGTTGAGCTGCTCGGCATTCGGGTTGTCAGGCAGGGCAACCTGGATGTGACCGACGTGGTACTCGGTCTGTTGCTGACCCTGTTTGCTCAGGGCCTCGACCACCTGCTTCACCTCCTGCTCGGAGATGTTGATGCGGCGGCGGACCTGGCTGCGGCGCACCTCGTTCATCAGGATCTCGCGGCGCACCTCCTCCCGGTACTGGGCATAGGTCAGCCCTTCCCGTTCGAGCTGGGCACGCAGTTGATCCAGGGTCATCTTGTTGTCGGCGGCGATGCTCTGGATGGCCTGCTCCAACTGGGTGTCACTGATCTTGAGCCCCTGGCGATCCGCCAGTTGCAGTTGCAGGCTCTCCTGGATCAGGCGATCCAGCGCCTGCTTGCGCAGGGTGACGTCATCGGGCAGGGATTGGCCGCTCTCCTGGGCTGAGGCCTTCACCTTCTGCACCAGGGCTTCCTGCTGACTGGCCAGTACCACGTCCTTGTTGACCACGGCAAGCACCTTGTCCATCAGCTCGGGCGCGGCGAAGGCGCCCTGGCTCATGACTCCAAACAGGCCTGCGGTCAGCAGGGAAATCAACGTCTTCTTCATATCCATCTCTCAAGGCGTTTGCCAGACCCGTTATTGGTCTCGCAGGTTAAACGGACGAATGTAAGGCAGTGCTTCGGTATCCAGGGAGGTACCCTTGGAGCCGGTACCCACGCTACCCAATCCTTTCATTTCAAATTGAATGCCGAGGCTGCGCTCGGACGTCGGGGCCAGGTTCACGTTGTCCGGCGTATTGACCCACTCCAGGTTGAAGTTGATGCTCCAGCAGCAGGAGTCATATTTCAGACCCACCTTGCGGTCAACTTTGACGTTCTGGTCGAGCTCCTGATAGTAGCCGCCATAGAGGTGCCACTGATCGTTGAGCGGGGTGGTCAACAGCAGGCCTATCTGGTTGAGATCCGTCACCTCGCCCTTGCGGTCGAGGTCATAGTTGGCGTCCCGCACGAAGCGGTGGTTCAACTGACTGATCAGCTTCTCATGGCGGTACTCCAGGGCGCTGTTGGCAGAGCTTATCTGGCGTTGCTCCACATCATATTGCGCCCCGGCATGGGCATACCACTGCTCGTTGATCTTGGCATCGCCCTCGAACGACAGTGGCGAGCGGGTATTGGTGCTCAGGTTGTCGCTGGCGTAGAGCTTGACCCTGGGCGCCACGAAGTCGAAGGCTTGGGCAACGGCCAGCCGGATTCGTTCATCGCCAGCCGGATCATAGATACGGGTAGTAACGCCAACAGAGAGCCGGTTGGAGTCGCTGATGCGGTCCAGGCCGGCGAAGCGGCGATCGCTGAACAGGCTGTAATAGTCCTGGCGCATGGTGGTGGAGTCGTAGACGCCGATGTTGTCCTGATCCTTGTAGGGCACATAGAGGTACTGGAACTCAGGCTCCAGGGTCTGGCTGGCCCCTTCCCCGAACCACTGCTGGTCGCGCTCGAAGGTCATGCCGCCCTTGAGGCGGAACGAGGGCAGCACCCGGGTGATAATGCCCTCCTCCAGGGTGACGTCACCCCCGCCCTGGGGCGTGAATCGGTTGGTGAAGGTACTGCTCATGTCATCCGGCACCGTCTGATCGTAACGGGTGTACATCAGCTTGTACTGGCTGTCGAGGAAGTAACCCGCCTCGTCGATGAGCGGTATGGTCAGGGTGGGGGCCGTGTAGACCCGGGTGCCGGTGTAGGCGCTACCCTTGTTCTCCTCGATGGCCTGGTCGTTGTTGTAGCCGAAGTTGGTCAGCTCGGTGTTCCAGGCCAGATCGTACCAGTTGCCCTGCTGGTAGTAGTTGTGGTTGATGCGCGGCATCAGCTCGTGGGGTTGCTGGGCGCTGGCCAGCAGGATCTGGTAGGTCCGCACCTCGGCATTGAGGTTCCAGCTCTGCTGGTAGTAGCCGGCTTTCAGAGATTGCTGCAACTGGTTGTCGACCTGGGTCCCCACTTTGGGGGAGAAGTCGTTGAAGTAGTTGTAGTCCTGATCCCGCACCTTGGTATAGTCCACCGACACCCGCATGGCATTGTCCATGAACATGGAGGTGTGGCGGGCACTGAGCAGATAGCGGTGACCATCGGACAGGTGATCGTTGAGGCTGTCCGTCTCGTCGTACTGCTTGTCATCCGCCAGGTTTTCGAAATAAAGGGTGCCCACATGGGCCGGATCCGGCATGTAGCGGAACTCGACCTGCTCCATCAGGCCCCGTCTGTCCATGAAGCGGGAGGTGATGGTGGCATCGTAGTTGGGGGCTATGTTCCAGTAGAACGGCTGGGTGATGTCCATGCCGTTCTTGGAGCTTTGGGTATAGCCCGGGTAGAGCAGACCGGTCTTGCGCTCATCCTTGATGGGGAAGTTGATATAGGGGAAATAGAAGACCGGATAATCATAGAGCCAGAGGCTGGCGTTCCAGGCTTCCCCGAACACTTCGGACTGATCGATGTCGATGCTGCCGGCCTTCAGGGTCCAGGCCTCCTGACCCGGGGGGCAGGTGGTGTACTGGGCTCCCTCCAGGGTGATGTTCTGGTTGTTGTTGGTCATGGTGACTTTTTCGGCGAAGCCGCGCACCGGTGAGCCATGAACCTGATACTTACCCTCTTCTAGCTCGGAGTTCTTGGTGTCCAGGTTGGATTTGAGGGTCTTGTCGCTGGTGACAGTAATCTGGCCATCGTTGTAATAGATGTTGCCGATGGCAATGACATCCCGGCTCTTCTGATCAAGCTGGGCATAGTCGGAGTCAAATTTGCGCACGCCCTGACGCACCTTGACGTCACCCTCATAGACGGCGGTCCCGCCCTGCTTGGCCTCCAGGCGATCGGCATCCACTTCGACGGGCTGGGCATTGGCGTCCTGATCCGCGCTGGGTTTCTCGATCTTGGGGACATAGTCATAGCAGAGGCTGTTGAGGATCCCGGTGGCCGGTGGCGCGTTGAGGGGCGCCGCCTGTACCGTGAGCGGGCTCAGGGCAGGAACAAGGCTGATGGTCAGGGCGATGGGATAAGAACACCCCAGTGTCCATTTTGTCATGTGAAGGGCTCGCGCAATCCGTAGTAAAAACGGTTGATTCAGGGCATGCATTTTATGTCAGGATCCATCGAGTTGACATTGCATGTCATTGCTTTATGTTAGCCGGCAATGATAAAGCATTATTGCGGCCAGGGCTAACAGCCAAGTGCTGCTTTCCAATTTGGTTCCCGACTCATGCACGATCGCGCTTCCCTGCTATTGCAATGGGCACGCCGGATTTCCGGTGATGCCAATCTCCAGTTGACCCTGATCTCCGGTGACGCCAGTTTCCGCCGCTACTTCCGTGGTGGTGGCCTGGTGTGGGTGGATGCTAATCCGAAAACCGAAAAAAATCATGAATTCGTTCGCAATGCGGCCGCCCTGCACGCCGTGGGGCTGCTGGCTCCCGAGGTCAAGGGGGTCGACTATGAGCAGGGGCTGCTGGCGGTCAGTGACCTTGGCGATACCCAGCTTATCGGCTGCCTGAACGATGACAACGTGCTGGCCTGGTATGGCAAGGCCATCGCCCTGCTGCCTCGGCTCGGATCGGTGGCGCTCGAGCTCGAGCCCTTCGACGAGGCCTTCATGGCGCGCGAGAACGCCATCTTCCCCGAGTGGCTGCTGGGTCATCATCTGCAACTGACCCTGAGCGCCGAGGAGCAAGGCTTGCTGGCGGAGACATTCGCCTGCCTCACCGAGAGCAACCTGGCTCAGCCCCAGGGAGTGATGCACAGAGACTTCCACAGTCGCAACCTGATGGTGTGTGGTGGCGATACGCCGGACGACAGCCAACTGGCCGTCATCGACTTCCAGGACATGGTCATCGGCCCTCTCAGCTACGACCTAGTCTCCCTGCTGAAAGACTGTTACGTGCGTTGGCCCGATGCCGTGATAGAGCAAGACATGGGCCATGGCTTCGATACCCTGAGCCAGGCCGGTCTGCTGGGCGATCTCGATTATGCCGCTTTCCGCCGGTATGCCGATCTGACCGGCATGCAGCGCCACCTGAAGGCGGCCGGCCTCTTCACTCGTCTCTACCATCGCGACGGCAAGTCCGGCTACCTCAAGGACATCCCCCGTACCCTGGGCTACGTGGTGGATGTGTGCCATCAACATGGGGCCGAGCATCCGGTGCTGGCCCGTTTCGGCGACTGGTTGCAGCGGATTGTGCTGCCGGGCCTGGCCCGGGCGGCAGAGGCTCGGCGTGCCGGGGAGCCGTCATGAAGGCGATGATCCTGGCCGCAGGCCGTGGGGAGCGGATGCGCCCGCTCACCGACTTGCTGCCCAAGCCGCTGCTGGCGGTGGGGGGCAAGCCCCTGATCGTCCACCACATCGAGAAGCTCAAGGCGGCCGGGGTGACACAGCTTGTCATCAACCACGCCTGGCTTGGCCACAAGCTGGTGGAGGCGCTCGGCGATGGCCGCCAGTTCGGGGTCGAGATCCTGTGGTCGGCGGAGGAGAGTGCGCTCGAGACTGCGGGCGGCATCGTGCAGGCATTGCCACTGCTCGGCAGCGAGCCCTTTCTGGTGATCAACGGCGATACCTGGATTGATGCGGATTATGGCGCTCTGGTGAATCAGCCGTTGGCGGATGACCTGGCCCACCTCTGGCTGGTGCCCAATCCACCCCAGCACCCTCAGGGGGATTTCTCCCTGCAAGACGGCCGGGTGCTGGACGCGCCAGCCCTCACCTTCAGCGGCGTTGGCCTCTATCACCCGGCGGCCTTTGTCTCCCTGCCTTGCGGTGCCCGCAAGCTGGCACCCCTGCTGCGCGACTGGATGGCACAAGGCCGGGTCGGTGGCAGTCTGCTGGCTGGCGAGTGGCGGGACATAGGCACAGTCGATCGGCTGCGGGAGCTGGATGACCAGCTGCTTGCCGGCACTCATTAACATCACGAGGTCTTGAACCATGCGTATTTGGGGTAAGGTGCTTGGCGCCTTCTTCGGTTTTCTGCTCGGCAATATCTTCGGCGCCCTGCTTGGCCTCTGGATCGGCCACCGCTTCGATCGGGGCATGGGCATTCGGGGGGCGTTCCAGCGAGCTCCCAGCCAGCAGCAGCAGGCGGTCTTCTTCCACGCCACCTTCGCCGTCATGGGCCATATCGCCAAGGCGAGCGGTCAGGTCACCGAGCACGAGATCCGGGTCGCCTCCAGCCTGATGGACAGGATGCGACTCTCCGGCGAGCAGCGGGTGCGGGCTCAGGAGTCGTTCCGCCAGGGCAAGGAGAACGACTTCCCGCTGCGCGAAACCCTGGCGGAGTTTCGCCAGGCGAGCCTGGGGCAGCGCGACATCCTGCGCTTCTTCCTTGAGGTGCAGCTGCAGGCCGCCTTTGCCGATGGCAAGGTGGAGGCCAACGAGCGCGCCATCCTGCAGACCATCGCGGACGAGCTCGGCTTTAGCCGCATCGAGCTGGCGCGGATCCTGGCGATGGCGGAGGCGCAGATGAACTTCTTCCACCGCCAGCAGCAGGGTGGACAAGGGCAGCAATACCGGCAGGAGGCCCCCTCCCAGGATCGCCTCAAGGATGCCTACCAACTGCTCGGGGTGAGCGAGAGCGACAGCGATCAGGATATCAAGCGCGCCTATCGCAAGGAGATGAGCAAGCATCACCCGGACAAGCTGGCCGCCAAGGGGTTGCCGCCCGAAATGATGGAGATGGCCAAGGAGAAGACCCAGGAGATCCAGCAGGCCTGGGAGTGGATCCGCGAGGCCCGCGGCATCCGTTGAACCCTGCCCTTTGTCAGCCATAAAAAATGCCCGTCGATGACGGGCATTTTTGTATGCGAAAGCCGGGTTAGTGGCTGTCGACCCAGACGAACTTGAGCACGAACAGCAGGGCTACCACCAGCACGCAGGGGTTGATCTCGCGCCAGCGGCCAGTGCCCGCCTTCATCACGCAGTAGGAGATGAAGCCCACGGCTATCCCCTCGGTGATGGAGAAGCTGAACGGCATCATCACTGCGGTCATGAAGGCCGGTACCGCTTCGGTCAGGTCTTCCCACTTGACCCGGGTCAGCTCGGAGCACATCAGCACCCCCACGTAGATAAGGGCGCCGGCGGCGGCATAGGCCGGCACCATGGCGGCGACCGGGGAGAAGAAGATCGCCAGCAGGAACAACACGCCGACCACGATGGCGGTGAGGCCGGTACGACCGCCGACGGCCACCCCTGAGCTGCTCTCGATGTAGGCGGTTACGGAGGAGGTGCCCATGAAGGCGCCGCCGACCGAGCTCACGCTGTCCACTACCAGCGCCTGCTTCATGCGTGGGAAGTGGCCGCGATCATCGGCCAGCTTGGCGCGGTTGGTGACGCCGATCAGGGTGCCGGAAGAGTCGAACAGGTTGACCAGCATGAAGGAGAAGATGATCCCGGCCAGGCTGATGTCCAGCGACCCCATCAGGTCCAGCTGACCGAAGACGGGGGTGATGCTCGGCGGCACAGAGACGAAGCCCTTGAAGGTCACATCGCCAAACAGCCAGCCCAGGGTGGTGGTGACCACGATGGCGATCAGCACGGCGGAGTGCACACCGCGGGCGGAGAAGATGCAGATAAGGAAGAAGCCGAGCAGCCCCAGCAGGCAGGGCAGGGAGGTGAGGTTGCCCACGGTCACCATGGTGGCGGGGCTCGCCACTACGATGCCGGCGTTGTGCAGGCCGAGCAGGGCGATCAGCAGACCTATGCCGGCCGTGATGCCGACCCGCAGGGTGAGGGGGATGTTGGCAATCAGCCAGTAGCGTACCCGCAGCAGGGTGAGGATCAGCAGACCCAGGGCGCCCCAGAAGATGGTGCCCATGCCGACCTGCCAGGAGTAGCCCATGCCGGCCACTACCACGAAGGCGAAGAAGGCATTCAGCCCCATGGCCGGAGCCAGGGCGATGGGCAGGTTCGCGAGCAGACCCATCAGGATGCTGCCGATGCCGGCGATGAGGCAGGTAGTGACGAACACTGCCTGGGTGTCCATGCCTGCTGCAGAGAGGATCTGCGGGTTGACGAACACTATGTAGACCATGGTCAGGAAGGTGGTGATGCCGGCGATGACCTCGGTGCGGGCCGTGGTGCCGTGGCCTTTCAGGGCAAACAGGCGCTCGAGCAATCCTTGCCCGGCGGCCGGGTTGGCTGCCTGCTCTGTGGCGTTGTGTGGTTGATTCATGTTGGATTCCAATGGGTGACGTGAAATAAGCAGCAGGCGAACAGTCAACTCCATCCATGGGGGCTGGGTTGCCCTGTTTCTGGCGACTGAGCGACCAGACTCGTCCTGATACCGTGACAGCGCGCACATTTTTACACAGGCGGCGGCGTTTACAAACCCCGGATCTGCGAGGGGGATCAATGAATAGAGCAAAAATTCAAACGTTTGCCATTTGCCCTCTGAAAACAGGCTCGATAGGGGCCTGTTCCGTGAGGGCGGCCCTCAGCGGCTCTTCAGATAGCGCTCCACCAGCTGGGCCAGCACGGCGTCGCTGTGCTCCTGCAAGGTGGTGAGCGTCAGCCCCATGCGCTGCAGCAGCAGGTTGGCCTGCGCTTCGCTCAGGGTGCGCCCGTCGATGAAGTAGGCTTGTTCGGGCAACAGCTTGTCGTGACGGGGGAGCAGCACCCAGCTGACCCGCTCGGGTTCGATGGCGGCAAAGATCCGGCTGGCCGCGGCGCAGAAGGTATCGATGTGGGCCTTGCCATCCGGGCCCAGGCAGCCGGGTTCGATCCGGATCTGGATGGTGAGTCTCTTCGGGGGGGCGTTGGTCTGGGTCATTGGTAGGGCCGGTAGGGGAACGCGGGGAGAGTGTAAGCGAAAAGGCAACAGAAAGGGGAGCCTGGGCTCCCCTTGTCACGCTGCAATCACCCCGATGGGGTGATGCATCATTTCGCTTGCATGGCGGTCCGCTGGTGTATCTGGAGCGGTGCGTTTGGGCCGCCTCGCTCCAGTTCATGGCGGCGTGACCGCTTACCTGGCGATGCGCTTGTTTATCTGGAGCTGTGTGGCTGGGCCGCCTCGCTCCAGTTCATGGCTGCGTGGCCGCTTACTTGGCGATGCGCTTGTACTTGGCGCGGTGCGGCTGGACAGCGTCGGCGCCGTAGGTCTTCTTCTTCCACTCTTCATATTCGGTGAAGTTGCCCTCGAAGAAGGCAATCTTACCCTCGTCCTGGTAGTCCAGGATGTGGGTGGCGATACGGTCGAGGAACCAGCGATCGTGGGAGATGACCATGGCACAACCCGGGAACTCCAGCAGGGCGTTCTCGAGGGCGCGCAGGGTTTCGATGTCCAGATCGTTTGTCGGTTCATCCAGCAGCAGCACGTTGCCGCCGGTTTGCAGCAGCTTGGCCAGGTGCAGACGGCCGCGCTCCCCACCGGAGAGCTCGCCGACCCGCTTCTGCTGATCGGCGCCCTTGAAGTTGAAGCGACCGATGTAGGCACGGCTCGGGAACTCGTAGTTGCCGATGCGCAGGATGTCCTGACCGTCGGCGACCTCTTCGAACACCGTCTTCTTGTCGTTCATGCTGTCGCGGAACTGATCCACGGAGGCCAGCACGACGGTATCGCCCAGGGTGATGGTGCCGGAGTCCGGCTGCTCCTGGCCCGACATCATGCGGAACAGGGTAGATTTACCAGCGCCGTTCGGACCAATGATGCCGACGATGGCCCCCTTCGGAATGGAGAAGGAGAGATCGTCGATCAGCTGGCGGTCACCGTAGGACTTGCAGAGGTTCGCCACTTCCACCACCTTGTCGCCGAGGCGCGGTCCGGGCGGAATGAACAGTTCGTTGGTCTCGTTGCGCTTCTGGTAGTCGTTGGTGTTGAGCTCCTCGAAGCGAGCCATACGGGCCTTGGACTTGGCCTGACGGCCTTTCGGGTTCTGACGTACCCACTCCAGTTCCTTCTCGATGGACTTGCGACGGGCCGCTTCGGAACTGGCTTCCTGAGCCAGACGGGCGTCTTTTTGCTCCAGCCAGGAGGAGTAGTTGCCTTCCCAGGGGATACCCTCGCCGCGGTCCAGCTCCAGGATCCAGCCCGCCACGTTGTCGAGGAAGTAACGGTCGTGGGTGATGGCGACGACGGTGCCCTCGTAGTCGTGCAGGAAGCGCTCCAGCCAGGCCACGGATTCCGCATCCAGGTGGTTGGTCGGTTCGTCCAGCAACAACATGTCCGGCTTTTCCAGCAGCAGACGGCACAGGGCTACCCGGCGGCGCTCACCCCCGGAGAGGTGCTTGATCTGGGCGTCCCAGGCTGGTAGGCGCAGGGCGTCGGCCGCGCGCTCCAGTTGGTTCTCCATGTTGTGACCACCCTGGGCGGCGATGATGGCTTCCAGCTCGCCCTGTTCGCGGGCCAGCTTGTCAAAATCCGCATCCGGGTCGGCGTAGGCCGCATAGACCTCATCCAGGCGAGCCATGGCGCGTTTCACCTCGCCGACCGCCTCTTCCACCGCCTCGCGGACTGTCTGCTCCGGATCCAGCTTCGGCTCCTGGGGCAGGTAGCCGATCTTGATGCCGGGCTGCGGACGGGCTTCCCCTTCGATCTCGGTGTCGATCCCCGCCATGATGCGCAGCAGGGTGGATTTACCGGCGCCGTTCAGACCCAGTACGCCTATCTTGGCGCCCGGGAAGAAGGAGAGGGAGATGTTCTTGAGAATATGACGCTTGGGCGGCACGACCTTGCCGACCCTGTTCATGGTGTAAATAAATTGAGCCATTGGCTAATTCTCTTTAATTTACAGGTTGTTATTGTGTTGCTTTGAAATCTTGGGGCTGTATTGGGGCCAAATCTGAAAAGCTGGCCCCAAGCCTGCCCCAAACCCTGTCCGCTTCGTCGCGGTCTTGTTCGGGAATCCATTTGCCATAGACTGTTCGCACCATGGTGCTGTCCTCGTGCCCAAGGTAAGACGCAACCCATTCAGGGTTGGCGCCAGCGGTCAGCATCCAGCAAGCAAATGTATGGCGCATATGGTATTGGGTTCGGCGGCGAATGCCAGCCCTCTTTATCAACCTGTCCCATTTGTCACCCAAGGTGAAAGCCGTGTAGCAGATGCTGAGCCCGGGTGTCTTGCTGGTTACATCGGGGCTGAACACGAACGTGACCTTTTCATCTACCTGCCGGCGGTCCCGCAGCGTCTTCTTGATGTAGTGGGATTGGCGCATGGCTGTCATTGGCCGCATGCGTCTTAGTGCCTCAATTGCCGGTGGGAGGAGCACAATCGTTCGCTCATGACCTGTCTTCGGCACCTTGAAGTTGCGGGCCTGGGTGATGTTGCGGCGGATCTGCAATTCCCCGCGCTCCAGGTCAACATCCTCCCATGCCAAGGAGCAGAGCTCCCCAGTACGCATGCCTGTCCAGCAGGCGAGCTGGACCCACATTGCGTCCATGTCGTGCCTGGCAGACTCCTGCAGGCGACGAAACTCATCTTGATCAAATGGGTCTGGTTTATCCCGGATCACTTCCACCTTGGTCAGCACTGAAGAATGGTCCTGATGGGTGTAGCCGTTCTGCTTGGCGAAGTTGAACAGCCCAGCGGCGACCATCATGTAGTAGTTGACCGATCTCGGAGCCAAGGGCTTGCTGGTTCTGTTACGCGGCTCGGTCATCAGGTACCGGCGCCATTGCTGCAGGTCTTCGGTCCGGAAGGTGCTGACGACCCGGGTGTGGTCCAGGTCAGATGCCAGCATCCCCAGGATTGAGCGATATCGGCCACGGGCGTTATCGCCTATGTCCACATCCTTGATCTTCAGGTAGTGCTCTACCAGGTCGCCCAGAGAGATGTCCCGGCTTGCGGTCGTGCCGGCGAACCGGTGGGCGTTCTTACTGTCTGGGAAGTGTTTGGCGTAGTCGAAGACACCAATGGCAATTTCATGCAGGATAGCCTCCCGCTTGCGGGAGGCGTGCTTGATGTTGGCTTTGGTGGCCGGCATGTTGAGCGTTTCCCGGCATCGCTTGCCGTGGAATCGGAAGTCGATGCGAAGACTCTTGCCGTGCAGTTCGACACCTGGTGTTTCAGCAACGATGTCGATCAGTTCTTGGTTCCGGTCAGCCAATCCTCATATCTCCGCCAGTGATAGACATACTTCCCATCCGGGGCCAACTTGTAGTGGACCCCCTCTATAAGCTGACCCTTCTTCCGCTTCTCGCTGATGGCCTTCTCAGTGTACCCGAACATCTCTCCCAAAACTCGAGGCAGAACCCAGCTGGGGCGTTCCATCACAACCACTTTCTGATGCATATTCATGTCTCCTTTACGCCTCACGGCGAGAAGAGCGGCCCCATGGGGCCACTGTCTTTCGTTACGCTAGAACGGCAGATCGTCGTCATAAGCGATCGGTGGTTCGGTGTAGGCCGGTGATTGCGCCGGCTGTGGCGTTGGCCTTTGCTGGCTGCCTGCCGCTTGCTGTTTCCCTCCTCCGTTTTGCCCGCTTCCTCCCAGCATCTGCATCACCCCTGTGAAGCTGTCCACGAGCACCTCGGTGGTGTAGCGCTCCTGGCCGCTCTGGTCCTGCCATTTGCGAGTCCGCAGTTTGCCCTCCACATAGACCTGAGAGCCCTTCTTCAGGTGCTTCCCTGCCACCTCAGCCAACATTCCCATGAACACGACACGATGCCACTCGGTGCGCTCCTTGGCCTCGCCGGTCTGCTTATCGCGCCAGGTGTCGGAGGTCGCCAAGGTGATGCTGGTGACAGCGTTCCCGCCGGGCATGTAGCGCACTTCCGGATCCTGGCCGAGGTTGCCGATCAGGATGGCCTTGTTGATACCGCGGCTGGCCATCAGTGATGCCCCTGGGTTTGATAGAGCTGCTGGAACTTGGTGTTGACCTGCCTCCATTGGGGGTCCTTTGCCTGCTTGAGGCAGTGAATACGGCGAGCCATCGCGAACTTGGCCTTTTCCAACATGTTGGCGCTGGTGGCGTGGTGCTGGGCTTTCTTGTAGGAGAGGGCCGCATCCTGATGGTTGCCGGCATGCTCCTGCTGGATGGCCTGCTTGAGATCATCCCGGTAATTGCGCTGGTAAAGTTTGATATGCATCGTGTCCTCCCGGACAGTCGTGGTTCGTTACATCCAGGCCTGCATGGCCGGGCATTCAATTCAGGGGGGATTCAATCTCCTGGTACTCCAGTTCGTTGAAATTCAGATACTGGGCCGGGGCCTTGTCGATGGCGGCCAGCCGGATCTGCTGGTGAGTCATCGGGTGGTGCGCCTCGATGGTCCCGGTCAGACGATCCGGTGCTGCCCCCAATTCGGTGGCCGCATTCAGGGTGTAGCTGTAGCGGTGCATTGGCCTGCTCCTTTGGTGGTATCGATTTGCCAGCGGTACCCGCCGTGCTTTTCCTGCTGGCCGGCAAGACAGCGGGTGATGCCGACCCTGACAAAACCGCCCTTGGTCTCCGCATCCGTGACACTGTCGAACCGGACGACCTGATCCCCATTGATGCCGATCACCGGGGTCTTGCGCCACTGCGGCGGTTTCACCATGTCAACGAAGAGGCGGCGGGTATGGCGCCCGCGACCGTTTTGCCCAACCATGCAGAAGTGTTCAATTCGAGTGGTGAAGCGAGACTCCCTGTGGATCTGGCCCATCACGATGCTGGCCTCACTGACAGTGAGGGAGAACTCGGCGGCCACATCGGCACTGATGGCGCCGCCGGTGAGGGCATGAATCCACTCGGCAACGTCCTGAACAACGCTCATGCTGCCCTCCTGGCTTGCAGGTGCTTGTACGGGTTGTTGGCTCTGGCAATGGCCGCCATCGGCGGAGGGCTGACGCTGTTGCCTACCATCAGCACCTGATCGGTGATGGAGAGAGGGGTGCCGTCGTGGCCGCGGTCATGGATGTAGTGGCGTGGCATGCCCTGACAGCCATAGAGCTCCTTCGGTACCAGCATGCGCAGGCCGATATCCACGATCACCCAGGTGTTGCCGCACCAGGTCACGGTTACCAGCGCCAGCCGGTCCTTGGTGGTGATGGTGTGCATCGGGTCGGTGACAGCACCCCACTGCCCGCCGCTCGAGTAGTAGCGCATCAGGAAGGCGCTGACCCACAGGGCCCCGGCCTCTTGCTCCGGTGTCAGACCGAACTCACCCGGGCTCGCCATCACGGTCTGCACCAGGGCGTGGTGCTGGCCCGCTGAAACGATGGTGGGGAGCTGGCTCTCCGGAGTGCTCGGTGGCAGGTTCTTGCGCAGGTGCACCATGAAGGCGGAGGCCAGTTGCTGCTGGCTGCCGCTCGAGGTGATGGTGCTGCATGGGTCAGCCACGGATCTGGCAGGCACGGTGTTGAACCCGCCATTGGCCTGCACCATCAAGGGGGCCGCCAGCATAGACTTGCCACCGCCGCCGGCCATGATGGCTGCCGCAGGTTCATCCACCCCGTGCTCACCCCCTTTACCGAAGTGGCGCACCACCAGAGGGGCCAGACTCGGGTTGCACACGGCGAACGCGCCACCCTTGGGCCAGCCTGTAATAGTGCGCAATGGGGCATCAACCGAATCGACACTGCGCCCTGACCAGTTGGCCAGCTCGATGACGAAGGGCTTGGGATTGGTCAGCACCTCGCGGATCACTCCGATTGCCACGCGCTCCAGGGTGGCATCGGCCAGTGGGCGTTTGACGTTCAGCCCCTGTGCCCGGGCTTCTTCCTTGGTGAGGAAGATGCTGGGGCAGGGGATAGACCAGTCGATGTGATCCGCCGTTACCCGATAGGGCTTGAGGTGGCTGCCTGGTGCCGGGGCCTTGCAATGGGTTGGAGCGGGCCAGCAAACGGCCTCCCCGTCCCGGCGGGCAACGAGGTAGAGGCGCTGGCGGCTGGTGGCCGCACCGTAATCGGCTGCATTCTTCACGGTATGGTCAAGCTCATACCCCATGCGCTCGATGCTGGCCAGAAAGCGGCGCCAAGTCTGGCCTGCCCGCTTGGGATCCGGCACAAGGTATTGCTGCTGGCGTGGCACCCGCTCCCCGGGCTCGGCGATATGCTGCTCGATCTTGGTCTTCTTGCCGCGCTGAACCTCGACCAGCTTGATGACCCGGCCAGTGGCCTTGTCCCGCTTGGCGATGAGGGGCCCCCAGGTGCGCATCTGCTTGACGTTCTCCATGGAAAGCACGGCAGGTTTGCTCAGGGCAAGCCATTTGGTGATCACCCATGCCAGGCTGCGGATCTCCTGCTTGCGCGGCTGACCGCCGGCGGCCTGTGAGTGGTGGGTGCAATCCGGGCTGGCGTGCAGCCAACCGACCGAGCGCCCTGCCAGCACAGCAACCGGGTCCACGGCCCAGATATCCTCTTGCAGATGCAGAGCCTCCGGGTGGTTTGCCTGGTGCATGGAGAGCGCCTTGGGGTTGTGGTTGATGGCGATGTGCACCGGGCACCCAAGCCCACGCTCAATCCCCGTGCTGGCGCCACCGCCGCCGGCGAACAGATCCACGTTGATGGCTGATCCCAGGTTGAGCGGGGCCCCGGTCACCT
Organism: Aeromonas sp. S2(2024); assembly: GCF_041402505.1. Lineage (NCBI taxonomy): Bacteria > Pseudomonadati > Pseudomonadota > Gammaproteobacteria > Aeromonadales > Aeromonadaceae > Aeromonas > Aeromonas sp. S2(2024). Next base: position 94,802 of record NZ_JBGLRL010000014.1, read on the forward strand.
TGGCCCTGACGGCGCGGGAGCGGCGAAGTGATTTGCTCATACCATCACCTCATTCACTCGGGTAATTGCGTTGATCATCACGCTCTTTTGTGTGACTGGGCTGAGGGTCGGCTCGTGATGCAGGGCGTTCAGCAAGGCGATCACGGCCTCCTGGCGGTGCAGGTCGAGCATGGTGAAGGACTCGGTGAAATTGTATCCCTCAACCTGCTTCAGATTTGAGACAACCTTGCGCAGCAGCACCTTGGTTTTCTCGTCCAGGGTGGTGTATTCGTCCATGAGCTGCTCATCGCTGACTGATATGGCAATCGCTACCTCCCGGGCGGTGTAGTGCTCCTTGGAGCCGTAGAGGACAGTCAGCACGGCGACGAAGCATGACCACTCGGCGCCACCCAGATTGAGCTCGTCGTTCTGGTAGTCGAAGGCCCAGTCTTCCAGCGGCTTGATGTTGGGGGCCTCGTCTTGCTGGTGGCTATCCAGTTCTGGCTCAGACAACAGCTCGAGCTGCAGTTCGCTCTGCACAGGTTCGGCACTCTGCGCCAACAGCTCGGCGGCTTTGGCGGTGGCCTGTGCCAGCAGATCGCCGGGGGCCGTCAGGTTGTCGATGATCCAGGCGGCCAGCTCGGCGGTCCTAGCCGGGGTCAGGATGTCCGCATCGTCGATCTGGTAGATAACCCCCTTCACTGCGGGGTGGCGCTGCCAGTAGGGCAGTGCGGGTGAACGACTATCTTCTGCGACAAAGCCCTGATGGATAGGCTTGCCGGCCAGCAGGTTGGCGACGGCCAGATCAAGCCGATAGAAAATCTCGGAGAGTGGATAGGGCTCGTCCAGCCAACCCTGCACATAGCCCCTGACCGTGGCCAGCTGCTCTTCGCTCAGGTCGCGGCACTCGAGCTGTTTGCCCATGATGCTGCCAGCATCGGAATAGCCCTGCTCGGCCAGCATGGTGCTGTCCGTGATGGGCAATACCAGCTCCAGCATTGCCAGCTCGTCAGCCGCAGCGGCGTTGGTCGTGTCATCGCTGGCCACTGGCGGTTCCCACGCTGTCGGCTTGGCGACGGCAGGTTCGTCCAGCAGCATGGCTGGCTCGGTAGAAGTGGCCTTGGCGATGGCCTGGCTGGCTTCTTCGTTGAGGGCAACCGCCTGGCGGTGGATCATGTCGAGGATGATCTGGCCGGTGGTGATGAGGTCATCCCGGCGCAGGCGTGCCTCGGGTCGACGCTCGCCCTGCCAGCTTGCATCGAAGATCGCCACGGCAGAGGCAAAGCCGCTGGCGCTGGGTTTGTCCTTCTTCGGATCGCGGGGCACGTACCAGCTCGGGACTTCAAAGCCGATGCGGCCGCTGATGAACTGGATGAAGTCGGCATCCTCCGGCCACCAGGTTTCACTGGTGGCGGCCTTGATGAGCAGCATGATCTTGGCGCCCTGTGCCCGTTGCTCACGGCAGTTGTTGAGGATGGCCTCCATCCCGGTGATGGGGTTGCCCTCGCTATCCGCGCACGGGCGGGAGTAGGGCGGGTTGCCGAAGGCGGCACCACCGAGGCGGCGCAGGTCGGCGGCCAGCTCCTGGGTGAGGGCATTGTCTTCGGCGTCGTAGTAGTGCGGCACCAGAGCGTTGCAGTCATCGGCGAACATGTCGAGCACCACCGGCCCCAGGGTGGGGGCGAACTGGTGGAACAGGCCCCAAGCCAATGCCTTGGGGGTCTGCCATTGGTCGCCAATCTGCTTGAGCTCATGGTCAGGCTGGGCCTGCAGTTCGGCCAGCGCTTGGGCGTAGTGGTTCATCGTTGCCTCTTCGTTGAGATATGACCCGCTCCCCGGATCAGGGCTTGGCCTTCTTTGCGACCCTGGCTACTGCGCGGGCCGCCTTGAGGCACTCATCGAACACCTTCCCCTTGGCGAAGCTGGGCGTCAGGTCGAAATAGAAGGTGGCTTCTTTCACCCCCAGCGAGACCGCGTGGGGGGGGGAATTCCTCCTTCTCCAGCGTTGCCTTGATGTGCTTGGCAATGAACTCGCGTGGGTGCATGGCTGCCTCCGCTATGTCTGAAATTGGTCTCATCACGCAAGCGACAGGCAATAGGAGGCCGTGACCCGCTGTTGGGCCGCTATCGCTTGTGGGATAAGGGCCCCGTTGCCGGGGCCAGGAGAGAACATGTCGGGCTGATTGGTCAGGGCCCGGAGCCCTGTGCCAGCATGGGCAGTGGTGCTGCCCTTGATGGCGCCGTCAGGTGGGTGACGGCTGGTATTGCAAGTTGGTCAGCTGCCAGCCCGAACAGCCAGATCAACATCAGGAGTAGTAACCACATGCGTTGCACCTGTGGTGGTGGCTTGAGCACTTCACAGTGAGTCAGCCGTTCTTGCTATCGGTACCGGTGCGCCCTCACGGGCAGACCTACCTATCGAAACTGTCGCCTCTCGGCGAGGGCCTGGGTGGCGCTTCACAGCGGGACCAGGCGACCGCGTAACCCTGCGGTGGGTTGGTTGCCGGTTACCCTATCCGGCGTCAGCGCTGAGGTCTTGCGACTTGCCCAACTGACGGGTTTGCTGTGGTGGCCGGGTCTGACACCGGCCGAGGTCTAGGGGGCATCCCTACGAATGCCGGTTGGCGCAAAGACCTTCCCATTCACCACAACCGTGGATTGCATTGGTCTCCGGGTCTCTCGTGCGGTACCCCATGGGCCTAGGCTCACCTGCAATGCAATCCCGGTTGTGTCCCGGCCTTTCACCGGGTGGGTGGCTGGGGAGTCAGACCCGCCACTCGCTTCGTTCGCTATCACTTCAACAACGCTGTCTTTCCAGCTGCCAGCCGGTCACTGACTGTGTTTTCCGGTCACCTTGGTCGGCACGCATACCAGCCTTGCCAAGGGAGAGCGGGGAGGTGAGTCAGCCCGGTTGCCGGTGTTATGTCCCCAAGCGGTTTGTTGCCACCGCTGCCAGTGTTGTGCTGGCCCTCCGGCTGGGGTCGTCTTTCGCAAATTGGTTTCTGTTTGTGATTTTATGGTAATCATAGGTTTCTTTGTGGTCAACCTGTGGTTTCTGTTTTTTTGTATTTTTTTGTCATGGGCCAGGAACTGGCTGGTGTGGAAGTGATGCGGCAGCCCGCTGTGGGGCTGGGATTAGTGGGGCGTAGAGCTTATTCGCTTCGAGGAGAGTGGGTAATGCTGAGCTGTTTGAATGGAAACTGGGGGAGGGGGGGAGTTGGCGTTGTGGGTTGCTAGCAGAACGCCGTTACATTGGACCGTGAAGGCTGCAAGGGAAAAAGCAAGGCGCCAGAGGCGCCCTTACTCTTCTTGCACTGCGCAGCGAACTACGCCGCAGATGACGACCTCTTCGGTCACCGGGATCATCCTGTACTGGGGGTTGAGCGGCTTCAGGTACCACTGGCCCGCATCGCGTACCAGCTCTTTGAAGGTGGTCTCGTCACCGATGCGTGCCACGACCCGTTTGCCAGCATCTGGATGAACGTCCGGGTCTACAATCAGCACGGTGCCTTCCGGATAGGATCGGCCCCCATCGCGAGACACCATGGAATCACCTTTGACCCGAACGGCATAGGCTCGGCCGCCAACCCGGACCGGGCTGGGGATCCGCTCATCCACTTCCTCGGGGAGCGGTATGTCACCGTTACTGCAAAATGCCCCTGCCTGCACCCAAGAGAGTACCGGTACCAGCCCAACCTGGTCAGAGAACTCCTCCACGTTACTGTCTTCACCGGTCAGCATCCATTGCACTGACTTACCGATGATCTGGGAGATCTCGCCCAAGCGCTTCACTTCTGGCAGGTTCTCGCCCGAAAGCCATTTGCGCACGGCAACGATTGATGGCGCATCACGTAACATGCTCCTCAATTTGCCTGCTCGGCCACGTTCGCTAATCCCTTGAGCCTCTAAGGCTTCGTTCAGGCGTTTGGCAAAAGCTATCTTGTCGGCCTCGTAGCGTGCCATGTCATTGTTTCTCTTCTGCATAACGAATTCCTTCTATTGTCCCTGCCTTCATTGGAAACTTTCAGTTGCCATAAAAAGAAATCCTCGGTTACCATTTATCTGTGATAGATGGATAGGAAGCTGCAATGAACGTATTACTCGAGCGATTCAAGAACAAAGCTGCGCTGGCAAAAGCGTTGCAAGTGAGCCCCCCTGCCGTAATGCGTGCATTCAAACGCAATGTTGTACCGGCCACCTGGGTACCGAAATTACTGAGGCAAGGCCTAAGCCAGCAGGAGATTGCTGCTTTACCCCTTGCGACAAGGGCAGCCGATATTCTGTCGGCTTTGCAGCCGCAGGATGGCCATGGAGCTGATCATGACGCAAATAACCGAAACCTCCACGTTAAGTAAACCAATGGTTTCGCGTCCGGATGTTTTGTGGTCAGCCTACTTGCTCGGCAAGCACCACAACATCAGCGAGCTGGCTCGACTGTTGGGCAAGGGGCCGACTGTGCTGGCCAACAAGTTCAACCCGGAGTGCGATGCCCATCACCTGAACCTGGGTGAGGCTGTCGCGGTCACCGAACTGACCGGCGACAACCGTATCCTCGAGGCCTGGGCGGTGAGCCGCGGCAAGGTGCTGGTGGACTTACCAGCGGGGGTCGTGAGCGATGATGACCTGGTAGAGCAGGTGCTGCTGGCGCAGGCTGTGTTCGGCAAGCTCATGCAGGCCATTCACGACGCCAGGGCGGACGGGGTCATAGACCGGATGGAGCAGGGGCAAATCGAGCGCATCGGCACCCAGGCCGCGGAGCATGTGCTGGGGCTGATCAGCAGCACCGGCGCAAATGTGCGGCAACTGCCGACGACTTCCAGCAAGTAGATACAAGGCGGCCCCGCGCTGCGTCAACAGCCGAGGCCATGGTTCAGTCATCGATTGGGGATGAGAACATGGAAAAGCATACGGTTAACAATGCCTTTGAGCAAGGTGCCAATAGCATGTCTTGGGTCGAGCATCAGCGTCCAGAGCTGCCTCGGCCTTCACTTCCGCGTCAGCGTCGACCCAGTGTCATTCCCAGCATGCTGCCACGACTGGTTTGTAGCCAGTGCGGCACATTCCTGGTTTATGGCGGGTTCCGTGGCGGAATCAAGATCCCCGTTTCTCCGGAGCAGGCAAGGCGCCACCTTGACTGCCTGATGCAGCATCTACGGGAGGTGGGCCATGGGTGAGGTGATCAGACTGGCGGCCCCGGTGGCCGCCTCAACGCAACGAGGTTGCAACGTGGACGACAATGCCCGCACCGGTTTTCGCCTGTTCTACCGCAGCATGAAGAACGCGGCCTGGTACCGGGATGTCGCCAAGAAGGCGGTGATGTTTCACCTGATCCTTGAGGTGGCGCACGAGCAGCGCACCGTGGTGTTTGGCGGCAAGCGGGTTCAGCTTTCCCGCGGGCAGCTGGTGTGCTCGGCCAAGAGTCTAGGGCAGGAGTGCGGCATCTCTGAAGATCAGGCCCGCCGGGCGCTGGAGTTCTTCAGGGCAGAGGGGGCTATCAGCTGTGTGGGGGCCCGTGGCAAGGGTGGCTATACCGTGGTGAGCCTGCTCAATTTCGATGCCTATCAGCGCGGATTATCGCAAATATTTAGCGCGGAATATGGCGCGGATTCTGAGGCCGCGCCAGCACTGGGGTTGGAGGCTGGTTCGCAAAGTGGCGGCGCGGATTTACCCGCCGAACAACACGCCGAAGACTATATCAGTAAGAACATAAAGACAGATCTTAAAGACTCTTCGTCGCAACTCGCTGTCGCGACTTTCGACCAGCAGAGTGAACAGCCTATCGCTGATGAGCCTGTCACTGCTGACCCCCTCCCTGATGAGCCCACTGTTGCCGAGCCCAAGACCCGGGTTATCCCGGGGGCTGCGATCCAGACGCCCAATGGCAAAGCCTGGGGTACGGCGGAAGACCTGACGACCGCGCAGTGGATGTTCAAACGGGTGCAAGTGATCGCGCCCACCGCGCTTGAACCGAACTGGGCGCAGTGGGCCAACGTGATCCGCCTGATGCGCGAGCTCGACCAGCGCAGCCACCGGGATATCTGCGAGCTGTATGACTGGGTGAGCCGGGATGCATTCTGGTGCACCAATGTGCTGTCCCCGCAGAAGCTGCGCCAGCAGTGGACCCCGTTGACGGTGAGGCGCAATGCCCCCACCCATCGGCCCGTCAGTGGCCAGCATACCGACCTGACCCAATCCATGACTGCCGACGAGCTGAATCGCCGGATGCAGGAGGGCTTCTGATGAGCATGAAACCACTGAGCGCAGTGCTCGAGGACATGACGAGTTGTGGTCTTGCTGCACATGCCGGAGAGCAACAGCAGCGGGTTTTGACCGACCACGACTCGCAGATGGTGTCGATGTTGTTCGAGCAGTTGAAGATCGTGTTCCCTGCCTGGAAGCATGCTTTCCCGACCGATGACGCCCAGCGCCGAGCCCTGGCCGAATGGACCCGAGCTCTGGTGGATGCTGAGTGCACCAGTCGCGAGCAGCTGCAGCTGGGCATGCGGGTGGCTCGCGAGCAGGAGATCCCGTTCTTCCCCAGCACCGGGATGTTCATCAAGTGGTGCCAGATCACACCAGAGGCGCTTGGCCTGCCGACGGTCGATCAGGCGTTGGCCGATGTGGTACGCCACCGTAAGAGCCACCCGGCCGTGGTGATTGCCGCTCGCGCTACCCGCTTCGAACGCCAGACGCTGACCGCTGACGAGTACCGCAAGGTGTTCGCTCAAGCCTATGACCAGGTCGTGCGCCGTGTGATGGCCGGGGAGGATATCGAGGCTGAGGTGCTGAAGGGGTTGCCCACTCGTGAGCAGATCCGCCACAGCCCCGAGTTCTACCAGCAAGCTGGGCAGCGCGGCGTCGCCAGCTTGAAGGCGTTGTTCAAACGCGGGGGAGGTGCGTGATGGCCAGTCAATTCAATGCGAACGTCGAGCGCGATGTCCGTGAGGCGCAGTTCTGCCGGGTGGTCATCTATCCGCCAGTGCGGGGCTGGGTGGGGGAGAGGGTGCACCTGGAGGTGTCGAATTCGCTGGACACCCTGGGCAAGACCGATGCCGCCACCGGTGCCGGGTATTACCTGGTGTGGGATGGGGCTGAGGAGGCGCGAGCAGAGGCTGCGCGGATCCGGGGCCAGGCGGTGGAGCTGGTGAGGGTAGGGGGATGATGCACTACTACGCCCAGCACACCCCGACCCGGGATTGGCAAGCGCCGCTGCTGGGCATCGAGGAGCTGGCGAAGGCCCAAGAGGGTGGCATCTGTGTGTCGATCGGGATGTGGGTGATCCACGATATCGGGTTTGGTGCCTGGAGCACCGAGATAGGCGTGATTGTCGGGGCTGCCATGCACAAGGCAGCCCTTCAAGCCACCACCGGGAGGGGGAGGAAGGGATGAACATAGGCATGCTGCTTGGGATGTTGATCGTCGGCTTGGCGCTGCTGCTGGCCGTGTTGCTGGTGCTGATATGGGTAGCGCTGCGGGCATGGCGGGAAGAAGTGCAAGAGGACGAGGCGGCGTTACTGGATGAACCGCGGCTGGTGTCAGCCTGCCGTGAGCTCTCCGAGTTGGCGGCGAAGACCAAGGAGGCCAGCCATGGCTAAGGCCTTCTTCGTGCTGATGTACCTGTTCGTGGCGCTGTTTGTGCTGGCCATGGTGCCCTATGAGGGGGGTATGGGCTGGCAGATGCTGCAGGCGCCGGTGGTGTGGGTGATCCTCGCGGGCTGGGTGTTGGTGATGTTCCCGTGCCCTGTGGTGCGCCTGCTGCTGGCACCGCTGCGGGCCATCCTGTTGCTGCTGGTGTGGTTGGGCACACTGCTGCTGGCGATCACCAAGGTGGTGCTGGTGGCGCTCAACCGTGCGAATCGCGATCTGGCCGGGGAGGCCCATCATGACCGTTGAACTGAAAGAACTGAATGAACGTGGCCTGATCGACCTGGCCGGGGTGAAGGTGTATGTGGCAGGGCCCATGACGGGCCTGCCACAGTTCAACCGGCCTGCGTTCTTTGCCGCCGAGGCCTACCTGCAAGGGCAGGGGGCCAGGGTGATGAACCCCGCCGTGCTGCCGGATGGCTGGGCGCATGATGCCTATATGCGGATCGCCATCCCGATGCTGATGGAGTGTGAGGCGGTGGCGTTTTTGCCCGGCTGGCAGCAGAGCAAGGGGGCGCGGCAGGAGTTCACCCGGGCGCACGCCTTCGGCCTGGTGCTGCTGCAACTGGACGTCGAGGAGCTCCCCCTGGGATTGCTGGTCAGGCAGCATCTGCCGTTGATGGTGTAGGTCATATCCCGCCGTGAGAACCTAACAAACGGTGATTGATGGCTGTATAAATACACAGTATCTTTTGGGGCTATGCCAAGGACATGACAATCGGGAGAGTGACATGCAGGTGTTGAGTTTTGACAGTATGGAGTTTGGCAAGGTGCGCCTGATCGATGAAGCCGGGCGCGTGCTGTTCTGTGCCGTCGATGTGTGCAAGGCGCTGGGCTACAGCAACCCGAGGGATGCGGTGAAGCGCCATGTGGACGAGGGGGATGTCGTGAAACGCGACACCCCCACGACCAGCGGGATGCAGGAGGTCAGCTTCCTGTGCGAGAGCGGGGTCTATGCCCTGATCTTCGGCAGCAAGCTGCCCGCGGCCAAGGGGTTCAAGCAGTGGGTCACCGGTGAGGTGCTGCCCAGCATTCGCAAGACGGGGCAGTACGCGATCGGCCATGCCCCGACCATCAACGTGGAGGCAGTGCAGGTCGAACTGCTGTTCGTCGAGACGGCGGCCAGGATGCTGAACGTCAGCAACTCCGGCAAGCTGGGTATGCTGCAGACCATCCAACGCCAACACGGTCTGCCTAACCTGCTGCCAGCCTACGCCATCGACGCGCCGAGCGATGCCACCGATGGCAGTTCGCGGCCGACCTTCTCAGCCACCGAGGGGCTGAAGCAGCACGGGGTGAGCATGGGGGTGCGCTACTTCAACGCCCTGCTCGAGTCGAACGGGTTGTTGACCAAGATGCAGCGCCCCTCCACCAAGTCACCGGATAAGCAGAAGGAGTTCTGGGCGATCACGCCCAAGGGGCTGCTGTACGGCAAGAACATCGTGGATCCGCGCTGCCAGCGCGAGACGCAGCCGCACTGGTACCAGAGCCGGTTCGCCGAGCTGCTGGCCAAGGTCGGGTTGGGGAAGGTGGCGGCATGAAGACAACCATATCAACCAAGGAACATGCAGTATGAATAACCCCAAAAAGGTCGCCGTCGTGGATATCGAGACTCTCGGCCAGGGTGTGGATGCGGTGATCGGCACCATCGGAGTGGTCATTGTCGATGTGGGGCAACTGCGGGCTGTGGATGAGTTCTACTGCCGGGTCGATCTGGCACAGGGCCGCCAGCGTGACGACGACACCCTGGCGTTCTGGGGGCGGCAGATGGTGGAGAGCCCGGCCGCTTGGGAGGAGATGTTCGGCAATGCCGGTCGTCTGTTCCTGGTGGATGCGCTGCAGGCGTTGGCCAACTTTCTCGGCCGCCATTTCGAGAAGGTGGCTGCGGTCGAGTTGATGGGCAATGGCAGTGAGTTCGACAATGTGTTGTTGACGCATGCCTATCAGCAATGGGGTGTTGAGCAGCCCTGGTGGTTTCGTGGCAACCAGAGCCTGCGCACTGTGGTCTGGATGGGGCGGCAACTACTGGGTATTGACCCCAAGTATCAGCTGCCTTTCGAGGGGGCCCGCCACCACGCTCTGCACGATGCCCGCCATGAAGCGGCATACCTGATCCACATACTGAACGCCTTCAAGCAGGGGCTGACAGGGGGCGTGAGCGCTGGTCATGACATTCAATCTGGCGCTGCTACCTGATCAGGAGCGTCAGCGGATAGAGTTGGATAAGCAGGCGGCTTTGCTGGTTTGGCAGTGCCGCCGCAACCTGGCGACCCGAGAGGATGTTGCCAGGGCAATCATCAATCAGCCCGTGGATAACCAGGAGTATTTTCGCGATCGGCTGAACCACTACCGTGAGGTAAAGGGGTCACATGAGCAAGTTTACTAGCCGCAGTGCGGCCAGAGTGCAGCACCTGCAGCAGCAGGCCAGCAACCCGGCCGGGGCCGCCATCAACACCAGCGCTGAGTTGTTCCGTTCCATCGACACCGCCTGCCCGGGCCTGACCGCCGCCGAGGCCGCCCGCCGGATCATAGCCTCAGAGTCCCTCGCCGTGCGCCGCACCGCCAGTTATCAGCTGTTGGCCCGCCTGGGCCCGCTGCTCGACAAGCTGGAGATGGTGGAGAAGCTGGGATGATGCCGACCCATCCGGTCTTTGTGCCAGAGATGGGGGTGGTGCTGCTGAAGGTGGGGGAGGGTCTGGCTGCGCTGCGCACCTCCCTGGCCAACCGCCCGGCGGTATTGGTTCCTGCCCCAGACGGTGGCGACCTGCTGACCCAGTTCCCGGAGCTTGCCAGTGCCCTTCTCAACCCTGCCATCGTCAACGCCGCCGGCGGCGAGCTGGCCTTGCGCAGCGTGGGCCAGTGCCTGATCGGCCATGGCTGCATCGGGGAATCGGTCACTACCGAGATGGGGGGCCTGCCGCTCCCCTTGTGCTGGCACCATGACAACGCATACCGGGATGGCCAGTTGCCGTTCACCCCGGCGGAGCACGCAGCGGCGATCGCCCGGGCACTGCTGACCAGGGTCGCTGGTTGGTGTGGGGTTGCCCTTGCCCAGTTGCAGGCACGGGATCTCTGCTGGTGGGCCAGCGTGTTCAAGGTGCAGCAGCATCTGCCGATCGCCGTGGTGCGCCACGCCTGCCGCTTGCCGCCGCTCGAGCCGGAGCGGTTGCTGGTGCCAGGGCGCGGTTATCGGGAGACCGATGCCCGCTATCGGGTGAATCGCACCGAGCTGCTAGAGCAGGACCCGCTGGCCGAGCTGCGCGGCCGGCTGCGTATCAAGCCAGCGGTGAAGGCCATCGACCCGGAGCCGCCGATGCTGCATATCCCACGCCCCAAGATGCGGCGCTGGGAGTCGGCCAACTATCTGGCGTTCGTCCGCCAGTTGCCGTGCGTGGTGACCGGGGAGACCGAGGGCATCGAGGCGCACCACGTGGTGGGGCACGGGCTCAGCGTGATGGGCAGCAAGACCCATGACCTGATGACCTTTCCGCTCTGCCACCAGGCACACATGGAATTGCACAACAAGGGCTGGCAGCAGTGGGAGCAGACCCACGGCAGCCAGCTGGATCACGTCGTGATGACGTTGAACAAGGCCGCCGGCCTGGGAGTGTTTGGATGACGCCATACAGTGGGAAGCCTACAGGTGGACGGAAAATAAAGGCGCGAGCCCGACCGCAGCCGGTACCGGGGTCCATGAACAAGACAGAGGAGGCCTATGCAGGCCACCTGCGCACGCTGATGCTGGCGGGCGAGGTGCTGCACTACGAGTTTGAACCGCTCAAGCTGCGGCTGGCCGACAAGACCTTCTACACCCCGGATTTCATGGTGGTGCGCCGGGATGGGCTGATCGAGCTGCACGAGGTGAAGGGGTTCTGGGAGGACGATGCCAGGGTGAAGATCAAGGTCGCGGCCAAGCAGCACTGGATGTTCACCTTCGTCGGGGTCCAGCGCAAAGGCGCCCACTGGTCACTGGAGGCATTCTGATGCGACTTGAATATGCGCTGTCGATAGGGGAACCCCGCTCGGCGATGATCCAGGCCATTCAGTCCCGCTCCACCGGACCCTCTCACCTGACGCAGGCCGATGTGCTGGGGGCGCTGGGGCTGGTGCAGAAATATGAAGGGGTGGGCCTGGCGCTGATGATGGCCCGCTACACCAAGGACAAAGCCAGCCACCACAAGGCGGTGATCGGGGTGATGGCCCAGTGCAGCAAGCTGGCACCCAAGTATGTGGGGACCATCAAGGAGCGCGGCCAGGGGATGGCACTGAAGGCGATCGCCGCGCTGGCGGTGCAGCACTATTGCCGCACGGTGGACACGCCGGGGGCAGCCTGTCACCCGCAGTTCTGCCACGGGCGAGGAGTGATCCGCGATCTGGAGCTGAGCCGCCTGCACGGCAAGGCCGTCGACAAGGTGTGCCCGCGCTGTGGTGGTACCGGGCTGCGCCCCATCCCTGGTACCCAGATCAGGCGAGCCATTGAGCCGCTGGCTGGTGGACTGACCCGCGGCCAATGGGAGCGGCGCTGGTATCCGCTTTATCTAGCGGTGCTGGCCTGGTGCCATGTGCAGGAGAGCGAGGTTGCGGCGTTCTACAAGCGAGTGACGGCGGCTTGATATCTGCTGCCCGCAACATTTTATATCAGACGTCATCACTGTGTTTTTTGCTCAATTATAATGGCAGGCCTAATAAAACTGGCTCATGAGAATACACCTAGACATCATGGTTAGGCTGGTAATATTATGATTTAAAATATTTTTTTCGTGGTGTTCTTGAGGTGGTGTGCATAGTTATACGGAAGGCTTTTTTATCGGATTTATACTGTCTTCCATCTAATCACTGTTGAGCATCGACATCAATTACTCAGACTAGTAGGCAGCCTTGATATCTCCACTTCCGACAGAACTTGAGGCGATCCGAGTGAAGGTGCAACGTGCTATCCTGCCCCTCAAACCGCTCGATTCGTCGACAGAGCATGATCCCAAGACGCTCTTTCTTGCACGGCGAACCAACGCTGGTCGAGAATTGCCGCCGTATTACCTTGTCTATTTCCTTCTCGTGGACTTGCTCGGTTTCCCACACGCCGGAAAGTGGGAAAAGACCGCATGGTCTGTCGCGGTAGATTGGAATGGTCGTGGGTTTCTAATCGAACATCGAAAGATGGGTCTTGGTGTCTTTGCGCAAGACGTCGAACGCGACGAGTCTACGGCACGCGAGCTTGTTATCCGAATTCAAAAGGCTGTCCGTGCCGCACAGCCCTTTTTCGAATGGTTAGCTGGTGACGCCGTGTCGCGATCGGAAGTGAACGTGACCAACAACGCATCTTCCCTATTTGGGAGATACGAATTCCTCCGCGACTCTTATCATGCCAAGTGCGACGAGTATGAAAGACGTAAGACGGAGCGTATCGTAACGCAAGGCACAACTCCAGGTGGTGGAACATGGACACATTCATCATTCCCAGCATTTCCTCTCATTGCGGAAAGTAACTGGCTAGCCATTTCCGCGGTCGAGGCATTCTTCGCTTGGACAGAACATATCTTTATTCACGTTGCTCTCATGACTGGGAGAAAGTCGACAGCAACAGAGGTAACTGAGATGGCGGAGGCAGACTGGTCAGTAAAGTTTCAGTCCGCCTTAGCTCTGACAGATTCAGACACCAAGTCCCAGTACGACCGGTTGGTTTCACTTCGCAAAGAATTGAGAAACTACGTTGCTCACGGAGCCTTTGGAAAGCAAGGCGAAGCCTTCTATTTTCACTCAGGCGCAGGTGCCGTACCTGTTCTACTTCCACACAAAGTTGGCAGTCGTAAGTTCAAACTGGCCCACGGACTAAGTTTCGACGCGTCGGCCGCCTTCATTGCGATGGAGGATTTCATTGCCTGCCTCTGGTCGGGCAAGCGTGCACCTGCTGAGCGATACATTCAACAAAGCGGGCTTCCCTTGATCCTTACTTATGTGCGCGACGGCACCTACTCTCGTGCTATGAATTCAGTCGAGGACATGGAGGCATTTGTACTCCATCTCTCCGGCGAGTTTGATCGCGCAGCCGACATGGACTGGTAGATGTTTCTCTCCCCATATATGGAAATCTCTATACCCAACCCATCATTCCACCGGACCTGCGCGAAAAGCCGCGCAAGCCGGCGAATTTAAACGTTAGGCAGTTACCAATAACGGAGGTTGCAATGTCAGACCATCAAGTTAAATGCATAAATAAGTCAAACCGCCAAAGCGCCCACGAGCGCATACAGTTTATCGGCGGAGTAAATGTGGATGGCACTCGCTGGAAGTTATCTCAACAAGACGCTATCGCCGGAATAGAGTCAGGTAAATGGCGCTTTTGGGTGAGTGCTGGCGGACAATCAGTTTGGGTAATTGTTGCCAAAAGCGCTAGCGGCAACAAATATCTAAAAACCCAAAATGATGGCGAACACCCGAACAACTTGCTTAGCCTTCCTGAATGTCCGTAAACAACCTAACAAGCTGTTCAAGTTCTTCGAGCCGCTCACTCGGGGCTGGCTAAAGCTGGCCCCTTAACCAAACGTTAGAGGTCTTTTCGACCGTGATCACAAAATGGTGGAAACGCTCAATGTTCAACATTACCTCGCAGGCCGCTGACACTATCTACACATGGTCAAACTGTAGTGGTCAACTAAATCCGGACACTTGGTTAGGCCGATCCTCGGCTTTTGCTGGCGCGATCCCGTCATTGTGTTGATGTGGACGCCGCCAGTTGTAGTAATCCATCAG
>NZ_JBGLRL010000015.1:0-101097 GCF_041402505.1 Aeromonas sp. S2(2024)
CGGCGATGTCGCCCGGGCGCCTGGGCTCGATGCGATAAGGCAGTGGCTTGCCGCAGGCGGCTGAGAACGCCGCCACCATCTGCAGCACGCTCTGGCCCTGGCCCGTGCCCAGGTTGTAGGGGTGGACGCCGCCTCGCCCCGCACAGTGGTGCAGCGCCTTGACGTGCCCCTCGGCGAGATCCATCACATGGATGTAGTCGCGTACCCCGGTGCCGTCCGGTGTGTTGTAATCGTTTCCAAAGACCGATAGGCAGTCGCGACGGCCAATGGCCACCTGGGTGATATAGGGCATCAGATTGTTGGGGATGCCCTGGGGATCTTCCCCCAGGGTGCCGGACTCGTGGGCGCCGACCGGGTTGAAGTAGCGCAGCAGGGTCATGCTCCAGTGGGGCTCGGCGGCCTGCAGATCCTCGAGGATCTCCTCGATGATCAGCTTGGAGCGGCCATAGGGGTTGGTGGCGCTGCGCGGGAAATCTTCCCGGATGGGGGTGTTGGCCGGGTCGCCGTAGACGGTGGCCGAGGAGCTGAACACCAGGTTGTGAACCCCGGCGCGCTTCATCGCCTGCAGCAGCACCAGGGTGCCGCTCAGGTTGTTTTCATAGTATTCGAGGGGGATCCGGGTCGATTCGCCGACCGCTTTCAGGGCGGCGAAGTGGATCACGGCGTCGATCTGCTGCTCGGCGAAGATGCTGTCCAGCAGTGCCGGGTCACGGATGTCCCCCTGATAGAAGCGGGGCAGTTGCCCGCTGATGGCGGCGACCCGTGTCAGCACGGCGGCCTTGCTGTTGCAGAGGTTGTCCACCACCACGGGTTCCATGCCTGCCGCCTGCAAGGCCAGACAAGTGTGGCTGCCGATATAGCCGCAACCGCCGGTCACCAGTACTCTCATCCTCTTCTCCACCGTTCGCGCCTCACGCAAGGAAAGTCTGAGCAAGAGTTTAGCCGAAGCCAGATTACTTAAACTGTGATGCGCGTCACGTAGCCGTGTAAACGATTACACTTGTTGTGAGAATGGACCTTTACCTGCGACTATCAGGTTGCCGGCACTCTTTACGCGCATTGTTGCCCGTTTCGACCGTGAGGAGAGTAAAGGCTGCGCGGGCGCCATCAAGGATGTTGCGCACGTGGTTGGCGATAACGTGGTAACGCTTCCACAGAAGGGTCGCTCGCCCAATGTCAGTGCCGCCTTCCGCGAGGTGATGCAGAAGGCCACGGCCGTACTGGACTACACCCCCAACGCCCGGGCTCTGGTCAGCCAGACCAACGACACCATGGTGGCGGTTGGCCATATGGGCAAGCCCTGCCTCTGTGCCTCGGCCAAGGAGAGCACCATGAAACGGGGTTGCGCCTGCTGATGGACACTGGTTTTCACCGCGCCAGCAGGAGCGGGAAGTGATCGAATTGCTGAGCGCAAGAGGTGTGAAGCCCAGAAGGGGGAGCAGCAAGGTACCAAGTGAGAAGAAAGGAGCGATGATGCCTTGTGTCCGCCCGGTTTGGCGCTGCTCAACAGCTAAAGCATGACCTTGAAGGAATGCGACATCGCCCTCAACAACCGGCAGGGTTACCACCAGGACACCGGGCAATATTCCGGGGCGGGTAAAGCGGTCTGGAGCGACCAGCGGGCAGTTTGCTCTCCCCATCACAGGGCCGCATTCCCCGCGATGTGCTGAGGCCGCACCGCAGCGGTTAAGTATGAAAAAAGCGAATAAAAACAATGCCAGTCAGACTTAACTGACTGGCATTCTGGTCTGAACCCGGTGGATTCATGCCATGACTCAGTGACGGCTGACGATGATCCTCCCGGTGCTCATGTCGCGGGCCTGACCGGTAACGCTGATCTTGAGTCCATATTCGGGTAGCAGACGACCGGCGTCCGGGATCTCCTTGCTCTGGTAGCTGCGGGAATCCTTGAACACCCGGTTCGGGGTGATCCAGAAGTCGCGCAGCAGGGAGCCGCTCGGATGTTTGAGGTCGAGGGGGCGCTGGAAGCCCAGGCCGAAGGCAGCATCGTGGATCTGGTAACGAGTGCCGGCCACGGCCCCATCGCTCCACGTGAGGGTGCGCTGATCCCCGTCCACCACCCCGAGGAAGCCTTCACCCGGGTGCTGGCCCACCCAGTTGTTAGCCTGGCTGCTGTCCACGTACCAGAGCAGCATACCCGGCTCGTAGCGCATCAGCTGGTCGGCCACGTTGATGTGGGCTAGTCCCTTGTCCACCCCCGCATGGCTGCGCCACTCGGCCAGGTAGTAGTGATCCTTGGCCTCGTTGCCATCGTTCTTCACAAAGCCGGCCAGGGTAAAGGCCGCACTGCCCTCGGCCCCGTCGCTCAGCAGGGTGTCGCCATCGGCGAGGATCTGCAGCTCGTCCACGAACAGCCCGTTTTCGGCCACGCCGCCATCGCTCTGGTATTGCAGGGTGAGGGTGATCTGCTGGCCGGCCCAGGGGGTGAGGTCGAACTCGGCATCGGTCCAGCCGTTGGAGTTGCCGGTGATGCCGACCCCGAAGCCGATCCCGTTCGGATCGTCGCTGGTGGTCAGGTTGCCTGGGATGGGTTCGCCGTTGACCAGCACCCGACCGTAGTCAAAGCCATCTTCGATCTGATACCAGGCCTTGAAGAGCAGGCTGGCGCTCTGCCTGCCGCCGAGATCCAGCTTGAGGCTCATGCGGTTGTCCAGGTTGTTGCCCTTGCCGCCGTGGTACTGGTACTGACCGGCATAGGGCGGGTTGAGGGGCACCTGTTTGGCGGGCAGGTTGATGCGCACCATATCATCGTTGCGTCCCTTGTCGTTGGCCTGATCCAGCATGTAGACGTTGCCGCGAGGGTTGAGATCGGCAAGCTGCACATTGCTGCCGTGCAGCCAGTTGCCCCCGAGGGAGGCCTGCAGGAACTCCTTGGCCCAGGGGGAGAATCCGGTCGGCTCGGTGCCGCCGATGACCCCGGCCCAGGAGCCTGAGGACATGATGGACCAGGTCGCCACCGGTTCCCCCTTGCCGCTGTACTTGGTGTCGTACTCGTCCGGCAATCCCAGATCGTGGCCATATTCGTGTGCACAGACCCCGGCCGCCGCATCGATGGGCTGAATGGTGTAGTCGTAGGCGGCGAACTGGCCGCCGAAATCGCCGTTCGGGCTGCTGGTGCCGGGGATGGGGTAGGGGGCGCCTAGGTTCCAGCGATGGGCCCAGATAGCATTCTCGCCGAGATCGCCACCCCCCGCCTCTTCGCCGACGCTGGAGTGGAAGATCATCAGGTGGTCGATGAGGCCGTCCGGCTCGTCCCGGTTGCCGTTGCCATTGAGATCGTAACGATCCTCCTGATCAAACTCGGCCAGATCGATGGCAGGATCTGCCGCCACCTGCGCCAGCGCCTCCTTCACCAGCTCCCGTACCGCCGTTTCGTTCTGGTTGCTGCCGTAGTAGGCCGCGTCCTTCCCGGCTGTGTACCAACCCGCCACCTGACCGCGCACGCTGTAGCTCTGGCCGGACTGCTGCTCGTAGAACTGGCGCATGGAGATGAAGCGTTCGCCGTTCGGACCGGCATAGCCTTTGGATGAGAACAGCAGATCGTTGTAGTGCGCCTGGCTGTAGTCCGGGTAGTACATGTTGGTGAGCTCGGGGGTAACGCTGTTCTTCGGGTAGTCGGGGAAGTCCACCAGGATGGCGAGGATCTTGTCCTTGCGCATCTTGCCCCTGTAATGCTCCTTCTCGATGGCCTTGAGCAGCAAGGTGGGCACCCGATCGCCGGGGCGGGCGGTGCCGTTCAGGCGGATCTTCTTGAGGATGCGCTCCCGTACCTTGCCCTCTTTCACCGCCAGGGTGCCACTGTTGCCGTTGTAGGCCCGTGACTTGTCGCGGTAATAGCGGGTCAGGGCCGCCTGCTCCATCTCGGGAGAGGCCAGGGTCGGGATCCGGCCGCTCTTCTTGAGCATCTCCAGCACCTTCACCTCGTCGGCGAGGGGGGCATCGAAGGGGCCATGGACCGGGGCGGCCATGACATGGTTTCCAATCATAAGGGTCGAGCCGAGAAGCAGGCTCGTTATTGTTGTTTTGGGCATTGCAATGTGCTCCTTCACATGATCAAAAAGGAGCCCGTCGGGCTCCTTTTCCGGACGGGGAGTGATTCACCCGCGTCCCTTTATGCCTTTGGATTGGTCCTTTGTCATCAGCACCTCGATGGTGGAAAACGCTGACCCGAAAGGAGTGTGTGATGTGTTTTGACTGTCTTGTGCCGGATGATGAAGGTATCTATGGGTGACACTTGTCAATGGTGGGTTATTACACTTTTTTAACCTTTTTACGGACACCACCATTTGGGAGGAGGCTTGAGAGGCAGTTATCTTGGTCCGCCGCATTGAGCCCGTTGCGCTCTGCGGGTATGCTTTGCCGCAACCACCCCCTGGCGGCGAGCGGGCCGACACGGCCGCAGCGTGCCCGCCAGCAGGGGCTACATCCATCCAATACCGTCTGGGGTTTATATGAGTATCAACATGCAAGAGTGGCGCGAAGAGACCACCGCCATCGTCAACGAGCTGCTGGCCGATGGCAGCAACCCGGATCTGGACTACGAGATTGAGCACCACTTTGCCTGCCAGGACTTCGATCTGCTGGAGAAGGCGGCGGTTGACCTGTTCAAGGCCGGCTTCGAAGTGACCGATGCCGAGGAGATGGAACTGGACGACGGCGCCACCATCTTCTGCTTCGATGCTACCGTGGAGTGCAAGCTGGATATCGAGACCATCGTCTCTGACATCGAGAAGATGCTGCCTATTCTGGAAAAGTACGGTGTGGACTACGACGGTTGGGGCACTTACTTCCAGGAGTAAGCCTGGGTCGGCGGCGGCTGTGTGCATCATGGTCCATGACGGCTGATACACTGCCAGACAATCAAAAGGCCACCCCTGGGGTGGCCTCGTTGTTGGTGGCGGGTCAAGCTGGCAACTGGTAGTTGCTGGCAAACTCCCCGGGGGGCAGGGGGCGACTGAACAGATAGCCCTGCAGTCGATCGCAGCCAGCCTGTACCAGCCAGGCCTGCTGCTCTACCGTTTCTACCCCTTCGGCGGTGATCCTGATGCCGAGTTCATGACCCAGACCGATGACGGAGCGGACGATGGCGGTGGTGGCCTGGTTGCTGGCCAGTCCCTGGGTGAAGCTCTTGTCCAGCTTGAGGGTCGCCACCTGCAGCCGCGGCAGGTAGGCGAGCGAGCAGTAACCGGTGCCGAAGTCGTCGATGGCGAGCTGGAAGCCCGCCTCGATGAGGCAGGTCAGATTGCTCTCTATCTCGTCGGCATTCTCCATCAGCACCCCTTCGGTGATCTCCAGCTCCAGTTGCCAGGGGGCGAGCCCGTGGCGCTCGATGCAGGCGAAGATCTGCGGGCAGAGTTCGGGATCGCGGAACTGCAGCGGTGACAGGTTGATGGAGAGCACCAGGTCAGGGGCCGCCACCTGCCAGCGCGCCAGCTGGGCACAGCCCAGCTCCAGCATCAGTTGACCGAGCTGGCCGATGAGGCCCAGCTCTTCCGCCAGGGGGATGAACTCATCGGGGGAGATCATGCCGAACTCGGGGTGAGGCCAGCGGCAGAGCAACTCGGCCCCGTGCAGCCGGTTGCTGTGGGTGCAGATGATGGGCTGGTAGACGGCGGTCAGCTCGGCCGATTTGATGGCCAGCGGCAACTGGGCGGCGATGAGCTGACGGCGCTTGAGCTTGGCATCGAGATCGGGATCGAACAGGGTGCAGTGTTGCTGCTGACGTTTGCCCTGTGCCAGCGCGGCCTCCGCGTGACTCAACAAACGCTCGGCCTCCTTGGCCTTGCCGTGGGCGATGCCGAGGAAGACCGGGATCTGGATCCTGTGCTCCTCGACCTGGTAGGGGGCCATCAGTTCCTGTTGCAGGTTGCGGCTCCACTCATCCAGGGAGAGGGGAAGCTCGGGCAGCAGCAGGGCGAAGTCATCGGCAGTGACCCGGCAGAGCAGGGACTGAGGCGGCGCCAGCCGTTGCAGGCGACGCGCCACCTGGCTGAGCAGGCGGTCGGCGACCCGGATGCCGAAGCGATCGTTGATCTCGCGAAAATGTTGCAGATCCACCAACAGCAGGCTGGCCTTGCGGGCGCCGAGGTGGCGGCTGGTCTGCAGGAAGTGGGAGAGCTTGAGCAGGCCGGTGAGGCTGTCGTAGAGCTGCTCCTGCTGCAACTGGGCCTGGGTGGTACGCAGTCCGGTGATGTCACGGCTCAGGGTGAGAATGCCGAGGGCGTTACCCTCGTCGTCCGGGACTTCGACCCGGGTGACTTCCAGATGGCGGCCCTTGCCCTGGGCATCCACCACGCAATATTCACCCTGTCCCAGGGTCTGTTCGACGGGTAGACGGGGGGGCACTCGTCGACCCAGGGCGTCGCTTGCCGTCAGGCCCATGAAGTCGAGAAAAGCCTGATTGCAGTCGATGAGCACGCCCTGGTGATCTTCGAGGCGAATAAGATCCGGGATGGCATCCAGCAGGCGGCGCTGCAACAGTTGCTGCTGGCGGAAGGTTTGCTCCAGCTCCTTGCGCTGATCGATGGCGCTGATCATGGCAAAGAGGGCAAGGGGGTTGCCCTGCTCGTCATAGAGCGGCACCTTGTGGATCTCCATCCAGTTGGTGTTGGCGCCACTGTGGCAGTGCCATTGCTGGTGCAGCAGGGGTTTTCCTTCGGCCAGCAGGCGCACGTCCTCCTCACGGAACTGATCGCCCCAGGGCATCTCGGCGTCCGTCTTGCCGACGAGGTCGCTTGGCTGCTGTAGTCCTGCCTCCCGGGCGAAGGCCTTGTTGGCAAACAGGTACCGTCCGGCCGTATCCCGGCAGAAGATATTCATGGGTAACTGGTCGATGATCTGCTGCAGCAGCGCCAGGGAGAGCGAAGAATTCACGTGAGCACTCACGGGGGAGACTTCGAGCAAATCTATGATAACAGGTCAGTTTTGTAAAGCTTGGGTTAAGAATCCACCATTTATGTGGATCCCTGCTGACAGTCTGTGTCGTGATCGCCATAATAGCCGCCGATTGGCCTGTGGTGGCCTTATGGATGAGAGAAGCAGCATGAAGAAGATAATGGGGGGCGCCCTGGCCCTGTTGATGGTGGGTTGTGCCAGTGACAACAATGGCGGCGAACAGTACCGCTATACCCCGCCGGTTGCCAAAGCGACCAACAACACCCAGGAGATGGCAATTCCGGTGGATCTGGTGTGGGCCCGCGCCGAGAAGTGGTTTGGCGATCACGGTCTCAACATCGAAAACAGCCAGCGTGGTTCAGGTCTGATGACTGCCAACGTCGAGAACTCGGCCGACGGGCTGGAGTGGCTGGATTGCGGCACCATGGGTTCCAAGGTTGCACTGGGCAACCCCAATCTGCAGATCAACCTGATCATCACCCAGAGCGGCAACAACAGCGTGGCGACCGTCAACGTCAAGGGCAATACCCAGCTCTACTTCGTCGAGTCCTCCGGCGAGCGCGTGCTGGCCCCCTCCATCACGCCGGTCTGCGTCTCCCGCGGCAGCCTGGAGCAGAGCCTGTTCGCCACCCTGGGCAACTGATCCTGCCCTGCCGGAGCGCATGAAACCCCGTTGCCTGCAACGGGGTTTTTGTTTTTGGCCCGCTAGCCGAGCAGGGCAGGCCAGCCCTGCTGGCGAAAGCGGCCAGGTGCCATCCCGCTCGACTGTTTGAATGCCTTGGCAAAGGAGGCCTCCGACTGATAGCCGACCCGCTGCGCCACCTCGCCGAGGGGGAGTTGATCCGGGTGGCGCAGCAGCTCGGCCGCTCGCACCATCCGCACCCGTACCATGAAGTCCCAGACGCTGCAGCCCAACCGCTGGCGAAAGTGGCGAAAATAGGTGGCGCGGGACATGGCGGCCAGCGCCGCCAGTTCATCCACGCTCCAGGGATGGGCCGGGTCGGCCAGCATGGCCTGCAGCGAACGGCCCAGCCTGGGGTCTTGCAGGGCGCCGATCAGCCCGAGCGCCCCGTGCGGATCGCTGGCATGGGCCCGCAGCCCCATGGCCAGCAGCACCTGACTGAGGGCCGTCAGCACAGCCCCCGAGCCCTGCTGTTCGCGCTGCAGCTCCTGGTGGATCAGGCTCAGTACCAGGCGCAGCGCCTGTTGCGACTCGCTGGTGAGTAGCGGGATGCAGAGCGGGCTCGGCAGGGCATCCAGCAACAGCGGCCGCAGCGGCCCCTTATAGCGGTACTCGCCGCACAGAAACTCCACTTGATCGCCGCCATCTCCCCTCAGCGGTAGCAGCCCGTCGCCCGGCTCGGCCAAGGCCAGGGTATCGCCTTCCCGCCAGATGGTATGGGGCTCGCCTCCGGGCAGCAGCAGCAGATCACCCGGCCGCAGGGTCACGTCATCGCCCTGCACCGTGGTGACCCGGATCTCTCCTTTCATCAGCAGGTGAAACGGCATCACCCCGGCCGGGCTCTGCTCATGGGGCAGTCTGAAACCGCCGCGATAGAGGCAGCGCAGGTCGAACGTGCCTTGGATGCCGGCCTGGCTGATCAGCTGGTCTATCTGGTCCATGATTCTATTTGACTGTTATTTGCGTCTTTAAAGTATTAAACGACTCACTTCTCGATGCAATACTGGTTTCATCGAACAGGCAGGGGCCTGTTCTGCCAAACCGGAGAGTCAAGATGCAAGACTGGGATCAATACCGTAAACAGTTGATGGGCCGCGTCATGGAGCTGGGCACCCTGAGCCCGGATACCCTCAAGGGTTATCAGCAGCTGTCGTCCGCCGGCAGCAAGAGCGGCGTGCTCGATGGCAAGACCCGCGAGCTCATCTCGCTGGCGGTGGCCGTCACTACCCGCTGCGATGGCTGCATCGCCGTCCATGCCGATGCCGCCCTCAAGCAGGGGGCCAGCCGGGCGGAGATCGCCGATGCACTGGGGGTTGCCGTTGCCATGAATGCCGGGGCCGCCATGGTCTACTCCGCCCGGGTGCTGGACGCCATCGATCGTTGAGCCAGGGTGGGGCGGCTCTGACGCCGCCCTGCCGCCAGGTTGTCGGTCTGCCGGCCAGTCCCTGCTGGTCCCAGCAAGTTGAGTGACCCTGCCTACCTTTGCCACGCCCCACGGGCGTGGCTTTTTTGTCTGCGGGCTGACCTGCCGGCCATGGTTTGCGCTTTCCAGAAACAA
Source organism: Aeromonas sp. S2(2024) (assembly GCF_041402505.1). Lineage (NCBI taxonomy): Bacteria > Pseudomonadati > Pseudomonadota > Gammaproteobacteria > Aeromonadales > Aeromonadaceae > Aeromonas > Aeromonas sp. S2(2024). The sequence continues at coordinate 9,156 of NZ_JBGLRL010000015.1, forward strand.
AACCCCCGGCTGGGCCGGGGGTTGGATGCTTATCTCAGGGGATCAGGGCTGGAGTGCGCTGTCACCGTGAAACAGCGCCCGCTCACCGGACTTGAGCACATAGCCCTTCCAGGGGAAGAGCTGGTAGGCCCCTCCCTGCCAGGACCAGTTTCCTTCCTCGCCCTGGCGGTCAAGGGGGATCAGCTCGCCGCTTGGCAGGGTCAGCTCGGCCTTGCTCTGATCAGCGTTGAACAGCACGAAGGCGCTGCCGGTCTCGGTGGCCTCGAGGGATTGCAGGCGCACCGCCTGTTCGAACAGCCGCACACACTGGTTGGTCAATGCCGACCACTGGTAACCGGCGCTGGCACGGCAGCCGTGGGCATCCTGATCGTTGCCGACCAGCTGGGGAGGCTGGGTGCTGCAGGCCGCCAGCAGCAGGGAGGCGGCCATCAGAGTCAGGGTTCGCATGCTCATTCCTGCTTGTCTTCGAGATTGTCCCGTTCGATCACGACGTTGGAGAAGCCCAGCTCCTTGAAGTAGTTCTCTCTGTAGTCCTTCACGCTCTTCTTGTCGCGGCGGCACACCTGGGCCAGCTGGGCTTCCATGGCGTGGAAGCTGGAGAGATCCAGCCCCTCGGCCGCGGCAATGGCGTCATAGATGCTGTTGAATTTGTCGTTGGCGTAGCCTATCTCTTTGGCCTGCTTCTTGTAGGTGTAGGTAATCTTAAACGCCACTGGGGTCTTCCTTCTGTTTGGCCTGTTTGCGCTGAACGTAGAGATAGAGGCTCTCTACCTTCTCTCGCGCCCAGGGGGTCTTGCGCAGGAACTTCAGGCTGGACTTGACGCTGGGATCGTCGGTGAAGCAGCGGATGTTGATCTGCTGCCCCAGTTGTTCCCAGCCGTAATGCTCGACCAGGGCGGTGACGATCGCCTCCAGGGTCAGCCCGTGCAGCGGGTTGTTTTTCTGCGAGGTAGCAGGCTTGGACTGGTCACTCATGCCTGCTCCGCCAGCTTGGCAAAGGGCTGACCCATGCGGGTGGTGACGCCGTTGGCCAGATGGGGTTCGAAACCGGCCAGCATGCCGGGGCCAAACAGGCAGACGACGGTGCTGCCGAGCTTGAACAGCCCCATCTCGGCGCCTTTTTGCAGGGTGATGGCCTCGTCGCCGGTGTAATCCCAGCGTACCACTTCCTTCTGTTTGGTCGGCGCTATGTTGCCGGCCCAGATGGTCTCGATGCTGGCGACGATAGTGGCGCCAACCAGCACCAGCGCCATGGGGCCGTGCGGAGTGCGGAAGGTGGCAACCACCCGCTCGTTGCGGGCGAACAGGTTGGGCACCTTCTCGGCGGTGAGCGGGTTGACGGAGAAGAGATCCCCCGGTACGAACACCATGCTCTCCAGCACGCCGTCCAGCGGCATGTGGATGCGGTGGTAATCCTTGGGCGCCAGATAGATGGTGGCAAAGTCCCCATCCTTGAATGGCGCCACCAGATCCTCAAAGCCGCCCAGCAGCTCGCGGGCACTGTAGTCGTGGCCCTTGGCCTGGATGATGCGGCCTTGGCTAATGGGGCCGAGCTGGCTGACGGTGCCGTCCACCGGCAGGGCCAGGGTCATGGCATCCTCGACCAGCGGACGGATCCCCGGCTTGAGCTCGCGGGTGAAGAAGGCGTTGAAGCTTGCGTAGTGTGCCGGATCTTCGTGCAGCGCTTCGCTCATATCGACGCCGTACTGCTTGATAAAGGCCTCGATCACCCGGGTGGTGAGGTTGCCAGCCTCGGCAGCAGCAAGCTTGCCGAGCAGGCGGGAGAGGGCGTGTTTGGGCAGGCAGTATTGACCGGCAATTTTCAGGTTGTCAGTGATGCTCATGATCTTCATCTGCTCTTTCTAAAAAGAGGGAGGTTGATTGGGTCACAGCCGGGCTTGTTGCCGACCGTGGCGGGCTTCCTGCATGGTTTCCAGGATGCGGTGATAGTTGTGGAAGCGGTCAGGGCTGATGGCGCCACTGCTGACCGCCGCCCGCAGGGCGCAGCCGGGATCATCCTTGTGGGTGCAGTCGCGGAATTTGCAACTGCCGAGGTAGTCGCGAAACTCCACGAAACACCAGGTGATGCGATCGGCTTCCAGATGCCAGAGGGCGAACTCGCGGATCCCGGGGGAGTCGATGAGATCGCCGCCGCTCGGGAAGTGATAGAGCCGCGCCGTGGTGGTGGTGTGGGTGCCCAGCCCCGAGTTTTCGGAGATCTCGCCGGTGAGCACGCCGAGCCCCGGCATCAGGGCGTTGGTCAGGGACGACTTGCCCACCCCGGACTGGCCGACGAAGATGCTGATCTTGTCGGTCAGGGCGGCCTTGAGCGCATCGAGCCCCTCACCGCTCTCGCAGCTTACCAGGATCACCGGGTAGCCGAGCTTGCGGTAGGCGGCGAGCTGGCCCTCGACCCGGGTGCGGGCCGCTTCGTCCAGCATGTCGACCTTGTTCAGGACGATGAGGGGCGCGATTTCCACGTCTTCCGCCGCCACCAGGTAGCGGTCGACTATGTTGGTGGAGAACTCGGGCATCACCGCCGAAACGATGACTATCTGGTCGATGTTGGCGGCGATGGGTTTGACCCCGTCGTAGAAGTCCGGCCGGGTCAGCACGGAGTGACGGGGATGTACCGCCTCGATGACGCCGGCGGTCGCGGCATTGAGGCCGGGACGCCACACCACCTTGTCACCGCACACCAGGCTGTTGATGCTGCTGCGACGCAGGTTGCTGCGGTGTATGGTGCCGTCGACGGCTTCCACGTCCGCATGCTGGCCGAAGCGGCTGATCACCACCCCTTCGATGGCCGGGCCAAACAGGGTGTCATCCACCACAGTGGTGTGATCTTTTTGCAGCCGCCGCTCGCGGTTGGCCTGAACGCGCCTCTGTTGACCCAGATTGAGTTTTGCTTTCTTTGCCACTCGATTCGCCAGTTTATGAACAGATCCAAAGCCAGTATGATACATGCAAATTGGCAAAATTCCGCCATTCCTCCCAATAGAGAGAGCAATCATGACAGTCAGCGCGCAGAACCTGGTATGGATCGACATGGAGATGACGGGTCTGGACCCCGAACAGAACGTGGTTCTGGAGATTGCCACCATCATCACCGACAAGGATCTGAACGTGCTGGCACAAGGGCCCGTCATCGCCATTCACCAGAGCGATGAAGAGCTGGCCAAGATGGACGAGTGGAACGTCAACACCCACACCAAGAGCGGACTGGTAGCCCGGGTCAAGGCGAGCGAGCACGACGAAGCCCGCGCCGTGGCCGAGACCCTCGACTTTATCCGCCAGTGGGTGCCGGAGCGCACCAGCCCTCTGTGCGGCAACAGCATTGGCCAGGATCGCCGCTTCATGGTCAAGCACATGGGGGAGCTGGAAGCCTTCTTCCACTACCGCAACGTCGACGTCAGCACCATCAAGGAGCTGGTGCGCCGCTGGCAGCCGGAGCTGCTGGAAAAGTTCACCAAGAGCGGTTCCCACCAGGCGCTCGACGACATCCGTGAGTCCATCGCCGAACTGCAGTTCTACCGCAGCCATGTCTTCAAAATCTGAGTCCCCGGCAAGGGGTTGCCGTCGTCCGGTTGCTAAAATCGGCAGTTCGGCCAGCTTTTGAGCGAACGGCTGCACAGTGACAAAAAAGCCCTTGCAATTGGAATGACTGCTCTTATAATTCGGCTCCCGTACAGTAGCGCAAGCAACCAAATGCTGTACGGCCGTTTTAAGGTAGTTGCGGGAATAGCTCAGTTGGTAGAGCACGACCTTGCCAAGGTCGGGGTCGCGAGTTCGAGTCTCGTTTCCCGCTCCAAAAGTTTGCAGATGATATTCCGATGCGGGAATAGCTCAGTTGGTAGAGCACGACCTTGCCAAGGTCGGGGTCGCGAGTTCGAGTCTCGTTTCCCGCTCCAATCATCAGCACAGCCTCAAGACACATGTAGCGGGAATAGCTCAGTTGGTAGAGCACGACCTTGCCAAGGTCGGGGTCGCGAGTTCGAGTCTCGTTTCCCGCTCCAATACGTATTAGTAAGCTACTGCAGATGATTATTCCGATGCGGGAATAGCTCAGTTGGTAGAGCACGACCTTGCCAAGGTCGGGGTCGCGAGTTCGAGTCTCGTTTCCCGCTCCAATCACTTGCAGAAGACATCCTGTTGCGGGAATAGCTCAGTTGGTAGAGCACGACCTTGCCAAGGTCGGGGTCGCGAGTTCGAGTCTCGTTTCCCGCTCCAATCTCTCTTCGAAGTCCTCATCATCCATTTGAATTGTCCATCACATCGCGCAGCGATGATTTGTCGTATCCGGCATTCAGCCAGATCAGACCCATGTCTTCTGTAGCCGCTTTGTGCACAGGTGTGGGGGAGGGTTGTGGTTGCTGCGGACAGGCTTATGAGCGTGGCGGGGAAGGGGAAACGGCGGGCAAAAAAATAGGAGGGGCCTTGGCTCCTCCTGCGAGTTCACTAGTGCGGCTTAGAGCAGAGTCACGTTCTCAGCCTGGGGGCCTTTCTTGCCCTGGGTCACGGTGAACTGGACTTTTTGACCTTCAGCCAGGGTCTTGAAACCAGTGCTCTGGATGGAGGAGAAGTGAACGAAAACGTCCGGTCCCTGGGATTGCTCGATGAAGCCAAAACCCTTGGTTTCGTTGAACCATTTTACTTGGCCGGTGCGAATGTCAGACATGTGGTAAGTCCTATCTATAACAAAATGAAACTAACGCCTTGTTGGGCAGCATTTGCCTAGAATGCAGGGGCCTACCCATGACTGACTACGTCAATTTGTTCCAGTGGCATGCAGTACAATCCCTGTCTAAAGCACAACCGATTGTACTGGAGCCCGATCCCTTGTCAATTTGGCACTTTTCATTTTTTGAGCGAGCTAAAAGTATTGGGAAGTCAGCGGCTTGTTTCATGCTTCTGGTCAAAAAAACGGGAGGCCATGGCCTCCCGTTTTTTTATTCCTTGAGGGCGAACCCTTCACCCTGTCGGTCGTAGCGGTAGTTTGCCTGACCGAAGGAGCGGATCTCGACCCGCTGGATCCGGCGTCCTGTGTCCACCAGGATGAACACCGACTTGCCCGATTGCAGCCGGGTCAGCGGCCTGTCTGGCCCCTCGATGGCGATCAGGCGGCTCAGCTCGGCCCCAGGCAGTTCAAACTTGCGCCAGATGGAGTAGAGAGTCTCGCCAGCCTGCACCTCGTGCTGCAGCCAGGTGCCATCCACCTTCTCCTCGACCGGTTTGGGCGCGGCCGGCGCACTGCTTGCGGTTCCGTTGCCCACGGTCAGCGCCTGGGTGGGCACGGCCAATGGCACGGCGAGTGAACCGGAAGGCGCCGCCTTGGGGGCGGCGGGGGCGGGTTCCCAGGCGAGCAGCAACAGCCAGAGAGGCACCAGCACCAGCAGGCCTATGGTGTGCTTGCGAGGCAGCGGGCTCGCCAGCTTGAATGAACTGGTTCTGGGTTCCTTGTTGCGTTGACCAAGGCCACTCATGCCCTGACCGAGGCGTTGACGCAGGGGCAGGGTCGCTGCATTGATACGATGGAGCAGGGTTCCTTGTGATTCGTCTTGGCGACGCTGCTGGGCTCGTCTGTTATGGCCACGTGGGCGACGGTCCGGGGTGGGCACGGCATTTACCTCTCACTACATTGCCTGCCATCAGGCAAATATAGCGCCTATGGTAAACGGACTCGCCCCCGAGGGGGAGAGCCCTGAGCATGAAAATTATCAGCTGAGACGAAATTGCCCCAGCAACTGCTGCAAACGCTCGGCCGCCTGGCGCAAGGCCTGGCTGGCTTTCGCCGTATTGGTCGCATCCTGGGCGATGTCGTTGGCCAGTGCGTTGGTTTTTGACAGGTTGCCTGAGACTGTCTCGGAAACCGAGCTCTGCTCCTCGGCGGCGGAGGCTATCTGATAGGTCATGTCGTTGATGGTGGCAATGGCCTGGAAGATGCTGTCGAGGGCCGCCTCTGCCAGATCGGCCTCGTTCACCGCCTGATGGGTCAACTGCTGGCTCTGCTGGATGGCGTTGACTGCATTGGCCGAGCTGTGGCGGATCTTCTCGATCAGCTCCTGAGTGTTCTGCACCGCCTGCTGGGTGTTGCCCGCCAGCTTGCGCACCTCGTCGGCCACCACCGCAAAGCCGCGTCCCTGCTCGCCGGCCCGGGCCGCCTCGATGGCGGCGTTGAGCGCCAGCAGGTTGGTCTGATCGGCGATGCCCTGAATGACGGTGAGTATGCTGGTGATCTGTTCGCTGTCGTGGGCCAGCCCCTCGACCACCTCGGCCCCCTTGCCCGCCTCGGCCGCCACCTTGTGCATGGACTGGATCACCTGCTGGAAGCGCACCTTGCCCTGATCCGCCGCGCCCTGTGCCTGCTTGGCGGAGTCGGCGGTGTTGTTGGCGTGGGTGGCCACCTCCTGGCTGACATAGGACATCTCCTGCACCGCGGTCAGCATCTGCTCCATCTCAGCCTGGTGATGCTGCAAGTTGGTGTCGGTCTGGCCGGCGATGCGGTCGGTATCCCCGGCGTGGCGATGGACCTCGCTCGCGGTTTTCTGCACATCCCCGAGCAGCACCTGCAACTTGTCGATGAAACGGTTGATGCCGCGTGCCAGAGCTCCCAGCTCGTCCTGGGCACGGGTGTTCAGGCGCTTGGTGAGATCCCCCTCGCCATCGGCGATGTCATCCACCAGGCTGACCATCTGGCGGATGGGGCCGGTGATGCTGCGGGCGATCGCCAGCATGGTAGCCAGGGCCAGCACCAGTACGATGAGGGCACCGATAAGCTGCTGGGTCATGGCGGCCCGGTTCATCTCGGTGAGCTGGCTCTCCAGCTGATCGGCACCTGCCAGCACCACCTGGTAGGGAAGGGTGACGATGATGGCCCAGTTGCGGGCCATGCCCGGCACCGCGATGGGCACAGAGATGCGAAACGCCTCGTCGAGCTCCTGGCGTTGCAGCTCGGGTTTGAGGTATTGCTGCCAGCCGTCGCCCAGCAGCTTGTCGGCGCGGCTGCCGAGCAGGCTGGGGTCCCCGCTGGTGCCTGTGATGACGCCGGCGGCGCTGACGATCAGGGTCTCGCCCTTGCCGTCATAGATGTTGCTGTTGAGGGACTGGGCCTGACGGCTGATGGAGTCTACCGCCAGATCCAGCGCGGCAATGCCCTTGAACTGGCCATTTACCATGATGGGGGTGGTTATGGTGCTCACCAGCACCTGCTGGCCGTTGATGTCCACCTTGAAGGGATCGACGAGGCAGGAGCGCCCCTCCCGTTTCGGGCAGGCGTAGTAGTCGTTGGCCGGATTGCCGAATTCGTCTGCGTCGCTCTTCTCGATGGAGAGCAGCAGATCCGAGCCAATGTTCTCCTTGTCGCGATAGAAGTAGGGGACGAAGCGTCCCTTGTCATCGCTGCCAAGGGCACTCTGGCCTGCGAAGGCGCTGTCCTGGCCGTCGAAGCCGTTCGGTTCGAAGCCCGCGAAGGCGCCGTAGAGTTGCGGCTCCAGGCTGAGCTGCGCCTTGAGCAAGTCGGTGGCCTGCTGGCGATCCAGCGGCAGCTTGCCCGCCTGTTGTTGGGCGAAGACGCTGGCCATCTGCTGGGTATAGGAGAGCCCCTTTTGCAGCAACTGGGTAATGGTGGCGGCCTCGGCGCGGGCGTTGGCACTCACCTTCTGCCACGCCTCCTGCTGCAGGGCCGCGCGGCTGGAACTGATGGTCAGCTGCTGGGTCTGCTTGCTCGAGTATTGGTTGAGCAGGATCAGGATGACCAAGGCCGTGGTCATGGCGACTCCCGCCAGTACCAGGATGCGATTCTGGATAGAGCGAAACTGCATCTCGTGTTCCTTGTGCGTAGAAAGTTGTATGAATTATCGGCATGGCGGGAGATTCCTCCAGCAATGTTGCCCAGCAAAGCGGAAAATGAGGGGAGGTTTTGCGATCCCTCTCAAAGAACGGTGCCACGACCGAATGAAGACCTGTTTAGGCCCTGGCTATTGCATGGTTTTCCCATCCGTGATTCTGAGTGCTAAAATGCGACGGTTTTTTTAACGCATTGGCCCAAGGCCCTCTACACAAGGCTTAAAGATGAAAGTCAAAACCCGTTTTGCTCCCAGCCCGACCGGCTTCTTGCATGTTGGCGGTGCCCGTACCGCACTCTATTCCTGGTTGTTTGCGAAGAGCCAGGGCGGTGAGTTCGTGCTGCGTATCGAGGATACCGATCTGGAACGTTCCACTCAGGAGGCGATCGACGCCATCATTGAGGGCATGGAATGGCTGGAGCTGAACTGGGATGAGGGCCCCTACTACCAGACCAAGCGTTTCGATCGCTATAACGGCATCATCGACGAGATGCTGGCCGACGGTCGTGCCTACAAGTGCTTCTGCTCCAAGGAGCGGCTGGAGGCGCTGCGCGAAGGCCAGATGGCCAATGGCGAGAAGCCCCGCTATGACGGCAAGTGCCGTGACCACGCCCACGATCACCCGGCCGATGCGCCCCACGTGATCCGCTTCCGCAACCCGACCGAAGGCTCCGTGGTGTTCGATGACCACGTGCGCGGTCGCATCGAGTTCGCCAACACCGAGCTCGACGATCTCATCATCCGCCGTACCGACGGCGCCCCCACCTACAACTTCTGCGTGGTGGTCGATGACTGGGACATGGAGATCACCCACGTGGTGCGTGGTGAAGACCACATCAATAACACCCCACGCCAGATCAACATCTACAAGGCGCTGAACGCGCCGGTGCCGGAGTTCGCCCACGTCTCCATGATCCTGGGCGACGACGGCGCCAAGCTCTCCAAGCGCCACGGTGCGGTTTCCGTGATGCAGTACCGGGACGACGGCTACCTGCCGGAAGCCCTGCTGAACTATCTGGTGCGCCTGGGCTGGTCCCACGGCGATCAGGAGATCTTCAGCCTCGACGAGATGATCAAGCTGTTCAGCCTGGATGCCATCTCCAAGTCCGCCTCCGCCTTCAACACCGACAAGCTGCTGTGGCTGAACAACCACTACATGCGCAGCCTGGATTCGGCCTATGTGGCCAAGCACCTGGAATGGCACATGGCCGCCCAGAACATCGATACCAGCAAGGGCCCGGCACTGGCCGAGGTTGTCACCCTGCTGGCCGAGCGCTGCAACACTCTGGTGGAAGTGGCTGCCCAGAGCCGCTACCTGTTCGAAGAGTACGAGGCCATCGACGAAGCGGCCGCCAAGAAGCACCTGCGTGGCGTCGCTGCCGAGCCGCTGACCCTGGCCAAGGCCAAGCTGGCGGCGCTGGAGACCTGGACCACCGAAGCGCTGCACGAGCTGATTGAAGCCACTGCCGCCGAGCTGGGTCAGGGCATGGGCAAGGTCGGTATGCCGCTGCGCGTGGCCGTCACCGGTCTGGGCCAATCTCCTGCTATCGACGCCGTGATGGCGCTGGTGGGTAAGGAGCGCGTACTCGCCCGCATCGACCGCGCTTTGGCATATATCGAAGCGCGCATGGCTGCCGAGTAAGCTTGCCATCGCACATTGCCGTCACCGATCTGGGTCAGTCCCCCGGCATCGACGCCGCGATGGCGCTGGTGGGTAAGGAGCGGGTGCTCGCCCGCATCGATCATCGAAGCGCGGATGGCAGCCGAGTAAGCCTCTGCCATTGCTTGAAAAGGGCTCCCGCAAGGGTGCCCTTTGCTTTTGTGCAGCGCTCAGATTCATGACATAAAACAGCGACATAGCGATGCAGTTGGCGGTAAAAACAGCTAACTGTCTGAATTTTGACTAAACGCTCGAGCCGGTGTTATTTTTGGGTTGACAGCAAAGCGGGTGATGCCTATCATGCGCCTCCGTTGCCAGAGATAACTTTGGTAGCGCCGAGGTGAGTTGGGGTTATAGCTCAGCTGGGAGAGCGCTTGCATGGCATGCAAGAGGTCCGCGGTTCGATCCCGCGTAGCTCCACCAAATTCTCCTCGAACAATCTGGAATCAAAGGGGTTATAGCTCAGCTGGGAGAGCGCTTGCATGGCATGCAAGAGGTCCGCGGTTCGATCCCGCGTAGCTCCACCAGATTCCAAATTGGTAATACAGTACCCAGGGCAGAGCGGTGTGTATCACCCAGGCCGACCTTTGTGGGGCTATAGCTCAGCTGGGAGAGCGCTTGCATGGCATGCAAGAGGTCCGCGGTTCGATCCCGCGTAGCTCCACCAATATTTAGAAGAAGGGCAAACGGCCGCCAGAACCGATTGTCTAAAGAGTAAAGAATTTGGGGTTATAGCTCAGCTGGGAGAGCGCTTGCATGGCATGCAAGAGGTCCGCGGTTCGATCCCGCGTAGCTCCACCAAATTCAGAGTGAAGGTCTTGACCTTGATTCGCAACAACTTGGGGTTATAGCTCAGCTGGGAGAGCGCTTGCATGGCATGCAAGAGGTCCGCGGTTCGATCCCGCGTAGCTCCACCAAACATTAAAAGGCCACCGTTATCGCGGTGGCCTTTTTGTTTTTGCCTATTTTTCTCTCTGCCTTCTATGCACGACTGTCAAAAAGCCCGCATTGGCTGCGAGCTTGGTTGTTGTGGCAAGTTATCAACCGTGGCGACGGCGCCAGGCCAGCGGCAACAGGGTAGGTGTTCCTTTCATGGGTATTTTTTGCCAGTGTTTCCATAGCCTTGGCGCGTTGGTTAAGGGCGCGCATTGTCACATTTCTGGCAGCTCTGACCAGTGAGGCAACGCACATTATGGGGAGACAAAAGAGGCTGAGTCCGTTTTTCTGACGTGACTAACAGATTGATATTAATGACTTAATTCTTATTTGGCCGATTGAAGGAAAGTGTGAACTGGCTGGCATTCACATATTTTCCTTAGAGAATAAAGATTGAGCGGTTGCCACTTGCTTCCTATACTCGAGCCGTTCCTCACGGAACCCAGGTTAAGGGCAAACCGGCAGTGATGCCGGGACGCAAAGCCTCCGATCTGTCCCAAGCGGATCAGACAGCGGGGTTACCCCGGGGTGACATGAGGGTATGTGGCCCCGTCCATGGCCTGTTGTCGCTCCCTTGTCCCCTGTTGCGATTGCGCTTTTCCCGGTCTTAAAAAAGCCAAGACAAAACAAGGAAGATAACAATATGCAACAGATCTTGAGGCCCAGCAGGCTTGCCATGCTGGTCGCCCTTGCGGCCGTCCCTGCCTGGGCGCAGGCCGCCTATCCCGCCTATCAGGCTGGCACCGCCTACAAGGCTGGCGACATCGTCAGCAACGCAGGCGCCCTCTATGAATGCAAGGAATTCCCTTACTCCGGTTGGTGTGGGGCTTCCCCCTACCACTACGAACCCGGGGTTGGTGCCGTCTGGGCCGATGCCTGGAAACTCTATGGCGGTGAGGTGCCGCCGCCGGCCCTGGTGGTTGCCATCGGCTCCCCCGCCGTGGGCAGCAGCGTCAGCGAGGGTGCCAGTGTGGCCCTGGCGGTGACCCTGAACGGCCCGGCCACGGCGCTGGCCAAGGTGGAGTACCTGGTCGATGGCACCCTGGTCGCCACGGCCACGGCTTCCCCCTGGAGCGCCAGCTGGTCTGCCGCCGGTGTGGGCAATCACGCTCTCAAGGCACGGGCACTGGATAAAGACGGAAAGGTGCTGAGTGAGGCGGATTCCAGCTTCAAGGTTGCCGCCGTGGTGGCGCCAGAGGCCCCCAAGGTGAGCATCGCCAGCCCCGCCGCCGGTGCCAAGGTGACCCTGGGCCGCGCCCTCACCGTGACCGGCAATGTGACCGACGCCAATGACGACGTCGCCAAGCTCGAGCTCTTCGTGAATGGCCAGAAGGTGGGCGAAGACAGCAGCGCCCCCTGGCAACTGAGCTGGACGCCCCAGAACAAGGGGCTGACCGGCCTCAAACTGGTGGCGACCGACAAGGCAAATCTCTCTGGCGAGTCAGCCCAGGTGGACGTGCAGGTGGAAGAGGCGGCCCTGCCCCCCACCGGCGGCAACCTCTCCTGCGACGTGCGCCAGATCTACCGCGCCGATGGCAGCGAGTGCATGGGGGATGACCATGGCCGTCGCGTCATCGGTTACTTCACCTCCTGGCGTACCGGCAAGAACGGCCTGCCCTCCTACCTGGTGGGCGACATCCCCTGGGACAAGATCACCCACATCAACTACGCCTTCGCGGCGGTGGATGAACAGAGCCACCTCATCAAGGTGGATGATGCCGCCACCAAGATGACCTGGGACGGGGTGCCGGGCGCCGAGATGGATCCCGAATTCGCCTATCAGGGTCACTTCAACCTGCTGTCGAAATACAAGAAGCAGTACCCGGACGTGAAGACCCTCATCTCGGTGGGGGGCTGGGCCGATACCCGCGGCTTCTACGCCGCCACCACCAAGGGCGACTGCTCGGTCAACACCGCCGGCATCAACGCCTTCGCTGACTCGGCGGTGGGCTTCATCCGCCAGTACGGTTTCGACGGGGTGGATGTGGATTACGAGTACCCCACCTCCATGAAGGATGCGGGTAACCCCAACGATTTCCCGCTCTCCAACCAGTGTCGCGGCAAGCTGTTTGCGAACTATGAAGTGCTGATGAAGACCCTGCGCAACAAGCTCGACAGCGCCGGGACCGAGGACGGTCGCAAGTACATGCTGACCATCGCCTCGCCGGCCTCGGCCTACCTGCTGCGCGGCATGGAAAACTTCCAGGTCACCCAGTACCTCGACTACGTCAACCTGATGACCTATGACTTCCACGGTGCCTGGAACCACTTCGTCGGCCACAACGCCGCCCTGTTCGACAACAAGGCGGATCCCGAGCTGTCCCAGTGGGGGGTCTACACCCAGGCCCAGTTCGGTGGCATCGGTTATCTCAACTCCGCCTGGGCGGCTCACTACTTCCGTGGCGCCCTGGCGGCGGGCAAGATCAACATAGGGGTGCCTTACTACACCCGTGGCTGGCAGGGGGTCACCGGTGGCACCCACGGCCTGGGGGGCAAGGCGGCGCTGCCGAGCCAGAGCGATTGCCAGCCGGGCACTGGTGGCAGCACCATTCCGTGCGGCAACGGGGCGGTCGGCATCGACAACATCTGGCATGACCTTGACAAGAACGGCAAGGAGATTGGCGGTGGTGCCGTGCCCATGTGGCATGCCAAGAACCTGGAGCATGCGGCCAGCCTCGGCATCACCACACTGCCGAGCTACGGCCAGGCCTGGGGTCTGGATCCCAACAACCCGGCCCACGTGATGCAAGGCCAGTACGTGCGTTACTACGACGACAAGGCGCATGCGCCCTGGCTGTGGAACGAGCAGAAGAAGGTGTTCCTCTCCACCGAAGATGAAGAGTCCATGGGCCACAAGCTCGACTACATCGTCAGTCGCGGTCTGGGGGGCGTGATGTTCTGGGAGATGGCGGGGGACTATGACTTCGACGCCGCGAAGAACGAGTACGTGATGGGCAGTACCCTCACCAGCCTCGCCTACGACAAGTTCAGCAAGGCCGACAAGGCGGCCCTGAAGCAGAACGATCTGCCGGCACCGGCCGCCCAGCTCGACATAGGTGTGAGCCTCTCCGGCTTCAAGGAAGGGGACTCCAACTACCCGATCAACCCGACTCTGAAGCTCACCAACAAGTCGACCCAGACCATACCGGGCGGCACCCGCATCGAGTTCCTGATGCCTACTTCCACCTCCGACACCATCACCGACCAGAGCGGTATGGGGCTGACCGTGGTGGAGAGCGGCGGCAACCAGAACTCCGACGGTATCGCAGGCGAGAAGGACTTCCACAAGGTGGCACTGACGCTGCCGGCCTGGAAGGCCTGGGCGCCGGGTACCGAGGTGGAAGTGGCCATGACCTACTATCTGCCGGCCGCTGGCGTACCGAGCGGCATGCGTTTGATTGCCGGTAGCCAGACCATAGGCCTGAAGTCCGACTTCCCGGCCCTGGCCGAGGCGGTGCTGGGGGGCAGCAGTGGCGGTGACGGCGGTAGCGGTGGCACCAGCTGCACCAGCCAGAGCGTCAACCCGGCGGAGTACAATGCCTATCCGACCTGGCCACGCGGGGATCACGCCAACGGCACCGACCGCATGACCCACAACAAGGGGGTCTGGCAGGCGAACTGGTGGACCAGCAGCGAACCCAAGGCGGGCGATGGCAGTTGGAAGCTGGTATGCAATTACTGATGACAGGTTGAGGGGCCAACCCCGCCTCAACGCAATGACCCAATCCGGAGCCCAGGCTCCGGATTTTTTTGCTGCCTATATAAAGGAAGGGGACCATAAAAAAGACCGCTCCGAAGAGCGGCCAATTGCCACCAGGCAAGCTGCGGGGCTGACCCCCTTGTGGATGGGCAGTCGCCATGGACGGATTCTTGCCCATGGCGTGCCGGTTTATTGAGTGACGGCACCGCCCTGCTGCTCCTTCAGGAAGCTGATCCAGGGGGAGGCGCGGCCACTGACGTTGCCATGCTGGGCGGCCTGGGTGAAGGCGTTCAATGCCTCCTTCGGTTTCTGCTGCTCGAAGTAGGCAACCCCGGTCAGGAACTTGAGATCCGCCCGCTGTTCGCCGCTGGCATTGGCGGCAGGCTTGGCGGCGAAGGCCACCAGATCCTGGTAGCGCTTGCTCTGGATCATCATGCGCGCCATCTTCAGTTGCAGATCGGCACTGGGGGCCAGCTTGTAGGACTTGGCCAGGGTATCGATGGCCGGATCCAGCTCCTTGGCCTGGTGCCAGTAGTTGGCGAGCGTCTTGTAGTTGGCCGCATTGCTCTCGATGGTCCCTTCCTTCATCGCCTTTTCCATCACGCGGGCGGCGCGGTGGGGTATGCCGGCGAAGGCCAGGTAGTTGGCGAGCCGCAGCAACTCGGTCGACTCGGTCAGCATGCCGAGGTTGTAGGCACCTTCCAGCGCCGCCAGGGCCTTGGCATCGTTGCCCGCCTGCATGTGCATGGCCGAGAGCTGGGTCCAGTACTTCTTCTTCTCCGGGAACTTGTCCACCAGGGCGGTCAGCACCTCGGTGGCCGGCTTGTACTGTTTCAGCTCGTAGTGGGCCGCCATTTTCAGCAGATACCAGGACTCCGGCGCCTTGCCTGCCGAGAGCTTGATGGCCTGATCCACCGCCGGAATGGCCTCCCGATACTGCTTGAGCTGCACGTGGGCGTTGGCCAGGGTGATGTAGGCGTGCGGGGTCGGTTTCTCGTCCTTGCCCAGGCTCGCAAACCACTGGTTCATGGTGCTGATGGAGCCCTTGAAGTTCCCCTCCGCCATATAGAGCTGGGCCAGGTTGTAGCGTACCTGCTGGGCCACCGGCTGCGGCAGGCCGCCGGTGGCGATGGCATCGGCGAAGTATTTGGTCGCCTGGCCATATTTCTCCTGCTGGGCCGCCACGAAGCCCAGGGTCTGCAGGATGACCCCTTTGTCGTAGACCCGCTCGCCTGCGCCGGACAGCGCCTCCTGCAGCTTGGCATTCGCCTCGCCGTATTTCTTCTCGGTGATCAACGCCTGGGCCTTGTTGACCGCGCGGTAGGCGCGGTCAGACAGGGCGGGTTGCTCGGCGGCCCAGCCGGCGGTACTGAGCAGTACCGCCATGGCCACCGGGGCGAGGATCAGGGTATGTAACTTTTTCATCGCCACCTTCCTTAGTTGACCGCGAACTCGATCTCTTGCTGCATGCGGCTTGCCTGGGGCTTGCCGTCCACCATGGCCGGCTTGAAGGTCCACTTGGCAATCGTCTTGCGTGCCTCCTTGCCGAGGTCATAGCTGCGTGGCTCTTCCTTGACGATGCGGATGTTGCTGACGGTGCCGCGTTCGGTCACGGTGAACTCCACCAGTACCTTGCCTGTGGCGAGGCCAGCCAGCGCCGCCTTGCGGGGCATCATGGGCTCGAAGGTCGCCATGGGAATGGCGCCGTTGTTGCCCCCCATGCCGCCACCACCGCCGCCGGTGCTGTAGGCGCCGAGGGCGTTGCCACCGCCGATGTTGACCGGGATGTCGAGCTTGGGCATGTCCATGGGGGCGCTCTCCATCTTCGGCCTGTCGGTGCTCGCCACTTCCATCTCGGGTGGGGGAGGCGGGCGGTTCGGGGGGGGCGGCTTGGGCAGTTCCCGTTGTTTCTCTTGCAGGGTCTCCTGGGGCTTGAGGCGAATGAAGTCGGTCATGGTGACGTCTTCTCTCTCCGTCAGCTCCCGGTGATCCGGTGTGATGAGCTTGTTCATTCCCAGAAACAGGAAGAACACCACCACACAGGAGACCGCTATCGCTATCAGGTATCTCATGGTGCTCGCTCCGGCATCAGCTGCTCTTGCTCGCCGCGATGGAGATGTTCTGGACACCGGCCATGCGGATCTGATCCATGACCTGGACCACCAGACCGGAACGGGACTCGGTGTCGGCCTGGATCACCACGGCGCTCTCCGGATTCTCCGCTCGCAGCCGCTCGATGTTGGCACGCACGGCGCCCACTTCGACGACCCGTTTGTCGACCCAGACCTGGCCGTTTTCGCGGACCGCGACCATGATGTTCCCCTTCTTCACCGTCTCGGCCGTGCTGGCGCTCGGGCGGTTGATCTCCACGCCGGACTCCTTGACGAACGAGGTGGTGACGATGAAGAAGATCAGCATGATGAACACTATGTCCAGCATGGGGGTCAGATCGATGGCCGCCTCATCGGCACCGCTGTCGCTGTGACGTTTTCTCATGGCAAAAACTCCTTGCTTGTTCTGTGCCCCGGCGGGCAGTACCCGGCCGGGGGAGTGCATCCTGCATCAGCCGTGTTTCAGGTTGTCTTCCAGCTTCTGCACCGCCAACTTGGCCTTGTGATCGAGCTGGTTGACAAAAAACAGGCCGGAAAGGGCGGCAATCATGCCCGCCATGGTCGGTACCGTCGCTTTGGAGATCCCCGAGGCCATCGCCCTGGGGGAACCCGTGCCGGTGATGGCCAGGGTGTCAAACACCTGCACCATGCCCACTACGGTGCCGAGCAGCCCCATCAGCGGACAGAGGGCGATCAGCACCTTGATGACCGGCATCCCCTTGTCCACCGCCATGGCGACCCGGGAGACCAGCTCGCGCCGGATCTGCTTGGCAGACCAGGAGAGGTGATCGCTGCGGGCCATCCAGGTCGCCTTGGTCTGCTTCACCTGTTTGGGATAGACCGCCATGAAGTAGAACCAGCGCTCCAGCAGCAGGGCCCACATCATCAGGGTCAGGAAGAACAGGGCGACCAGCACGTCGCCCCCCAATCCCAGAAACCGGCGGACCGACTCGACTTCTTCAATCAACCAGAACCACATGGGTGACTCCTTAGGCTGCGGCTTTGGCGGCGTGCAGACGTTCCTGATAACGGGCGACGAAACCGGCGCTCTGCTCTTCCAGGACCTGGATGAGACGACGGCTCTGTGTCTGCACTATGGTGTAGAGGAACAGCATAGGCACGGCGACCACCAGGCCTTGCATGGTGGTGACCAGGGCCTCGGAGATGCCGCCCGCCATCAGCTTGGGATCCCCGGTACCGAACAGGGTGATGGCCTGGAAGGTGGCGATCATCCCGACCACTGTCCCCAGCAGACCCAGCAGCGGTGCGACCGAGGCGATCAGCTTGATGAGGCTGATGCCCTTCTCGAACTTGGGTACGTTGCGCAAGATGATCTCGTCGAGCTTGGATTCCAGATCCTCGATGTTGTCACCGCGGTGGGACTGATAAGCCCCCAGCATCTCGCCGATGGGGTTGCCCTTGATAACCTGATCTGATTTCAGCTGCTTGCGCATGGAGGTGCCGATCATCGACAGACGCAGGCCGCAGAAGATGGCCAGCAGGGTACCGATGACCCCCAGTGCCAGGATCACGTAACCCACGGAACCACCCTGATCGATACGCTCCTTCAGAGTTGGCGACTGCACCAGCAGGGAGAGGATCACCCCGCGGGACGGGTCGATGAAGATGGGCTCGACGGCGCCGTTGCCCTGTTCAAACTTGGCGACGGGCTCCAGCACGGCATTCTCGGGCTGGCGGGAGAGCTGCTCGAACTTGCCGGTCTCCGGCACGAAGGTGAGGTACTTGCCCTCGGAAACGGTGTTGAACTCGCCGATCTGGGTCACCGTCTTCTCGGCCTGGTTGCCTTCCCCGTAGACCACGGTGGCCGGGATCTGGCTCACCTTGCCACCATCGACCATGCGGCTGAGGGTGGTGGTCCAGAAGGCGGTCAGGTCGTCGCTGGAGGGGAGTTCCTTGCTCTCCGCCAGGCGGGTCAGCAGGGCTGTCTGCTCCGGATGCTCGACCCGGCGGGCGGAGGCGTTGAAGATCCCCTTGAACTCGCCGGCGAACTGGCGCAACACGCCAAACATCTCACCCATGTTGCCGGCACGCTGGCGCAGGGTCTCGGTCAGCTCGGTGAGCTGCTTGTCGTTGGCATCGAAGGTGGCCTTGAGTGTTTCACCCTTGGCTATTTCGGCGGCGAGTTCCGCCTTGGCCTTGGCCAGCAGGGCCCCTTGTTCGTTCTTGTCAGCCAGGAAGCGGGCCTCCCGCTCCTTGTTGAGCTGGGATTCGCTGGTGCTGGCGGCCTTGACCTGGCTCAGCAGGGCGTTGAGATCCACCGGCTTCTCGGCGGCGGTCACCGGCAGGGTGATCAGGGTGGCTCCCGCGATCAGGGAGGCAATGGCAAGTTTGATTCCTTTCATGATGCTTTCTCCGCAGTTTGAACCGGCAGCTTGATGAGGGCGGGAGGCGCCTGCTTCTTGGCGATGCGAAGGCCCTGTTCCACTGCACTGCGATACTCCTGGGGCAGCTCTTCCCACTGGCGGGTCTGCTTGTTCCACATGCCTGTCTCGTTGCCGTCCGGGGACTGATAGAGCAGGGCAATGCGACCGACGCGCAGGAACTCGTAGGTCTTCTCGCCGCCGTCCTTGTCCAGGCTCGCCTTGTAGGACTCGATGGTGCGGCTGAAGCCCTCCTCGATCTGGTAGGCCTCGAGGATCTTGCGGTACTTCTCGGAGATGGTGACGTCGGCCCGGTTCATGAGGTCGGTCAGGGCCGCCACGCGGTCCTCCCGCTCGACCTTCTGGAACGGCAGATCCAGGGAGACGAACTGATCGAGGGAGTCGATCATCTTGAGCATCAAGGGCACCACTTCGGTGCTGGTCTGATCGATCTGGGCGATCTGGCGCTGCATCGAGGCCAGCTCGGTGGCCTGGGAGTCGACCATCTTGCCCACTTGCTCGTTGTAGGTGCGCAGGCTGTCGACCTGACGCAGGGCGGCCTTGTACTGCGCCAGGGCAGACTCGGCAGACTCGGCGTAGCTGTCGATCTTCTGCTGGGATACTTTGGAGGCATTGTCGGTGGCGGCTTGAGCGTCCACTGCCTGACCGGCAGAGGCGGCACTCAGATTGAAGCTGGTCAGCAGGGCAGCCGAAACCAGGCTGCCGAGGAGCGCTTTCTTCATTGTAATAGTCCTTGTTTTCATAGGATTACCCTATCTCCGTGACTTCCTTGGAACCTTGGGCAAAGCCGGCCCGAGTGGGCCGGCTTGTCACTTACTTGGTGGATTAGAACTTCTGGGCGTAGTCGAGGTAGTAGATGCGACCGTCGATGCTGTAGAGCTCGTCGTCATAGGTGAAGCCATCGCTCTCGAGGGACGGGCCCGCGTTGAACATGTTCTTCACCCCGACCTGGATCTTGCCGTTCCAGGGCGCATCCACCCCGACGTTCAGGTTCCAGGTGGTCTGGGACGCGATGTGGCCCACTTCCTCACCGGTGTCGGCGATGTAGTCCTGGCTCTGGGAGTCGATGTAGTTCGCGCTCAGATAGGTATCCATGTTCCACCATTGGGGCACGTTGACACCCACGCCGGAGCTGAAGCGCATCTGTGGCAGACCGTTCTGGCCGATCTTGTCGATGACGGGGCCACCGGCGTACAGGCCTTCCTTGTACTCCAGGATGTAGGTGCCGCCCAGGTCATAGCGAATGGTGGCGGAGTTCAGGTCGTAGCGGTAATCCAGCTTGAGATCCAGGCCGCTGGTGTTCAGGGTACCCAGGTTGACCATAGGTGCGATGGCACCGCTGATCTTGCCCTGGCTGTTGCGGGTGATGTTGCTGGAGCCGCCGTTGTTCAGCTCGTCATAGATGACGGACTGCAGGGAGTTCAGCTGGATCACGTCCTTGATCTTGATGGTGTAGTAGTCCAGGGAGAGGTTCAGGTCATCCACCGGGCTGTAGGCCACCCCGAAGTTCCAGGTGTCCGCGGTCTCTTCCTTCAGATCCTCGTTGGCGGTGCGGGTGGTGTCGTACTGGCGGTTCGGGCAGTCCGCTGCCGAGATGCCGTTCGCCTCGCAGTAGACATAGTCCTTGGCCCAGTCGGCCGAGAAGGAGTCAGCCGCGTAGAGATCGCTCAGGCTGGGGGCACGGAACGAGCGGGACCAGGAGGTACGCAGCATCAGGTTGTCGAGCGGCTGGTAACGCAGGCTCGCCTTGGGCGAGAAGGCGCTGCCGAAGTCGCTGTAATCATCGAAGCGACCGGCCAGGTTCAGCTCGACCTGCTCGGTGATGGGCACCAGGGACTCGACGTAGGCGGCGGTGACGTCGCGCACCCCGCCGGAGGAGTTGCCGGCGGAGCCGATGATGTTGCCAGCCTCGGACTGGGCATCGTACTTGTCGGTATAGACCCAGTCGTTGTACTCGGCACCGGCGTACCAGCTGACCGGACCGGCCGGCAGCTCACCCATGTCCCACTGGACACCGGCGTACCACTGGTAGAAGTCCATGGTGGAGCGGCGGCTGGTGTCGGCGGCCATGGCGGCCGTGCTCTTGGGATCGAACTCGCCACCGACGAACTTGCCGTCGGCGATGGCCTGCTGGGCGGCGGATTTGAGCACGTAACCGGTGCCGTTCTCCTTGTTGTCGGTCTTGGAATACATGTAACCGGCGTTCCACTGCATGTCACCGACGCTTTCGGTGGTGACGGTGCCCTCGAAGCCGAGGTTCAGGCTGCCGGTCATGTCGGTGACGTAGTTGTCACGAGGACCGACGTTGCTGAAGCGGTAGTAGGCGTAAGCGGCTTCACCCAGACCCTGGGTGGCGGCAGCATCCAGGCCGTTGTCGGCGAAGAACTGGGCGTTTTTCGGGTTGGCCGGGTCTATGGCGAAGGCGCCGGCGGCGGGGGCGAAGCGACCGAAGCTCTCGACCCGGGAGCCGATGATTTGCGGCACGAAGTCCACGGTGTCGTTGATGTGGTAGCGACCGTTCACATAGAGGGTGTCACGGCTGCGGGAGGCCGTGGTGGCCGCGACCTGGCCGTAGTTGAAGTTACAGCCGCCCTCGAACCCGACGAAGGGCTCCTTGCATGAGCCGTCTGCATTGGTGGCGCCGGCCAGGGGGCCGTATTTCCAGATGGGGTCGCCGTTGCCGTCCAGGCCGGTGATCCCTTCCACGTTGCGGCCATAGGGACTGGGAGCATCGTTGCCCTGCTTGGCAAGATAATCACGATCACGGCTGTAGATGACGTCCTTCTTGTCGTGCTCGTAGACCGCCATCAGCGAACCCTTCTCGCCGTTGACGCCTGCCACGACGGAGCCGCTCTTCTCGTCACCGCCCTCTTCGGTCGGGGAGCCGAGGCGACCCTGGAAGGTCAGGCCTTCGTAGCCCTCTTTGAGCACCACGTTGATGACACCGCCGATGGCGTCGGAACCATAGATGGCCGAGCCGCCGTCCAGGTTGACTTCGACCCGCTCAACGGCGGCCATGGGGATGGTGTTCAGGTTGATGGAGGTGCCACCCATGGTGGGTGAACCCGCGACCCGCTTGCCGTTCAGCAAGACCAGGGTGCGCTCTGAACCCAGGCCGCGCAGGCCGACGGTGGATTGGGACTGGAAGGAGCTGCCGGAAGCCGGGGAGACGCCACCAAAGGAGTTGTAGGAGGCCTGTTTGAGGTAATCGGCGACGGTCTGTTGACCGGATTGCTCGATTTTTGCCTTGGTCACGGAGACGACCGGGGTGGAGCCTTCCACATCGACTCGGGAGATCCGCGAGCCGGTGACCTTGATTTTCTGCAGTTTTTCGACGTTCTGGCCCTCTTCGGCCAGGACAGGGGTGGCCACAACTGCCGCGCTCGCCAAGGCAAACGCTACGGCAGCAGAGAGTCTGCTTTTCCTAAGCATCGCTAGTATCCTTCCTGATTGTTTATTGTTTGCTTCCTTTACCGCCCTCGTTGGAGCGGTGCGTAAGGCTTATCAAGGTTTGATGATTGACGTCAAATGGAGCGGCCAGGATGGGGAAGAGACGGGGGATTAGAAGACTATGTAGGATTTCGGCATATTTTTTGGCGTTTTATTCCGCAATAAATGCGAAAAATAATGTAAAAACGTTGTTAATTTTGTCTTTTGCCATTTTATTGATTATTTTTGAACTTATCGATAAGTCGCCTGTCGCAATGTTCTTCATATCGCGTAATGACATTTTCTCAGTATTTAAATCTGTATTTGGGTGTGAGGCAGTTTCTGTTCAGGTCTCGTTCTTGGGATATTTCCCTCTTCTTTTATGGATAAAATGAAAACAGGGTGTGATTGATTTTATCTTTTTGTTTTCATTGGTTTTTTGTGTTTTTGATGTGGGTGCTCAATTAATTTTTCAATAATTAAAAACAAGTTAAATGAGAATGCGTAGCAGTTTTTTATATGGAAGTTGGATTTTTTGGAAAAAAACATCAGTGAGTTATGCTGTTGACGTCACTGACCGTTGCCCGGGTTAGTTCTACTTGATTTTTGTTGCAGAGCTTTTACAGTGACCGAGCGGGATTGACTGCCAATACCAGTCAATTCAGTGAGTAATGCCAGGAAGGACAGGTCGGTCACCGGATGTGACTGACCATAAAAGAACAACAAGGACGAGGTTCCACCATGCTGTCGTATTTCCTACGTCGGATGCTTTTGATCATCCCGACGTTTCTCGGTATCACCCTGCTCGTCTTCACCATCACCCGCTTCGTGCCGGGCGGCCCGGTCGAGCGCATGTTGCTGCAGGCGCAGGTATCACAGAACGAGACCGGCCGCTCCAGTGGCAGCAAGGGGGCGCAGGCGCTCTCCGATGAGCAGATCGAGGAGCTCAAGGCCTTTTACGGCCTCGACAAGCCCATGCTGATCGCTTACTGGGAGTGGCTGCAGAAGCTGGCGGTGCTGGATCTCGGGGAGTCGACCCGTTACTACGAGCCGGTGTGGGATCTCATCAAGGACAGGCTACCGGTGACCGCCTTCTTCGGGCTGGCGACCTTCCTGCTGAGTTATGCCGTCTCCATCCCGCTCGGGGTGGCCAAGGCCCTCAGACACAACAGCCGCTTCGATTCCTTGAGCTCCATGCTCATCTACATGGCCTATGCGCTGCCCGCCTACGTGGTGGGGATCTTCCTCATCACCGTCTTCGCGTTTCATCTGGAGTGGCTGCCCATGGGGGGCTTCCCGGGGGACGACTTCGACTCGATGGAGAGCAGTTGGGATCAGATCCGTACCGTCTTCGCTCACGCCCTGCTGCCACTCATCGCCTATGCCATCGGGGATTTCGCCATCCTCACCATGACCATGAAGAACAGCCTGATGGAGAACCTGTCGGCGGATTACGTGCGTACCGCCGTGGCCAAGGGGCTGCCGTTTCGCAAGGCGGTCACCGACCACGCCATGCGCAACAGCCTGATCCCCATCGCGAGCCACCTGGGATCGGTGCTCACCGTCTTCTTCGGCGGTTCCTTCCTCATCGAGACTATCTTCAACATCGACGGCATCGGCCTGCTCGGCTATGAGGCCATCGTCGAGCGGGATTACCCCACCGTCATGGGCATCCTGGCCATCACCTCCATGCTGATGCTGGTGGGCAATATCGTCTCCGACATCTGCGTTGCCCTGGTCGATCCCCGCGTGCGGTTTGGAGACTGAGCATGAGCCTGAATCCGGTAACCCTAAAAAAACTCAAGCGCTTCAAGTCGATCAAGCGCGGCTACTACTCCTTTGTCATCTTTTCGGTCCTGGTGGTCATCTCCCTGCTGGCGGAGCTCCTGGTCAACAGCCGGGCCCTGGCGGTGAGCTATCAGGGAGAGATCTACTTTCCCACCTATGGCGACGTGATCCCGGGCCAGCACTTCGGGCTCGATTACGAGTACGAGACCAACTACCGCCAGTTGCAAGCCAAGCTTGCGCAAGAGGCCAAGGGGGACTGGGTGCTGCTGCCCCTGGTGCCCTGGAATCCCTATGAGCAGGATTTCAAGGAGGAGGCCTACCCGCCCTACGCCCCGAGCCTGGCGGAGCGCCACTTCCTCGGCACCGACACCAGCGGTCGCGACGTGCTGGCGCGCCTGGTCTACGGCTTTCGCATCGCCATCGGCTTTGCCTTCATCACCCTGGTGGCGAGCTATGTCATCGGGGTCAGCATCGGTTGCATGATGGGCTTTCTCGGCGGCCGGTTTGACCTTGTGTTACAGCGTTTTATCGAGATCTGGTCTCAGGTGCCGTTTCTCTACGTCATCATGATCCTGGTGTCGCTGGCCAAGCCGAACTTCGGCCTGTTCGTGGGCATCAACGTGCTGTTCGGCTGGATGGGGATCACCTGGTACATGCGCACCCTCACCTACAAGGAGCGGGCGCGGGACTATGTGATGGCGGCGCGGGCGCAAGGGGCGACCACCCGGCGCATCATCTTCAACCATATCCTGCCCAATACCCTGATGATGATCGTCACCCTGGCGCCGTTCGCCGTGGTGGGCAATATCTCCACTCTGACGGCGCTGGACTATCTTGGCTTCGGCCTGGCACCGCCAACCCCGAGCTGGGGGGAATTGCTCTCCCAGGGGATCAACAACCTGGATGCCATCTGGATCGTGAGCTCCGTGGTGGTGGCAGTGAGCCTGGTGCTGATCATGGTCTCCTTCATCGGCGAGGCGATCCGCGAGGCGTTCGATCCGCGCAAATTTACCCGTTATCAGTGACCCGGGGCACGCCTCAGGGCCCTGGGTATCCAACCCTTAATTGAGACGCCCCCGGTGCAGGGGCTAGACCTGGAAGTCAAACATGAAAAATAAAATCAAATGGATAGGTGCGCTTTTTCTGCTGGTGAACGGATCCTGGGTGTGGGCCGCCAGCCTGCCTGCGGATCTCAAGTGGGAGACCAACGACACCGACCCCACCTTCGCCTCCCCCAAGGCGCTGCCCGGTGGCACTCTCAACCTCTTCATCGACAGCTTTCCGCTGACGTTTCGCACCGTGGGGCCCGATTCCAACGGTTCGTTCCGCTCCTTCATCCAGGACAACCAGCTGAGGCTCATCAGCTTCCATCCCAACACTGGCAACCCCATCCCCTCGCTGGCGAGCGCCTGGGCCATCGCGCCGGACAGCCAGACCGTCTACTTCAAGTTGGACCCCCGTGCCAAATGGTCTGACGGCAAGCCGGTCACCGCCGACGACTACACCTTCGGCTACGAGATGATGCGCTCCAAGGACATCAAGGGCCCCTGGTTCAACAACTACTACACCACAGAGGTGGTGGCGGTGGAGAAGGTTGACGATCATACCATCCTGGTGAAGGCAGGCAGCCGCAAGGCCAGGCTGGACCTGCTCAACACCACGGAGCTGTGGCCCCAGCCGAAGCACTACTACAAGATGGGACCGAACTGGGTGAAGCAGTACAACTGGGCTGTGGTCCCGACCACGGGCCCCTATGTGATGAGCGAGGTGAAGAAGGGCAAGTCCATCACCTTCAGCAAGCAGCAGAACTGGTGGGCCCAGAACGATCGTTACAACCAGCACAGATTCAATATCGATCGCATCAAGGTGCAGGTGATCCGCGATCACAACATAGCGTTTCGCCACTTCCTGAAAGGGGAGCTGGACACTTTCGAGATGATCTTGCCCAACTGGTGGCATGAAAAAGCGGTCACCCCGGAATACAAGAAGGGGTACGTGCAGAAGGTGATGGCGATGACCGACACCAAGCAGGGGGGGCAGGGGGTGCACCTCAATGTGGCCAATCCCAAGCTGGCGGACGTGAATGTGCGCCTCGGCATCCAGCACGCCATGAACCTGGACAAGATGATCGCGACCGTGCTGCACGGCGATTATGACAGGGCCACCACCTTCGGCTCGGGCTTTGGCGAATTCACCGACATCAAGCTGCCGGAGCGGGCCTATGACATCACCAAGGCGCGGGAGTACTTCGCCAGGGGCGGCTACAACAAGCCGGGGCCGGACGGCATCTTGCAAAATGACAAGGGCGAGCGACTGACGCTTGCCCTCACCTACACCAGCCAGGAGCACTCCAAGCGGCTGACCGTACTCAAGGAAGAGGCCAAGAAGGCAGGCCTGGATCTGGAGCTCAACCTGGTGGATGGCGCCACCGGCTTCAAGGTGATGCTGGAGAAGAAGCACGAGGCAGCCTGGCTCGGCTGGGGTGGCGGTGGTCTCTACCCGCAATATTGGGAGTCGTTCCACTCGGCCAACGCCAACAAGCCGCAGACCAACAACCTGTTCAACGTGGCCGACAAGGAGCTGGACGCCCTGATCGATGCCTACAACGTTGAGTTCGACATGACCAAGCGGGCCGAGATCTCCCGTCAGGTCCAGCAGCGCATCTATGATCTCGCCATCTTCGTGCCCGGGGTGCAGCTCAACTACGTGCGGGCCAGCAGCTGGCGTCATGTGATGCTGCCGGAGGTGCCCGCCACCCGTAACACGCCGGATCTGCTCTATTGGCCCATGGATGGCTACCCCCACAGCAGTGGCGGCCTGCTCTGGCTCGATCCCAAGGTGCAGGAAGAGACCCGTAAGGCCAAGGACGCGGGTGAAGCGCTTGCGCCCATCACCCTGATCGACAAGATCTATGCGCATCATTGAGAAGGGGGAGGCGATGGCAGAGACACAGGCTCCCATCCTCGACGTTCGAGAGAATGGGGGGAAGTTCACCGCTGATGGCGGTCAGAGCATGGCCCCCATCCTCGAGGTCAGCGATCTCGAGGTGGAGTTCGCGGTCGATGACGGCAAGATAAAGGTGCTCGACGGGGTCAGCTTCAAGGTAGCCCCGGGCCAGACCCTGGGGATAGTCGGCGAGTCCGGCTGCGGCAAGAGCGTTACCTCGCTGGCCATCATGGGGCTGTTGCCGAGGCCCCACGGTCAGGTAGTAGCTGGTTCCATCCGCTTTCAGGGGGAGGAGCTGCTCACGATGCAGCCGGATCAGATGTACAGGGTGCGCGGCAACCGCATCTCGATGATCTTCCAGGAGCCGATGACGGCCCTCAACCCGGTGCAGACCGTGGGGGATCAGCTGATGGAGGTGTTCAGCCTGCACAGGCCCGATTTCAGCAAGGCTCAGCGCAAGGAGGCCGCCATCGCCATGCTGCAGAAGGTGGGGATCCCGGAGCCGGCCCAGCGTTTTGCCGTCTATCCCCACAACCTCTCCGGCGGCATGCGCCAGCGGGTGATGATCGCCATGGCGCTAGCCTGCGAGCCGGATTTGCTCATCTGCGACGAGCCGACCACGGCGCTGGATGTCACCATCCAGGCCCAGATCCTGGATCTGATGAAGGCGCTGCAGGCCCAGACCGGCATGGCCATCATCTTCATCACCCATGATCTCGGGGTGGTGGCCGAGCTGTGCGACGAGGTGGTGGTGATGTATGCGGGCCGCGCCGTGGAGCGGGCCGACATCTTCGAGCTGTTTGACCACCCGCGCCATCCCTATACTCATGGTCTGATGGCCTCGATCCCGCGCCTCGAAGATGTGCCCAAGAGCCTGCTCAAGACCATCAAGGGCCAGGTGCCCGCCCTGCACGAGATGCCAGCGGGCTGCCGCTTCTCCAACCGTTGCCCCCACGCCACCGAGATCTGCGTGAGCACCATACCGGCGACAGAGCAGCTGAGCGATCGCCACGCAGTGGCCTGCCACCACTGGAAGGAGTTGAGCATATGAGCGTCTTGTTGTCGGTGCGGGAGTTGAAACAGCACTTCAGCAATAGGGAAGGGGCTATGTCGGCTCTTCACCAGGATGGACGGGAGTGGCGGCGATGAGCGTCTTGTTGTCGGTAAGGGACTTGAAGCAGCATTTCAAGATGGGTGGCGGCTTCTTGCGCAAACCCTACACCGTCTATGCGGTGGATGGCATCAGCTTTGACCTGAAGCAGGGGGAGACGCTGGGGCTGGTAGGGGAGTCCGGCTGTGGCAAGTCCACCCTGGGCCGTTCCCTGCTCAAGCTGTTTGAGCCCACGGCGGGGCAGATAAGTTTCGAGGGACGCGACATCACCCGGTTGTCACCCGGGGAGATGCGATCCCTGCGCCAGGAGATGCAGATCGTGTTTCAGGATCCTGCAGAGTCTCTCAATGGTCGTCACACCGTGGGCCAGATCCTGGAAGAGCCCTTCATCATCCACGGTAAAGGCAACACAGCGCAGCGACGGGGCTGGGTGCTGGAGCTGCTGGACAAGGTGGGCCTGCCGAAGAGTGCGGTGGATCGCTATCCTCACGAGTTTTCAGGCGGTCAGCGCCAGCGCATCGGCATTGCCCGTGCCATCGCCCTCAAACCCAGGCTGCTGGTGTGTGACGAGGCGGTATCGGCGCTGGATGTCTCGGTACAGTCCCAGATAGTGAACTTGCTGCTCACCCTGCAGCGGGAGATGAATCTGGCCATCATCTTCATCGCCCACGATCTGTCGGTGGTCAAGCACATCTCGGACCGGATAGCGGTGATGTACCTCGGGCGCATCGTCGAGTTGGCAGAGGCCCAGCAACTTTATCTGAGCCCGCGCCATCCCTACACCCAGGCGCTTATCTCGGCGATCCCGGTGCCGGATCCTCGCCGGCGCAACCAGCGCATCCTTCTGACCGGGGATGTGCCCTCACCCATCTCTCCCCCGAGCGGTTGTCATTTCCATCAACGTTGCCCCTATGCCACGGATCTGTGCCGCAGTACCTCGCCGAGTCTCGAGCCGTGTGGCACAGAAGCCCATCAGGTAGCCTGCCACTTCCCCTTGCCTGCCGTGGAGGCGGTGCCGTTGGGAAAGGCGGTCTGATGCCGGCGTCCGCTTCGCCACGGCCGGTATCACAGCAAGGCGGTGTCGAGGATGATCAATAAAAAATGGGGCCTGTGGGCCCCATCTTCATGGTTGGAGTTCAGGTTTGGCCGTGGAACATCTGGCCCGGGCAGGACAGCGCCCCGAGGGGGTGGCTGTTGTGTGGATTGCGTTATTTTGTAATTTTACTACTTTTGTTGCTTCGACATCCGAGCCGGCGACATCAGGCGCCATAGCGGAAGTAGTAGTTGCGAGTCGAAGGCGCATAAGTGTCTTTCTCTTGTGTGCCTTTCTTGCTGGATGCACCCTTCAGGTGGAACAGCACTGCCAGGTTCTCAAACATAGTCATACCTCTTCGCTCTGTTGATTATTGTTTCCTGTGACCTTGGTCACACTTTGATGCTAGAGGCTTTTGTGATCTCGATCAACTTATTGTGTTGTAAATTTACATAAATCATGGAAAAGGTTTTCAAATCCAGGGTTGCTTATGGATACGCTTTCAAGGGGGAGCGGTAGGGGCTGTGAAGATGCAACGCAGGGAGAGCAAGGGGGAGCACCAATGACATGCCCCGCACTGGGCGGGGCATGAGGCGGCAGGGGAGGCGGTGCTTACTTGGCCGGGATCTGTTCCAGCACGTGGACCAGCAGTTGCCAGAAGCGCTCGACCGCCGGGATGTGTACCTTCTCGCCCGGCGCGTGGGCGCCGCGGATGGTCGGGCCGAAGGAGACCATGTCCCAATCCGGGTAGGCGCTCTTGAACAGACCACACTCGAGGCCGGCGTGGATCACCATGACGTTCGGCATCTCGCCGAACAGGGTCTGGTAGCTGTTGCGCACCAGGGCCATGACGGGGGAGTCCACGTTCGGTGCCCAGCCCGGGTAGGCGCCGGTGAATTCACAGCTGGCGCCCGCCAGGCTGAACAGGGAGCGGGTCATCTGCTCTACGCTCTCGCGACCGGAGTCGATCAGGGAGCGGATCAGGCACTGCACATACACCTCGCCGTCGAGGGTCTTGATGACCCCCAGGTTGGTGGAGGTCTCGGTGACGCCCGGGATGGCGTCGCTCATGCGCATCACCCCGTTGGGGCAGGCCACCAGGGCGTCCAGCAGGCGGGTCTGGAGGGATTCGCTCATCAGCTTGGCGGGCGTGTCCCGGCCGCTCAGCAGCACGGTCAGGTTCGCTTCGGTGGCGGCCAGCTCGCTCTGGTAGATGCCGGCGTAGCGGTCAACCAGGGCCTTGAACTCGCTGGCACTGGCGGTGGGCACCAGCAGGGTGGCGCGGGCTTCGCGGGGGATGGCGTTGCGCAGGGTACCGCCGCTTATCTCGGCCAGACGTACCCCCAGCGGCTCGGCGGCCTTGAGCAGACGCACCAGCAGCTTGTTGGCGTTGCCACGACCGCGGTGAATGTCGACCCCGGAGTGACCGCCACGCAGCCCCTTGACCTGCAGCTCGAAGCCTTCGCCTTCAGTGGCGGCGACCAGCTCCAGCGGGAAGCGGATATTGGCATCCACGCCGCCGGCACAGCCCATGTAGACCTCGCCATCCTCTTCGGAGTCGGTGTTGAGCAGGATCTCGCCCTCCAGCCAGCCCGCTTCCAGGCCGAAGGCGCCTGTCATGCCGGTCTCTTCGTCGGTGGTCAGCAGCACTTCCAGCGGGCCGTGCTTGATGGTCTTGTCCGCCAGCACGGCCAGGCAGCCTGCCATGCCCATGCCGTTGTCGGCGCCCAGGGTGGTGCCACGGGCGGTGACCCATTCACCGTCGATATAGGCATCGATAGGGTCTTTGGTGAAGTCGTGCTGGGTGTCGGCATTGGCCTGGGGCACCATGTCGATGTGGGCCTGCAGCACCACGGCCTTGCGGTTTTCCATCCCTGTGGTGGCCGGCTTCTTGATGATGATGTTGCCCACGGCGTCTTGCTTGACCGCCAGGCCTTCTCCCTGGGCCCACTGCACTATCCAGGCGCTCAACTTGGCCTCGTGCTTGGAGGGGTGGGGAATGGAGCAGATCTGCTCGAAGAATTGCCAAATCAATTTGGGAGACAGAGAACTAAGCTGTGCCACGTCGGGACTCCTTACCAGCACGGAAATGGACAGGGCCCAGTGGGCCACAGAAGAGGGTAACGATAATACAGTCAATCACACAAAAATGTGAGCGATCTGCGCAAATTGCGGTCTGCTTGTGCTGATAAAGGGAGCCAGAATGGCGAACATGACTGCCTTGTCCATTTGTATCAGCACAATATGAAATTCGTGACGAGCATCACAAAAATATTGTCTTTTCGCCGCCGGGTGGTAAATTAGCCGCCGTGGGTCAACCACTTGTCAGGACGACAATCAATGCCTCCAGGGAACCGAAGCAAAGCAAGTGCGCCTCCACGGAACCGAGTGTCTGTTCAAGGATCTGAACCCGCATTAAAGGTACGTAACTTGTTAAGCAATCAGGAGTTCATTATGTCAGGCAGCAATTCAACCTATTGGTTTGCCCAGTCCCTCTATACCCAGGGTTTCAACTATCCGAACCCCTACGCCGGTCGCCGTTAAGCCGGGCAGTCAGCCAGGCTGACAGAGAAAGCAGAAAAGCAGCAGGTGTGTGAGGGTTCCATCCTCCCCCTGCTATTTTTTTACCCGAAATTCGAGGTTTGCTCTTCAAATGAGCACCCTGTTGACGAGGGCCGAGCCCCGAGGGGAGGCGAAGCAGGCAGGAGATGACCGATTTTTCCTGTTTTTCGCATACGTTTGCCAGTCATTTTATCTGCAAAGGGTGCTATCATACCGGCCCAACAGCTGGCCTGAGGTCTGGGTTTCGATCGATATGGCCGCCAGCCATGCCCGTCCTGTTTTCAATGCATTTGCTTTTTGCTGCCGAGGGTTCACTCCTGAGGCCGCAAAAGTGCAAGCAAAATTCGGGAAACGGGGGCCAGAATTTACCGGATCCCGTGTGTCTGCCGGGACTCTTACGCCTTAAGTGATTGCCTTTATAACTCGTTGAGATCGATAGCATGCCAAAAAAGTTCTATGTGTCGTGGGATAACCTGCAACGTGAAGCGCGCCGTCTGGCCCGTCGTCAACTGCCCGTCAGCCAGTGGAAAGGGATCATCGCGGTCAGCCGTGGTGGCCTGGTGCCTGCCGCCCTGATGGCCCGCGAACTTGGCATTCGCAACGTCGAAACCCTCTGTATCTCCAGCTATGACCACAACAGCCAGCGTGAGCTGGTGGTCGTCAAGGCCGCCACCACCGCCGGTGACGGCGAAGGCTGGCTGGTGGTGGACGATCTGGTGGACACCGGTGGTACCGCCAAGGCGATCCGTGATCTCTATCCCAAGGCCAAGTTCATCACCATCTTCGCCAAGCCGATGGGTGAGCCGCTGGTGGATGACTTCGAGGTCGCCATCCCGCAGGACACCTGGATTGAGCAGCCCTGGGACATGGCGCTGGAGTTTGCCAACCCGATCTGCGACGAAGAGTAATTGCCGCTGCCTTGGCGCACCGCCCCTGACTGCTGCGGGGGCGGGTTGCTCGCGCCGATGGCAAGACGGTTTCATAAGGCCCCTGTTTGGGGCCTTATGTGTTTATGATGTGGCTGCCTGCGGTGAAAAGTGGTTAAGATGGGCCATTGTTTGAGACAGAAGAGTCACCATCTTGGAACCAAACGACGATACCAATCTGACGGAAAAGCTGTTCACCCGGGTCAAAAAGGTATTGGAAACCTCCGAAATATCCAACTCCAGCCCGGTCGAAGAGCAGGACAGCTCCCTGGCCGAGAGTTTCATCGACGGCGCCCTGTCGCCCCATTGGTATCGCCTGCTGCGCCGGCCGACCTGGGCCTGGCAGGGGGCGGATCCGGTGGAGGTGGAGCAGACCCTGGCCCGCATCGCCATGGGGCAGGGGGAACGCAGCCACGAGCGCTATCTGGATACCATCAAGGGCTATGTGCCCGGCAACTGGGTCTATGAGTGGAGCCAGCTGGCTGGCCGCTATTTCAATGCCGGGCGCGAGCTGGTGAGCCAGGGCGATGCCGCCGGAGCGTTGAAGAATCTGCTCAAGGCGGTGCGCTACTACTCCATCGCGAGCTACCCCCACCTCAAGAATGACGAGCTGGCGGATCAGGCCCAGTTGCTCTGCAACATGGCTTACCGCGAGGCAGGCAGGCTGTTCAAGGTGCCCCTCAAGGAGCTGCAGGTCCCGTTCCGGGGCAAGACCATTCAGGGCTATCTGCACCTGCCCACCACCGACAAGCCTGTGCCTCTGGTCATCGTCAGTGGCGGCATCGACGCCCTCCAGGTCGACTTCCTCAACTTCTACTTCAAGTGCCTCGAGCCCCACGGCATCGGCATGTTGTCGCTGGATATGCCGGGAACCGGCTATGCGGAGCACTGGCCGCTGGTGCAGGACACCAGTCGCCTGCACCAGGCGGTGCTCAATCACCTCTCCGAGGTGGCCTGGGTCGATCATCAGCGCATCGCCATGGTGGGATTCCGCCTCGCCGGCAATGTGGCAGCACGCCTCGCCTTCATCGAGCCCTTCAAGCTCAGGACTGTGGTCTGCATCGGGGCCGGCATCAATCAGGTGTTTACCAATCAGGAGATGTTTGCCCGTTGTCCGCGCATGATGCGGGACGGGCTGGCGAACCGCCTGGGGGCCGATGCCGCCCAGTGGGATCTGCTGCGTACCAAGTGCCAGGTCTTCTCCCTCAAGACCCAGGGGTTGCTGGGGAGTCGCACCTCTGTGCCCATCCTGAGCATTGGCCACAAGCGTGACTTCATTTGTCCCGAGCCGGATGTCCGGGCCCTGGCCTCCGCCAGCCGCAATGGCAAGGCGGTGGTGTTTGACAAACAGCCTCTGCTCGAGGTGTATGACGAGGCGCTCAAAGAGACGGTAGATTGGCTAAAGAAACACTTATGTACATGATATAGAACTAAAAATGTAACATCACCATGTGATGGTATGGCTTGTTCAACAGGGAGGTTAGCATGTCAGAAAGAGTGACCTACAAGCGATTGCTGAGGCAATTCGCGGCCATTGGCCCCTATCTGCGCGAGGATCTGTGCGAGGAGGGACGCTACCGCTTCGACTGCCTTTCCGTCTGTGTCAGTGCCAAACCGGCGCCGGACAAGCGGGAGTTCTGGGGCTGGTGGCTGGTGCTGGAGCAGGAGGACCACAGCTTCAGCTATCACTATCAGGTCGGCTTCTACAATGCGGACGGGGTGTGGCTCGACAAGCCGCTGCCCAAGAAGCACCAGGCTGAGGTCGAACGAACCCTCCACCACTTCTACAAACTCATCAGCGGCAAGCTGACCCTGCTGGAGTGCACCTTGTCTCCCGCGAAGCAGGTCACCAACGAGCTGAACGTGACGGCGGCCTGATCCGCCTGGGCCCTGTGGTCATCGATCCGCGGGGCCCCCTCTTTGCCATGACAGCTGTGAGGCTTAATTGCCTTGCAGGGCAACAGGGCCGTGGGTATAAAGGGATTCCTTACTTTTCTGACCCTTTGTTCCCATGGAAAACAGAACCATAGTCGTCAAATTGGGCACCAGCGTGCTCACCGGGGGATCTGCCCATCTCAATCGTGCCCACATGGTGGAGCTGGTCAGGCAGTGTGCCGCCCTGCATCGACACGGGCACCGTGTCGTGCTGGTGACCTCTGGCGCCATCGCCGCTGGACGTGAGCATCTGGGACACCCTCCGCTGGCGCCGACCCTGCCCAACAAGCAGATGCTGGCGGCAGTCGGTCAGACCCAGTTGATCCGGGTTTGGCAGGACCTGTTCAACCTCTATGGTCTGCACATCGGCCAGATGTTGCTGACCCGCGCCGATCTGGAGGACAGGGAACGTTACCTCAATGCCCGTGACACCCTGCGCACCCTGCTCGATCACCGCATCATCCCCGTGATCAACGAGAACGACGCCGTGGCCACCGCCGAGATCAAGGTGGGGGACAACGACAACCTCTCCGCCCGCGCCGCCATCCTGGCGGATGCGGATCTGCTGATCCTGCTGACCGATCAGAAGGGGCTCTTCACCGCGGACCCTCGCACCAACCCGGATGCCCAGCTCATCGAAGAGGTGCAGACCATAGACGACACCCTGCGATCCCTCGCCGGTGACAGCGTCAGCGGTCTGGGCACCGGCGGCATGGCCACCAAGCTGCAGGCCGCCGACGTGGCGCGCCGCGCCGGGGTCAACGTGGTGATCGCCACCGGCCAGATCCCGGAAGTGATCGGTCGCCTTGCCGCTGGCGAGCGGGTGGGCACCCTGTTCCCGGCACTGGCCTCGCCGCTGGAAGGGCGCAAGAGCTGGATCCTGGCAGGGCCGCCCCCTCACGGCGAAGTCCAGGTGGATCAGGGGGCCGTGGCCGCCATGCAGGAGAAGGGCTCCAGCCTGCTGCCCAAGGGCATAGTCGCGGTCAAGGGAGACTTCGTCCGTGGCGACGTCGTGCGGATCCTGGGCCCCCAGGGGGGCGAGCTGGCCCGCGGCATCTGCCGTTACGATCATCTGGAGCTTGAGAAGCTGCGGGGCGTACACTCGGATCAGATAGAGGCCGTGCTGGGTTACGGCTATGGCGCCGTTGCCATCCACCGGGATGATATGGTGCTGCTGTGAGCAGTCGGCCCTGATAGACCCTGCCGCTACGGCTGCGGCCATGGCTATGGGATCATGGGCCAGCCACAGAGACGACATGGTGCTGCTCCAGGCAGCACCTATGAAAGAGAAAAAGGATGACGTTATGAGTCTGGAGAAAATGGGGCAGGCGGCCCGCGAGGCCGCCTATCAGCTGGCGACCATCAGCACGGCGCAGAAAAACCGCGCGCTGGCCGCCATCGCCGATGAACTGGAAGCGCACAGTGCGCAGATCCTGGCTGCCAACGAGAAGGATATCGCGGCAGGCCGCGATGCCGGCTTGTCGGAAGCCATGCTGGATCGCCTGCTGCTCAACCCCGCCCGCCTCACCGGCATAGTGGCGGACGTGCGCAAGGTGATCTCCCTTGACGATCCGGTCGGCGCCGAAATCGACAGCCGGGTGCTGGAGAACGGCCTTCGCCTCTCCCGCCGCCGGGTGCCTATCGGTGTCATCGGCGTCATCTACGAGGCGCGCCCCAACGTCACCATCGACATCGCCAGCCTCTGCCTCAAGACCGGCAACGCCAGCATCTTGCGCGGTGGGCGCGAGACCTTCCACTCCAATCTGGAGCTGGTGCGGGTGATCCAGCGCGCCTTGGCAGCCTCGGGCTTGCCTGGTGATGCGGTGCAGTACATCGACAACCCTGACCGGGCCCTGGTGGGCGAGCTGCTGCGCCTCGATCGCTATGTGGACATGATCATCCCCCGCGGCGGTGCCGGGCTGCACAAGATGTGCAAGGAGAACAGCTCCATCCCCGTCATCATCGGCGGCTTTGGCATCAGCCACATCTTCGTAGACGAGAGCGCCGATCTGGAACGTTCCCTCGCGGTCATCGACAACGCCAAGGTGCAGCGCCCCTCCGCCTGCAACGCCCTCGATACCCTGCTGGTCCACGAGAAGGTGGCTGCCACCTTCCTGCCGCAGCTGGTCTCCCTGATGAACGAGCGCCAGGTGACCCTGGTGGCCGCACCTAGCGCCATGCCACTGCTGGCCGGTGCCGACAACCTGTGCGAGGCGGGGGTGGAAGACTTCGACACCGAATGGCTGGGGCTGACTCTGGGGATCAGGCTGGTGGCTGACGTCAACGAGGCGCTGGCCCACATGCGCGAGCACAACGCCGGCCACTCCGACGCCATCCTGACCAACTCCCTCGCCAACGCCGAGCGCTTCGTCAACGGTGCCGGTTCGGCGGCGGTCTACGTCAACGCCTCCACCCGCTTCACCGATGGCGGCCAGTTTGGTCTCGGCGCGGAAGTCGCGGTCTCGACCCAGATGCTGCACGCCCGCGGCCCCATGGGGCTGACCGAGCTGACCAGTTACAAATGGGTCGGCCAGGCGGACTATCTGATCCGTGCCTGAGCAAGGCGATCAACATCTTGCCGTCAATGCCGACTCTGGTCGGCATTTTTGTGGTTTTTTATTGCGCACTATCAGTGGCTTGCATATAACTATCCAGCGAGAGATGGCGTCATTCAGGGCGCAAGATCAGGAAGGGGAGCGACTTCAAGGATGAAGCGACAGCATTGGATTGCGCGGCTGACCCGCCTCTGGCTGGGGCTGCCGCTGCTGGTGGCGCTCTGCTTTAGCAGCCAGGGCCACGCCAGCTGGGATCAGGATCTCTACCGTCAGCTGGGTCTGGCGGGCAAGCTCGACAAACAGGTGTTTCGCAAGGCCCTGCGGGGCTATCAAGATGTGCGCCACAAGCGCAAACCCATCCTCACCATCATCGATTACAGCAAGCCCTCGACCATGCGCCGGCTGTTCGTCATCGACGTGAAGCGGCACAAGCTGCTCTACCACACCTGGGTCAGCCACGGTCGCAATTCGGGGGAGCTGGCGGCGCGCCAGTTCTCCAACCAGATGAATTCCCGGCAGAGTTCCCTCGGGGTCTATCGCACTGCCGAAACCTATCAGGGCAAGCACGGCTACTCCCTGCGCCTCGACGGACTGAGTCCGGGCAAGAACAGCAATGCCCGCAAGCGCGCCATCGTCGTGCACGGTGCTGACTATGCGAGCCCGAGGCATCTGCAAAAATATGACAAGCTGGGCCGCAGCTGGGGTTGCCCCGCGCTGCCGCGAGAGCAGTCGAGGGCCATCATCGACATCATCAAGGGGGGGAGTGTCATCTATGCCCACGGCTGAGGCGGGTACCCCGAGCAATACAGGGCAAGAAGGCCAGCAAATGCTGGCCTTCGGTTGTCAGATGGAAGGGGGATTATTTGCGCACCACCAACACCGGGCAGGGGGCGTGACGCACCACGGATTCCGCCACGCTGCCCACCAGCAGATGGCTGAGGCCGGAGCGACCGTGGCTGCCCATGACCAGCAGATCCACCTTGTCTTCCTTCGCCTGGAGGACGATCTCGTCGGCGGCGCGGCCGAAGCGCACCTCGAACTTGGCCGGGATGGGCAGGCTGGCGACCAGCTCCTTGAGCTGGCTCTTGGCCTGACGCTCCATCTCGTGGGTGATCTCGATGGCGGTCATGTGCAGGATCTTGTAGCTGTCGAAGCCGTGCAACTGGTCCACCACGTGCACCAGCTTGAGCTCGGCCTGGTGGCTCTGGGCCATGAAGACGGCGTAGTCGAGCACGGCCTTGGACATATCGGAAAAATCGACGGGACAGAGCAGGGATTTGATGGTTGGCATGAGAAAGCTCCCCTCAAGTTAGGTCACTAATGAATCTTATGATTCATGATACGGAACGATGGGGCAATAACCCTCGACCCGCTCGCAAAATCAGGAAAAATATGAACGGGCACGACGGCTTTCTATGCTATCTGTATGCCTGAATGTGCCGCCTGGCTGTGAGCGCCTGCTGACGGCAACATCTTAGAGGAAACACTGGTACATGGTTCGTCCGCTCCTGTTGTGCTGCTTGCTGCTCGTCTTGCCTGTTCGGGCCGACACCCTGCACGTTTATTGTGATGACTGGCCCGGCTTCTGCCAAAGGGATGGCAAAGGGGTCTATCTGGACCTTGTTCGCGCCATCTATGAACCCGAAGGGTATGTGGTAAAGCCTCACCTGGTGCCCTACAAGCGGGCGCTGGCGGTGGTGGCGCAGAAGGGGGGCGACATGGCGATGGGGGTCTATCGGGGGGAGGTGGCAGGCGTTCATCAGCCGGATTACCCCGACTCGGCCGACTACGTAACTGTGGTGATGCAGAAGCGCTGGTTGCCGCAATGGACCGGGGAGGCCAGCCTGAAGGAGCAGGAGGTGCTCTGGCTGCGGGGCTGGGCCTTCGACAAGTACATCCCGGTGACCATGCGCTGGTACGAGATAGACAACCACACCACGGCACTGCAATTGCTGCTCAAGGGGCGTTACCGTTACTACCTGACCGATGGCGCCCTCTACCCCAAGGGCGCCCTCCCGCCCGAGCTGGCTCAGGTCTTCCTGCGCTGGATCCCGACCTACCCCATCTTCGCCGATAACGAGAAGGGCAGGCAGCTGCATGGGCTCTGGGATCCCGGCATGCGCACCCTGATCAGGCAGGGAAGGTTGGCGGAGATCTATCGGAAAAACAGGCTCTACCACGACTACCGGGACTTTATCAGGGAGCAGGAGGCGAGGGCGCGCACGCTGGCACCATCACCGGATTGATGCGGTCTTGTGTCTGGCTGTCTGGATCACCTTCTTGCTCAGTCTTCAGCCCTCAGCTTCTTGGCCAGCCGGTCGTAGAGGATCACGTTGACCGAGGCGGCCAGGTTCATGCAACCCTGAGTCGGTACGTAGATCACCTCCTTCACCGCAGCGAAGCGGGCGGGATCCAGCGTGCCATCCTCCGGGCCGAAGATGTAGAAGGCCCGCGCCGGGTGCACATAGTCCGGCAGCGAGGTGGCCCCCTCGATGAGATCCACCAGCACAGGAGTACAGCCTTCGGGGACGAACGCCAGCAGATCCTCGACCCCGAGCAGGGGGATCTTCTCCACCATCTGCTTGGTGTCGGTGGCAAAGCGGCGCGCCAGCTCGAAGCGCTGCCCCGTGTAGTAGACCTCTTCTGCCCCGTAACAGCCGGCGGCCCGCATCACGGCTCCCACATTCTCCGGTGACTTGGGATTGACCAGCCCGATGGCGCAATAATCGGGAGCCGCATCCGGCTGCACATCGACCCGCTGTGCGGCGCCGTAATCTGACTCTTTCATCTCGTTCTCCTCTGTGGCGGCGCATTATACCCCCGGCGCGCCCCTTGCCCAGCCTGTGGCGCCGACTCCCGTCCGGCGGGCCCAACAAGGGAGCAGTTGCACCGCTCTGGCGCAGCCCCGCGCCCTGGCGCTCAATGGTGGCGCACCTGACATCCTGGCGCGGGGTTTGCAGTCATTTCCTCATACAAGATGACTGAGGCTCATCCGGACAAAGGCGTCCGTCCCTGCAGGGGGGCGGACGCTTTTTTTATGGGCCCGTCATCCAACAGGACAAGGAGGCGGCCCCCGGGGGCCGCCGGCGACAAGGAGCGAGGGAATGAAGACCACCTGTGCCTATTGTGGAGTGGGGTGTGGCATCCGGTTGAGCCGGGAGGGCGACAACTGGCAGTTGCAGGGGGATGAACAGCATCCGGCCAATGGCGGCGCCCTGTGCGTCAAGGGGGCCAGCCTGCTGGAGAGCCTGGCGTTCCCCGATCGCCTGCTCTACCCGCGCTGGATGGGGCAGCGCATCGACTGGGATGAGGCGCTGGACACCCTGGCGCAGCGCCTTGCCGCCATCCTGGCCGAGTCCGGGCCCGAGGCCATCGGTATCTACCTGTCGGGCCAGCTCACCACTGAGGATTACTACGTCGCCAACAAGCTGATGAAGGGGTATCTGGGCAGCGCCAACGTGGACACCAACTCCCGGCTCTGCATGTCGTCGGCGGTGGTGGCCCACCAGCGCGCCTTCGGGGAGGATCTGGTGCCCGCCAGCTACGAGGATCTGGAGCTCGCGGATCTGGTGGTGCTCACCGGTGCCAACACCGCCTGGACCCATCCCGTGCTGTTTCGCCGCCTGCAGCAGGCGCGGGCACGGCGCCCCGAGCTCAGGCTGGTGGTGCTGGATCCCCGTCGCACCATGACGGCGGAGCAGGGGGATCTGCACCTGGCCCTCAAGCCCGGCAGCGACGTGGCGCTGTGGAACGGCCTGTGCCGTTATCTGCTGGACAGCGACGGCTGGGACAAGGTCTATGTGGCGCAGCATGTGAGCGGCTTCGAGGCGCTGGCGGCGGCGCTGGACGACCCCGCCTGGCAACTGGACGAGGTGGCCCGCAGCTGTGGCCTCTCCCGCAGCGATCTGCTCGGGTTTTACCAGCTGTTTGCCCGCACCCCCAAAACCGTCACCCTGTTCTGCCAGGGGATTAACCAGTCCAACCAGGGGGTGGACAAGGCCAACGCCATCATCAACGCCCACCTGATGTGCGGCCGCATCGGCAAGCCGGGGGCGGCCCCCTTCTCCATGACGGGGCAACCGAACGCCATGGGGGGGCGCGAAGTGGGGGGGCTCGCGACCCAGCTCGCCGCCCACATGGGCTTTGGCGAGGAAGAGTGCGATCGGGTGCAGCGCTTCTGGCAGAGTCCGACCATGGTGCGCGGGCCCGGGCGCAAGGCCGTCGAGCTGTTCGAGGCGGTGCATCGGGGGGAGATCCGCGCGCTCTGGGTGCTCGGCACCAACCCGGCGGTCTCCCTGCCGGACGGCAACCGGGTGCGCGAAGCCCTGAGCCGCTGCGAGCTGCTGGTGGTCTCGGAGGTGACGGCCAACACCGACACGGCGCGCCTCGCCCATCTGCTGCTGCCCGCCGCCGCCTGGGGGGAGAAGAGCGGCACGGTTACCAACTCCGAGCGCACCATCAGTCGCCAACGCGCCTTTCTGCCCTTGCCGGGAGAGGCCAGGCCAGACTGGTGGGCGCTGACCCAGCTCGCCCGCCGGCTCGGCTTTGGCGAGGGGTTCGCCTATGAGCACGAGCACGAGATCTTCTGTGAGCACGCCGCCCTCTCCGGCTTCGAGAACCAGGGGCGCCGCCAGTTTGACATCTCGGGGCTGGCGGGTCTGAGCCGCGCCGAGTTCGAGGCGCTGGAACCCTTGAGCTGGCCCGTCAATGCCGACTGGCCCCAGGGGAGGGCCCGATTGTTCGAGGATGGGCGCTTTGCCACCCCGGATGGCCGGGC
This sequence comes from Aeromonas sp. S2(2024), assembly GCF_041402505.1. Lineage (NCBI taxonomy): Bacteria > Pseudomonadati > Pseudomonadota > Gammaproteobacteria > Aeromonadales > Aeromonadaceae > Aeromonas > Aeromonas sp. S2(2024). Next base: position 50,871 of record NZ_JBGLRL010000015.1, read on the forward strand.
CCGCCTGCTGCCCTTGGCCCAGCACTTCCCCCCCCAGCATGATGCCGCCCCCCGAGGGGAGGATCTCCCCCTGCTCCTCAACAGCGGCCGGCTGCGTGATCAGTGGCACACCATGACCCGCACCGGTCACGTGCCCAGGTTGCAGGAGGCCGAGCCCTGGCCCAGGGTGCGGGTGGGGGCCGCCAGCCTGCTGGCGCTCGGTGCCAGGGAGGGGGATCTGGTGCGCCTTCACAACGAGCTCGGGGAGGCCCTGCTGCTGCTGGGGCTGGACGAGGGGCTCAGGGAAGGGGAAGCCTTCCTGCCCATGCACTGGACCGACAGCCAGTGCAGCCAGGGTGCGGTCAACCGCCTCATCGCCGCCGTGGTGGATCCCCTCTCCGGCCAGCCCATGTTCAAGCAGGGGCGGGTGCAGGCCAGGGCGCAAGCCACCCGCTGGCAGGGACTCTGGTGCGGCCGCCGGGACTGGCGCGAGCCGGTGGACTGGTGGGCCAGACGCCCTCTGCCCGAGGGCAACTGCACCCTGCTGGCCTCCTGGTCAGAGGCCCCCGAACTCCTGTGGCAGCGGCTGGCAACCCAGGGGCGCTGGCTGCGGCTCCCCCTGAAGGAGGGCTGGCTCGCCCTGGCCCTGGCCGGGGATCGCATCGAGGGCCTGTTGCTGGTGGGGGAGCGGCGACCGGACATCAAAGTCGATCTGCTGGCCAGCCTGCTCGGCACGCCGCTGCAGACGGGGGCCCTGAGCCAGACCCTGAGCCAGGCCCTGGCCGGTGAGAGCCGGCTGGTCTGCTCCTGCCTGCGGGTGTCGGAGCAGCGCATCGTCGATGCCATCACCCGGCAGGGGGTGAGCGAGCTGGCGGGGCTGCAGGCCCTGCTCGGCTGCGGCAGCAACTGCGGCACCTGCCTGCCCGAGATCGACAAGCTGTTGATCAAGCATGTCTATATCGCCCAGGTCTGAGGCCTGGGCAGCAACACAAGGAGTGTGCGATGAGCCAAATCAGTCTGGTAGGAGCGGGCCCCGGGCCCCTCGAATTGTTGACCCTGCGCGCCCTGCACCGCATCGAGGCGGCAGAAGTGGTGGTCTATGACCGCCTGGTGGGGAGCGAGATCCTGGCCCGGATCCCCCAGGGGGCGGCCCGCTTCGACGTGGGCAAGCGCTGCGGCGAGCCGAGCCCGACCCAGGAGGAGATCAATGCCCTGCTGCTGGCGCTGGCCCGCACCGGCAAGCGGGTGGTGCGGCTCAAGGGGGGGGATCCCCTGGTGTTCGGCCGGGGCGGGGAGGAGGCGCTGCACCTGGCCCGCCACGGCATCGAGGCCGAGCTGGTGCCTGGTATCACGGCGGCCCTGGGCTGCGCCGCCAGCACTCTTATTCCCTTGACCCACAGAGGGCTGGCCCGCTCCCTGACCCTGGTGACGGGTCATTTGATGGACGAGGGGGACTATCGGGGCTGGCAGGGGTTGACCCGGGCCGGCCATACCCTGGTGTTCTACATGGGGCTGGAGCGGGCGGCCCAGATCCGGCAGGGGTTGCTGGCGGCGGGGGCCTCGGGCGATCTGCCGGTGGCGCTGGTGGTGGCCGGGTGCAGTGCGCGCCAGCAGGTCCATCACGCCCGGCTGGAGGGACTGGAGCAGGCCGCCCGTGCCCTGCTCGGCCAGAGCCCCGTGCTGATGATCATGGGGGAGGTGGTGAACCTTGGCGCCGAGCTGCAGGCCCTGCTGAACCAGACCATGGAGCGGGTAGCCTGAGCCGGGTTTCCCCCTCTACCCCTACTACCTCCTGATGGATAAAAAGGAGGTAGATTCAAATAGTTGGCCTTCATGTTGCGGCATTGGCAGCAGACACGTTGCGATAGCCGTTGGCAAGGAGCGCCATGACTACTCTTCCCCGGGGCCAGGATGGCCCCTCCTCCCGCCTGCTGATCCACGCCGATGATCCGGGCCAGGCCAATCGCCTGGCCCTGCTGGTCAGCCACTACGGTCATCAGCCCAGGATCCTCGACACCCGCCAGTTGCTGACCCCGATGGAGCAGGGGGAGGCCCTGCTGGTCAGCTGCCGCCAGTTCGGCGCCGAGGTGCGCCTCGGCCTCTCCCTCTGGCCCGACATGCCGCGCCTCTTGTTCTGCGAGCGGCTCGGGGGCGATACCCAGCTCGCCCTGCTGCAGCAGGGGGTGTTGCTGGTGCCCCACCCCTGCGGCGAGCGGGAGCCGGTGGAGCAGTGGTTGCGGCTCGCCCGCAGCCAGCTCGCCATGGTGCAGACCCTGATGCAGACCGAGAGCGAGCTGCGCCAGAAGCTGGTGGAGCGGCGGCTCATCGAGCAGGCCAAGGGGCGCCTGATGCGTCATCAGGGGCTGGATGAGGAGCAGGCCTATCGCCTGATGCGCAGCACCGCCATGAGCCGCCACCTGAGCCTGGGGGAGCTGGCGCGGCAACTGCTGCAGGCATTGCCCGCCTGAGCGCCCCGCTGGCAAACCGTTTTGGTGCAATTGCGCCTAATTGAGGCAAACAGGGGGGAAAAGGAGGGAAGAAAAAGCCGGGAAAGGCCGTCCGATGCGGCTTGGCCAATCTGGCACGAAAAGTGAATTACCCAACATACAAGGAGTGATGGCGCCCAGGGCCCGTCACTCGCAACAGGGCAAAGAGGCCTCACCGATCCCGGATCGGTGGGGCTTTTTTTTGGTCGCCATCCTGCAACGAGGCAGGAGGGTGACAGCCCGGAACAAGGAACCGAGCGAGGGACTGGAATGAAAAGACGACAAGGATGTGCGGGGATGCTGCTGGCGGTGCTGTCGCTGCCGGTGCTGGCCGCGGTGGGTGCCCCCGAGCAGGAGGAGCTCAGACTCGGCTTCATCAAGCTGACCGACATGGCGCCGCTGGCGGTGGCCTACGAGCGGGGCTATTTCGAGGACGAGGGGCTCTACGTGACCCTGGAGGCCCAGGCGAACTGGAAGATCCTGCTGGATCGGGTGATCGACGGCGAGCTGGATGGCGCCCAGATGCTGGCGGGCCAACCCCTGGCCGCCCACATCGGCATCGGCACCCAGGCCGAGCTGGTGACGGCGTTCGCCATGGATCTCAACGGTAACGCCATCACGGTGGCCAACAGCGTCTGGGCGGCCATGGCCACCCAACTGCCCAAGCCGGTCGCAGGAGAGGTGCCACCGCCGGTGAGCGCCGCCGCCCTCAAGCCCGTGGTGGCGGAGTACCGCCAGGGGGGCAAGCCCTTCAACATGGGGATGGTGTTCCCCGTCTCCCCCCACAACTACGAGCTGAGGTACTGGCTGGCGGCGGGCGGCCTGCATCCCGGCTTCTACGCACCCAAGCTCGGCGACAACTCGGGCCAGCGCCAGGCGGACGTGCTGCTGTCGGTGACGCCGCCGCCACAGATGCCCGCCACCCTGGAGGCGGGCACCATCGCCGGCTACAGCGTGGGGGAGCCCTGGAACCAGCAGGCGGTCGCGAAGGGTATAGGGGTGCCCGTCATCACGGATCAGGAGATCTGGCGCAACAACCCGGAGAAGGTGTTCGGCGTCACCCGGGAGTGGGCCGAGCGTCACCCCAACACCCATGTCCGGCTGGTGAAGGCGCTGCTGCGGGCGGCCTGGTGGCTGGATGCAGAGCAGAACGGCAACCGGCGCGAGGCGGCCAGGATGCTGGCCAAGCCCGAATACGTGGGGGCTGACGAGCAGGTGATCGCCAGCTCCATGACCGGCACCTTCGAGTATGCCAAGGGGGACAAGCGGCAGGTGCCTGACTTCAACGTCTTCTTCCGCCACCACGCCACCTATCCCTACTACTCCGACGCCATCTGGTATCTGACCCAGATGCGGCGCTGGGGCCAGATCCCCGAGGCCAGGCCGGACGCCTGGTTCGAGCAGGTGGCCAAGGCGGTGTATCAACCGGGCGTCTATCGCCAGGCTGCCGAGGCGCTGATCGCCGAGGGCAAGCTCAAGGCGCAGGACTTCCCCGACTTTGCCAGCGAGCAGGGCTATCGCGGCCCCCAGGATGGCTTCATCGACGGTCTCATCTATGACGGCCGCCACCCCAACGCCTATCTGCAGCAGTTCGCCATCGGCCTCAAGGGCGATGAGCGGGTGCAATGAGCGAGGAGAACGCAATGAAACGACACAAGTGGCCACTCATCAATTGGAGAGCCATCAATCTGAAAACCCTTGTGCAGCCCCTGCTCGGCGTGCTGCTGTTCCTCGGCCTCTGGCAGTGGGGGGCGAGTCAGGTGCAGACCAGTCTGGGCACCCTGCCCGGGCCGCTCGCCACCGCCAGCCAGTTCTGGTCCCTCGGCCAGGATCACCTGGCGGAGCGGGAGAAGGCGAGCGCCTTCCTCGAGCGCCAGCAGGTTCGCAACGCCGAGCGGCTGGCGGCGGATCCGGCGGCCGAGGTGAAGCTGCGCCCCTACACCGGGCGCCCCACCTTCTTCGATCAGATAGCGACCAGCCTGTTCACCGTGCTGTGTGGATTCGGGCTCGCGACCCTGATCGCCATCCCGTGCGGGGTACTGCTCGGCATGAATCAGGGGCTCTATCGCGCCGCCAACCCGGTGATCCAGCTGCTCAAGCCGGTGTCGCCGCTGGCCTGGCTGCCGCTCATCACGCTGGTGGTGAGCGCCCTCTATGCAAACCCCACCCCCTGGCTCGCCAAGTCCTTCCTCACCTCGGCGCTGACGGTGACCCTCTGCTCCCTCTGGCCGACCCTGATCAACACCGCAGTCGGGGTGGCGGGGTTGGACAGCGACCTGCACAACGTCAGCCGGGTGTTGCGCCTCTCCTTTGTGACCCACGTGCGCCGCATCGTGCTGCCCGGCGCCCTGCCCATGATCTTCACCGGGCTGCGGCTCTCCCTGGGGGTGGCCTGGATGGTGCTGATCGCGGCTGAGATGCTGGCCCAGAACCCGGGGCTCGGCAAGTTCGTGTGGGACGAGTTCCAGAGCGGCGGCTCGGCCTCCCTGGCCCGCATCATGGTGGCGGTGATCACCATAGGCCTCATCGGCTGCGCCCTGGACAGGGGCATGCTGGCCCTGCAGCAGTGGTTGTCCTGGGACAAGCGCCAGGTGCTGCGTTAATCACATTTCTATTCAGGCAGGAGAAGAGCCAATGAAGAGTTATCTGGAGATAAGCGACGTCGGCATCTCGTTCGAGACGGAGCAGGGCAGCTTCGAGGCCCTCAGCCGGGTCAACCTGCGCATCGAGAAGGGGGAGTTCGTCTCCCTCATCGGTCACTCGGGTTGCGGCAAGAGCACGGTGCTCAACCTGGTGGCCGGGCTGCTGGAGCCGACCCTGGGCGGCATCATCCTCGATGGCCGCGAGGTGGCGGGGCCGGGGCCCGAGCGGGCCATGGTGTTCCAGAACCACGCCCTGCTGCCCTGGCTCAGCGTCCAGCAGAACGTGGCGCTGGCGGTGGGCCAGGTGGAGCCTGACAAGCGGGCGGTGGCGGAGCGGGTGGACTACTACCTCTCCCTGGTGCAGATGGATCACGCCAGCCAAAAGATGCCCCACGAGCTGTCGGGGGGCATGAAACAGCGGGTCGGCATCGCGCGGGCCCTGTCGCTCTCCCCCAAGGTGCTGCTGATGGATGAGCCGTTCGGTGCCCTCGACGCCCTGACGCGGGCCCATCTGCAGGATGCGCTGATGGCGATCCAGGCGGAGCTTGGCAACACCGTCATCATGATCACCCACGACGTGGACGAGGCGGTGCTGCTCTCCGATCGCATCGTCATGATGACCAACGGCCCCAGTGCCACCGTCGGGGAGATCCTGACCGTGGATCTGCCAAGGCCCAGAGACAGGGTCGCCCTGGCGGATGACCCCCACTACCACAAGCTGCGCCAGCAGGTACTGCGCTTCCTCTACGAGAAGCAGCGCAAGGTGACCCCCCTCAAGGCAGCCGGGCAAGTGCGCAGCAAGCTGCGCGCCTGAGCCCACCGGATTCAAGGAAGAGAGATATGACTGACAAAGAGCAACAGTGGGTGATCGGCGACGGCGTGGACCTGATCGATCGCCAGAGCGCCGGATCCGCCGAAAAGCAACGCCTGCTGGTGGTGGGCAACGGCATGGTGGGTCATCACTTCGTCGAACAGCTGGTGGCGGCCGGTGGCCTCGACCGGTTCGAGGTGACGGTGTTCGGGGCCGAGCCTGACTCCGCCTACGACAGGGTGCACCTCTCCGAGGTATTCGGCGGCAAGGCCCCGGAGGCGCTGCGCATGGCGGATCCTGCCTGGTATGAAGAGAGCGGCATTGCGCTGCGGCTGGGGGCCGAGGTGGAGGTGCTCGACAGGGCCGCCCGCACCCTGACGCTCGCCAACGGCGAGCAGTTCCCTTACGACCGTCTGGTGCTGGCGACCGGCTCTGTGCCCTTCGTGCCCCCCATCCCCGGCCATCAGCGGGAGGGCTGCTTCGTCTACCGCACCCTGGGGGATCTCGCCGCCATCCGCGATGCCTGCGCCCAGGCCCGCAGCGGCGTGGTCATCGGCGGCGGCCTGCTCGGGCTGGAGGCGGCCAACGCCCTGCGCCTGCTCGGGCTCAAGACCCAGGTGGTGGAGTTTGCCCCCAGGCTGATGCCGGTGCAGCTCGACGAGAGCGGCGGCGCCGTGTTGCGAGACAAGATTCAGGCGCTCGGGGTCGAGGTGCTGGTGGAGAAGGCCACCGAGTGCATCGAGCAGGGGGAGCAGGCCCGCCACCGGCTGCGCTTCAAGGACGGCTCTCATCTTGAGACCGATGTCCTGCTCTTCTCGGCAGGCATCCGCCCCGCCGACGCCCTGGCCCGCCAATCCGGGCTGAACGTCGGGGAGCGCGGCGGCATCTGCATCGACGACGGCTGCCACAGCTCGGATCCCGCCATCCTCGCCATCGGCGAGTGTGCGCTCTGGCAGGGGCGCATCTTTGGCCTGGTGGCACCCGGCTACCAGATGGCCCGCACCGCCGTGGCCAGCCTGTGCGGTGGTGAGACCCGCTTCGTCGGGGCCGACATGTCTACCAAGCTCAAGCTGATGGGGGTGGACGTGGGCTCCATCGGCGACGCCCACGCCAGCACTGCCGGGGCCCAGGAGCTGCTGTTGCTGGACAGGGTCAACGGCATCTACAAGAAGCTGGTGACAGACGGCGAGGGCAATCGCCTGCTCGGCGCCATCCTGGTGGGGGACGGAACCGATTATGAGCGGCTGCTGCAGTACTACCAGAACGGGGTGGCACTGCCCCAGCCGCCGCTCTCCCTGCTGGTGGGAGAGGCGGGCACGGCCCCCGCGCCCCTGGTGCTGCCGGACAGCGCCATCCTCTGCTCCTGCCACAACGTCAGCAAGGGGGACGTGGTGGCCGCCGTTCGGGCGGGCAATCACGAGCTTTCTGCGGTGAAGAGCTGCACCAAAGCGGGCACCGGCTGCGGCGGCTGCAGCAACCTGCTCAAACAGGTGGTGGATCAGACCCTGGCGGATCTTGGGGTCGAGGCGGACAAGGGGTTGTGCGAGCACTTCGCCCACAGCCGCCAGGAGCTCTATCACCTGGCCCGGGTCGGCGAGCTGAAGAGCTTCGAGGCGCTGCGAGACAAGCATGGCCAGGGTCTGGGCTGCGACATCTGCCGGCCAACGGTCGCCTCCATCCTGGCGTCGCTCTGGAACGAGCACGTGCTGGAGAAGCCCCACCGCGCCCTGCAGGACACCAACGATGCCTTCCTCGCCAACCTGCAAAAGGACGGCACCTACTCTGTGGTGCCGCGCATCCCGGGGGGGGAGATCACCCCGGAGGGCCTCATCACCATAGGGGAGGTGGCGCGCAAGTACGGCCTCTACACCAAGATCACCGGCGGTCAGCGCATCGATCTGTTTGGTGCCAGGGTCGATCAGCTGCCCGCCATCTGGAGCGAGCTGGTGGCGGCGGGCTTCGAGACGGGTCAGGCCTACGGCAAGTCGGTGCGCACCGTGAAGTCTTGCGTGGGTTCGACCTGGTGCCGCTACGGGGTGCAGGACTCCATGACCCTGACCCAGACCCTGGAGAACCGCTACAAGGGACTGCGAGCCCCCCACAAGCTGAAGTTTGCGGTCTCAGGCTGTACCCGGGAGTGCGCCGAGGCCCAGAGCAAGGACATCGGCGTCATCGCCACCGAGCGGGGCTGGAACCTCTATGTGTGCGGTAACGGCGGCATGCGGCCGCGCCACGCAGACCTGTTTGCCACCGATCTCGACGAGCAGACCCTGATCCGCTACATCGACCGGCTGCTGATGTTCTATGTGCGCACCGGGGACAGGCTGCAGCGCACCTCGGTCTGGATGGAGAACATGGAAGGGGGGCTCGACTACCTCAAGTCGGTGATCATCGAGGACAGGCTCGGCATCGGTGCCGAGCTGGAGGCCATGATGGGGGAGATAGTCGGCAGCTGGCAGTGCGAATGGAAGAGTACCCTGGCGGACCCGGACAAGCTGAAGCTGTTCGAGGCCTTCGTCAACCGGCCCGAAGACGAGACACCGCCGCGCCGTGAGGAGCGGGGGCAATGGGTGCCGGATATCAGTATCAAGGAGGTGGTATGAGCGGGGCCAGCGGGTTGCACGCCCGCCATCAGCATCAAGGAGGTGATATGAAGGATTTCAAGGAGGGCACAGTGCACCCTGAGCATGGGCAGTGGCATCGGGTATGCGAGCTGGCGGCGCTGCCGGAGCAGGCCGGGCGCAGCGCCTGGCTGGGCGGGCGGGTGCTGGCGTTGTTTCGCCTCGGGGAGCGAGTCTATGCCCTAGACGGAGTGGATCCCCTGGCCGGGGTAGCGGTGCTCGGGCGTGGCCTGGTGGGGGATGCCGGGGGCGAACCCGTGGTCGCCTCGCCGCTCTACAAGCAGCGCTACGCCCTGATGGACGGCCGCTGCCTGGATGATCCGGCCCTGAGTGTCGCCTGCTGGCCGGTGCGACTGGACGGCGGCGAGATCTGGGTACAGCTGGAGTGAGAGGGCTGCGCACATTGTCATCAAGGATCACCGGGCTTGCCCGGTGATTTTTTGTGGTCGACCCGACATTTCTTGCACGCAACCATGGCAGGAAAACGTTTCTCAATAATAATGGACAAACGTTTGTAACTGGATGTTTGTCTATGACGGAACGTGAGCAAGAGATCCTCGCCCTGCTGCGCCAGGATCCCATGATTGCCCAGCAGGAGCTGGCGGACAGGCTTGGCATCAGCCGCTCGGCGCTGGCGAGCCATATCTCCAGCCTGATGCGCCAGGGCTATGTGCAAGGCCGCGGCTATGTGCTGCGTGAAGGCCCCTACGCCGTGGTGATCGGCGGCGCCAACATGGATATCTGTGGTTGCAGCCATGACAACCTGCGCATCGGCGACTCCAACCCGGGCCGGGTACGTACCTCGGCCGGCGGGGTGGGGCGCAACATCGCCGAGAACCTGGCGCGGCTCGGCACCGATACCCGGCTGCTGACCGCGGTGGGCAACGATCAGTACGGCCATCACCTGCTGGAAGTGAGCCAGCGTGCCGGCGTCGACGTGCGCCAGGTGCTGGTGCTGGATGGGCAGGCGACCTCCTGCTACCTCAGCCTGCACGACGGCAGCGGCGAGATGAGCTGCGCCGTCAACGACATGGGGATCATCGACGAGCTGACTCCGGCCAGGCTCGCTCCCTTGAGCGGCTTCCTCGGCGCGGCGCGGCTTTGGGTGCTCGACACCAACCTCGCCACTCACACCCTGGACTGGCTGTTCGAGCGCCAAGGTGAACACATCATCTTCGTCGACACCGTCTCTGTGGCCAAGGTGGAGAAGATCCGCCCCTGGTTGCACCGTATCCACACCCTCAAGCCGAACCGCACCGAGGCGGAACAACTGTGCGGCTTCACCATCGCCGGGCCCGACACCTGGCCCATGGCGGCGGCCTGGTTCCACCGCGCCGGGGTGCAGCGGCTGTTCCTGAGCCTCGGCGATCAAGGCATCTTCTATAGCGATGGGGAGTGCCAGGGCCATCTGCCCGTGCTCGGCAGCCCTGTCGTCAACGTGACCGGTGGCGGCGATGCCTTCATGGCAGGGCTGGCCCACGCCTGGTTGCTGGAGCAGGGCATCATGGAGGCGACCCGATTCGCCCTCGGCTGCGCCGCCCTCACCGTCAATTGTTCCGATACCGTCTTTTCCGGCCTATCCAAGGCCGCCGTTGAACGCATGCTGGAGGAGTACCCATGTTGAACGCTTACCTCGATATCCAACCTGTCGTCGCCGAAGCCCTGGCCGCTGGCAAACCCGTCGTTGCCCTGGAGTCCACCATCATCTCTCACGGCATGCCCTATCCGCAAAACGTGGAGACTGCGCGCCAGGTGGAGCAGGTGGTGCGCGACAACGGCGCCGTGCCGGCAACCATCGCCATCATCGATGGCCGCCTCAAGGTGGGTCTGGATGAAGGGGCCCTGGAGGCGCTGGGCAAGTCTGGCCACGCCGCCACCAAGTGCAGCCGACGGGACATCCCCTTCGTGCTGGCGAACAAGGGGCTGGGCGCGACGACTGTAGCTTCCACCATGATCATTGCCGCCATGGCGGGGATCCGGGTGTTCGCCACCGGCGGCATTGGCGGCGTGCACCGCGGCGCCCAGGAGACCTTCGACATTTCGGCGGATCTGCAGGAGTTCGCCCAGACCCCGGTGGCCGTGGTCTGCGCCGGAGCCAAGTCGATTCTCGACATCGGTCTGACCCTGGAGTACCTGGAGACTCAGGGTGTGCCTGTTATCGGTTATCAGACCGCGGAGCTGCCCGCCTTCTACACCCGCGAGAGCGGCTTCAAGGTGGATTACCGCCTCGACACCCCGGCGGCGATCGCCGAGGCGCTGCGTCTGAAGTGGGAGCTGGGGCTGGCCGGTGGCGCCGTGGTCACCAACCCCATCCCGACCGAGTTTGCCATGCCCAAGGCAGACATCGACGCCGCCATTGCCCAGGCACTGCATGAGGCGGACGAGCAGGGGGTCAAGGGCAAGGAGTCCACTCCCTTCCTGCTGGCCCGGGTGTGCGAGCTGACCGGTGGCAACTCCCTGGCGGCGAATATCCAGCTGGTGCTGAACAATGCCGCCCTGGGTGCAAAGATTGCCGCCAGCCTGTAACGGCAGGTAGATGAATGCAAAAGAGGGCCTGTTGGCCCTCTTTCTTATTGTGCAAATCGGTTACATAAAACCTTATTGCAGCACCAGTCGCCCGTTGAGAGGCTGGACCGGCCTGTTGTTGGGGTGGTGCATCACGGCCTTGAAGGCATCGATCTGGGCCTGGCTCACCTGCACCGGCTGCTTCATCACCAGCCAGCGCACCCCTTCCGAGCAGGGCGGCGTGGTCAGCGACCCGCTGAAGCGGTAGTAGTCGCGCCTGGCGGGCAGCAGTGACTCGGCCGAGATCGGTTCCTTGAAGGCGTGGATCTCCCCCGCCTTGGCTGGCAGGGTTTGCCAGGCCTGACTCAGGGCCCCATTGGCCCGGCCCGGCTCGAACATCACGGCGATCACTGCCAGCTCCCCCTTGTCATTGGCATGGACCAGGTGCCCCTCCAGGGTATAGGACCTGCCTTCGATGAGGTTTTCGCTGGGTGCATGGAAGTGGAACTGCTTGAGCTCGAAGCGCATGCCGTCGAGCTCAAGGCTGCTGCCCGGGGCATAGTTGACCTGCACCGTGTGACCGTTGTTGACCAGGGTCTTGCCGCCCGGCAGGTAGTGGAACTGCAGTGGTGCCAGCTCGGCTTCCACCAGACCTGTGAGGTTGACCGGCGACTGATTGCTGCCCGCGCACTGGCCAAATTCCGGGGTCAGGCTGGCCCATTTCGCCGGGCCGGCCTCACCGCTGTATTCCCAGTGCGGAGCTGCGGCGAAGGCGGTGGGGCACAACAACAGAGAGTAGGCCAACAGGGACTTTCTCATCATGCATCCTTATCTTGATTGAAAAGCACGGCCATCCGTTTCCCCACTCGGTGAGGGAACAGCAGATGGCATTCTCTGGAATGCGGGATACAGAATGTCAGACCGGATATTTATTATTGAGGATCATTGCAGGCGATATTTATGATGCATTTAATATGAATCTAAATAATATTGGGCCACTCCTTAATATTGAATGGTGGCTCTTTAAAATGAAAGCAATCTAATTAATTGGCTGGTATCAAGGATGAATTCTTTCATGTTCCTCTCATCGAGGTTAGGCTTTTTTACCTAGCAAGCCTTCGCTTCAAGTCCACCAAAAAAATCACAATTCATTGTTTTTTATTGTCATTTTTCATTCCTTTTTTGAACTTGAACAAATGATAGACAGTTGCTCCCGGGCAGGCTGACGCTGCGATTGTTCGCAAACTCAAGAGAGAGAGTTAATATTGTCTGCTGGCGCTGGCCTTGCCCGGAACGGGTAATAGGGCCGATATAACTGGTCAGCCCGGTCAACTGCTGTACCGGGAGGGCTATGCCTCAGGACAACAAGTCGGCCAGCCGGCTTGCGGACTACGCAGTGACGGTGGATGAGGTGAAGCAGCGGAGCAGGCTCGACTTCTGCGCCGAGCGACCTGATGAGCCGGAAGAGGCCATGGAGTTCAGGCTGATGACCATATGGGCAGCGGCTCTCCCTCATGACAACAGGGGCCTAGGCCCCCGTTGTCATTTGCTGATCTCATCCCCCACCTGCTTGACCGCATCCCGGGTACCGTGGCCGATCTCGCGGGTCACGTCACGGGTGGTGTGGCCAATTTCCCGGGTCACGTCCCGGGTGGTGTGACCCACGGTGCGGCCCGCCTCCTTGATGTCGGCGCAGCCGCCGAGCAGGCTGCCCAGGGCCAGGCCGAGAGCCATCAGTGCCATGCAGTCATGCCTCATGCCGTGCTCCTTTTCGTTTCATCATCATCTTCATGTCGATGTCGGCATTATGGCCTCGTGTGCAGCGGCCGGGCAACCAGCAGGGTGTGGCCCGGTCCCGGGATCTCGTGCTCGGCCTCCACATGGAAATGAGCCTCGCGCAGGCACTGGTACAGCTGTTTGGAGTGATAGAAGCGGCTGTTGCCGTTGGCCAGGCAGGTGAAGTAGAGGGAGGTGGCGTTGAGACTGAAACTGGCGGCTTCGAAAGTCTGCCTGTCCCAGAACAGCTCCAGGATGCAGACCCGGGCGTCCGGTTTCATGGCCAGTCGGACCCGGTTCAGGATGGCGACGATCTGCGCGTGGCTGAAGCAGTCGAGAAACTGGCTCATCCACCAGATGTCCGCCTCGCCAGGCAGGGGACCTGGTTGCAGCAGGTCCACCGGGTGGCCCTGCACCCGCTCCGCCAGCCCGGCCTCCTCGATGTTGAGGCGGGCCAGTGCCAGCTGCTCGGGCAAATCCAGGATGGTGACCCGCAGAGCGGGATCCCGTTTGGCACAGGCGATGGCCCACTTGCCGGTGTTGCCGCCCAGATCGTAGAGGTGGCGCGGCGCATAGCCGAACACCTTGTCCTGCGCCTGCTGAAATGCCCAGTCGGAGTAGAAGTGATCGAACGCAAACCAGCTGCGGCGGGCCGGTTCGGGCAACTCGCTCAGGTGTGGGTAGAGGGTCTGCCAGGGACCGAACTCCTGCAAGCCGGCTGGCGAGCCCTGACGGATGGCGTCGAGTAGATGGGCGAGAGGCTGGTAGCAGACATGCTGGGTGAAATCGAGATTGACCCGGCTCATGGCGTCGTGCAGCAGGTATTTGCCTACCCGGCCCAGCACATAGTGCTCGTCTGTCAGGTAGCAGAGCCCGCCACCGAGCCCCATGTCCAGCAGCACACCGGCGCCGTATTCGCTCAGCTCGCATGCCAGGGCGATCTCGGCCAGCGAGGCCCCCCGCGAGCCGCGGGTCTCGAGAAACGCCAGCACCCCGGTTTCACGCAGGCACCAGCTGGCCTGAAACAGCATGGGCCCGAAGGCGATTTTCTGGGCCTCGCTGATGGCTTCCAGCGCGTTGTATGGGTCTGCCTGATAGTGGTTCACGGGGTGACTCCTGCCGGATTATTGGTTCTGTGTGCGGGAGAGTTCGGTCTGGATGGCCTGATTCAGACCCAGCACCCAACGGTTATAACTGCGATGTATGCTGCCCTTGCCCTTGTCATCAAGGTTGATGCTGCTCACATAATTAATGGAGTAATCGCGAGCGCTGTAGGGAATATCGATTACCGCCTGATGTTGACGCACATTGACCTGGCCACGAATAAGCCCTGGTCGTTCTCTCCTCATCACCCAGCTCTTGCCGATGCCCGCCGTAATAATGGCCTTGGCCACTTGCTCTTCGGTCAGATTGAAGGGCACCGGATTGACCGCCATATTACGGATGGGCTGGCTGGTGGAGCAAGCGGCAAGCAGGGCACAGGTCAGTATCAGGGATATTTTATTAATGAGTTTCATAATATTTCCTTCGGGGAGGATATTCATCAATTCGGGCGAGGCAATGAGACAACACAAATTGTTTATTTTCAATCGCCAAGGCAGTGGATAATCTGCGCCAGCTATTATTTTTGATGAATAATGGTATTATCCGACCGGTATTAACCTGATGACGCCATTCCATGCCGTGGAGCAGGCACTACCCGTCGGATGAGTGCCTTTTATCGTCTTCGCTCCCACCCACCGTTTTAAGGACAGGTTGCCTGAAATATGCTCTCTTTCTCGCTGCTGGATAGCCAGGCACTGTCTCCGGGTCTGGCCGATGAGGCCGCCTGGCAGGCGTGGGCGCAGCAGGGCCGGTGGCCCGTCGACCCGCCGTTTCCTGCTACCCCCTTGCTGCCCATGATGATGGCGCGCCGTCTGAGCCAGGGCTCCCGGCTGGCGGTGCAGGTGGGGCTGAGCCTGCTGGCTCGCCATGTCATTGATTACGCCATCTTCGTCAGCCGTCATGGCGAGCTGGTCCGCTCTGTGACACTGCTGCAGGCGCTGGCGGACGGACAGGCGTTGTCGCCCACGGATTTCTCCATGTCGGTGCACAACACCGCCGCCGGACTCTGCTCCATTCAGGGCAAGGCCGCCATTCCCATGACCTCGTTGGCGGCGGGAGAGAACGGCCTGATGGCGGGCCTGACCGAAGCGGTCTGCGCCCTGCAGGCCGGTGCCCGCCGGGTGCTGCTGGTGGCATTCGAAGGACCTGTGCCCGAGTTTCACCGTCCCTGGCTGGCGGACGAGGCGCCGCCCCACGCGTTGGGGTTGGTGCTTGAGGCTGGCGACCAGTGGCGCTGCGAGGGGGCGCGCCGCACAGTCGAACCCCATGCCCGCCCGCTGCCGCAGAGTCTGGCCTGCTGGCGTGCCCTGTTGCGGCATGAGTCGACTCTGACCCTTTGCGATGGCCGCCAGGAGTGGGCATGGCAGCGTTGCTGAACCGGGGTTGGCGGCTGATCGGCACGGCCCTCGGCTTCACCCTGTTCGGGGTGGGCGGCCTGCTGCTCTCCCTGTTCTGGTTTCCGCTGCTGGCGCTCTGTCTGCGCGGCGAGCGGCGCCGCACCCTGGCCCAGCTCACCATCCGCCACAGCTTTCGGCTGTTTCTCGGCGTGCTGCGCGGCTGGGGAGTGCTCGATTACAGCGTGAGCGGCATGCCCGCCCATTTGCGCGGTGCCCTGGTGGTGGCCAATCACCCCAGCCTGCTCGACTACGTCATCCTGGCCGCCGAGATGCCGGTGTGCGACTGCATCGTCAAACAGTCCCTCTGGCGCAACCCCTTCATTGGTGGCGTGGTGCGGGCGGCCGACTATCTGCCCAACGTGGCAGGCGAGGATCTACTGGCCCTGTGCCAGTCGCGGATCCGGGCCGGCGGCCTGCTGCTGGTCTTCCCGGAGGGAACCCGCACCACCCCGGGCGAACCCATCAAGCTGCAGCGCGGCGCGGCCCAGCTTGCGGTGCGCAGCCAGGTGCCGGTGCAGCTGGTGCGGATCCAGTGCAGCGCCCGTTTTCTCACCAAGCAGGACAAATGGTTCAAGATCCCGGAAAATAAGCCGACTTTCACCATAGAATTTCTGCAGCAAGTGGCGGCACAAGAGGTGGTTGCCACCGGCCAGAGCAGTGCACTGGCCGCCCGCCAGTTGACCCGGTTTCTCACCCGGGCCCTGCAACCGGGGCCCCAATGACAGCGTATGGAACAGTTATGCAAGACCTGCATCTAGAGATAAAACAACTCATCATCGACAGTCTCAACCTCGAAGGGCTCACCCCTGACGACATCGACAGCCAGGCCCCCTTGTTCGGTGACGGCCTGGGGCTGGACTCCATCGATGCGCTGGAGTTGGGCCTTGCCATCAAGGGACGCTACGGCATAGTGCTCTCCGCCGAGGATGAGAACACCCGTCGCCACTTTGCCTGTGTCGCAGCCCTGGTGGCCCTGGTGCAGGCCCAGTCTAAAGGGGAGGCCTGAGCCATGACCCGTGACGATATCTTTGCCCAGATCCAGGCCGCCCTCGTCGAGCTGTTCGAAGTCGACGAAGAGGCCGTCACCCCCGAGGCCCGTCTCTACCAGGATCTCGAGCTCGACAGCATCGACGCCATCGATCTGGTGGTGCACCTGCAGAAGCTGACCGGCAAGAAGATCAAGCCGGAGGAGTTCAAGTCGGTGCGCAGCGTCAACGACGTGGTGGATGCGGTCGAGCGTCTGCTGGCCGACGCCTGATGCCGGTTCGCGCCAAATCATGACGCACTGGCTCTCCTGGCTGGCCGGTGGTGTCCTGCTGCTCTACCCGCTGGCGGTTTACTGGGGGCTGACCCGTGCCGGTCAGACCCCGCTGCTGCTCGTCCTGCTGCTTCTCTTTTCGCTGCGACTCTTGCCTGGCCTGCTCAAGGGGCGGGTCCGGCTCGGGCCGCTGCCGGAGTGGCTCTGGCTGGGGCGCCTGCTGGCCTGCATCGGGCTGGGGCTGACCCTGCTCTCTGCCCTGTTCAGCGCCCGGCACTGGCTGCTCTACTACCCCCTGGCGGTGAGCCTCTCCCTGCTCTGTCTGTTCGGCTGGAGCCTGACCCGCCCCATGAGCCTGGTGGAGCGGCTGGCCCGCTTGCAGGATCCTGATTTGCCGGCCGCCGCAATCGGCTACACCCGGCGGGTGACCCAGGTCTGGTGCGGCTTCTTCATGTTCAACGGCACCCTGGCGGCCGCCACCATCTGGCACGGGGATCTGGCGCTCTGGAGCCTCTACAACGGCCTCGTCAGCTACGCCCTGATGGGCGGCCTGATGGGCGCTGAGTATCTGGTACGCCGCCGCCTGCTCAAGAGGCTGGCCCCATGACCCTGCTGAAAACTATCTGGCAGCGAGACGGCGAGCTGGTGGTGGCGTTCGGCCCGGATGGCGAGGTGACCCTGGCCGAGCTGCGCCGCGGCAGCCTGCAGCTGGCGCGGGCCATGGCCCGTCTGGCCGGCCCAGATCGGCCCGGCATGCGCTGGGCGCTCTGCTTCGATGACAGCCTGCTGTTCACGCAAGCACTGCTCGCCTGCGCCCTCGGTGGCTATCAGGCAATCCTGCCGGGCCATCAGCGGCTGGCCGGTTTGCAGGCGCTGCAGGCGCAGTTCGACGGCCTGCTCACAGACGGCGAGCTGCCCGGTGCGGCACTTGCCGTGCCTCAACTCAGGCTGCCGCTGCTGGTGGCGGATGACGAGCGGGAAGCCGACGGCGCGGCCCTGCCGCCCGAGCGTCTCGATCTCACCCTGTTCAGCTCCGGTTCCACCGGCGAGCCCAAGGCGATCCCCAAGGCCTGGCCCCAGCTGGAGGCAGAGTTGCGGGTGCAGATGGCGCTGTGGGGTGAGCGGCTGGCCGACGCCCGGGTGCTGGCCAGTGTGAGCCACCAGCATATCTACGGGCTGCTGTTTCGCATCCTGCTGCCGCTGGCCCTCGGCCGCCCGTTCGATCGCCGCACCATCGACTACCCGGAGCAGCTGGCGGCGCAAGGCGCTCCCTGGTGCCTGATCGCCTCCCCTGCGTTCCTGAGCCGGCTCGATCCGGCCATGCCCGCCGCCGGCTGCCGGTTGATCGTCTCCTCCGGCGGCCCCCTGCAGCTGGAAGATGTCCGGCAAGCCCGGGCGCTGCTCGGTCAGCTGCCGGTGGAGATCTTCGGCAGCAGCGAGACCGGCGGCATCGGCTGGCGTCAGCGCCATCGGGAGCAGACCCCCTGGACGGCGCTGCCCGGGGTCGAGGTGCGGGTCGGCCCGGATCAGGGCCTGCTGCTGCGCTCCCCCTTCCTGGCAGAGAACGACTGGCTGGCCTGCGCCGATCGCATCGCCCTGCACGAGGAGGGTTTCGAGCTGTTGGGGCGTCAGGACAGGATCGTCAAGCTGGAGGAGAAGCGGATCTCCCTCGACGAGGTGGAGGCGCGCCTGCAGGCCCTGGCGGAGGTGGAATCGGCCGCCGTGCTGGCGCTGCAACAGAGCCATCGCCAGATCCTCGGTGCCGTGCTGGTGCTGAGCGAGGCGGGCGCCGCCCGCTGGGACGAGCTCGGTCAGGGTCGCTTCCTCCTGGCCCTGCGCCAGCAGCTGCGCCCCTGGCTCGAGCCGGTTGCCCTGCCGCGTAGCGTGCGCCGGGTCGCGCACATGCCCGTCAACGCCCAGGGCAAACGCCCCTGGCCACAACTCAAGGAGCTGTTTGATGAGCCTGTCCGCTGACACGCTGCCGACCGAACTGGGTTGCGAGGTGTTGGTCGATGGCGTGCGCCTGCGGCTGCGACTCGATCCTGCACTGCCCTGGTTTGCGGGTCACTTTCCCGGGGCGCCCCTGCTGCCCGGGGTGACCCAGGTCCACTGGGTGATGCACTACGCCGCCAGCCGGCTCCAGCTGACGCAACCGTTTCACGGGGTGGATCAGCTCAAGTTCCAGCGCCCGCTGCGCCCCGGTGCCGAGTGCAGCCTGAGCCTGCAGTGGCAGGCCGACAAGGGCCAGCTCCTCTTCAGCTACCTGCTCGGGGATGAGCCGGCGAGCAGCGGACGGGTGCGCCTGATCCCATGAACCCTTGCCTCCTCATCCCCTGTTACAACCACGCCGAGCCGCTGACCGCCGTGCTGGCGCGGCTGGCCGAATTCGGGCTGCCCTGCCTGCTGGTCGACGATGGCAGCGAGCCCGTCGCCGCCGCCAAGCTCGATGCGCTGGCCGCCCAGCACCCCTGGGTCACCCTGCTGCGCCATCCCCACAACCAGGGCAAGGGGGGCGCCGTGATGACGGGACTGCGCCGCGCCCATGAGCTCGGTTTCAGCCACGCCCTGCAGGTGGATGCCGACGGCCAGCACGATCTAGCCGATCTGCCGACCCTGCTGGCGGAGGCGCGCCAGCACCCGGCGGCGCTCGTCTCCGGCCGCCCGCTCTACGACGACTCCGTCCCCAAGGGGCGCCTCTACGGCCGCTACATCACCCATGTCTGGGTCTGGATAGAGACTCTGTCGTTCGCCATCAAGGACAGCATGTGCGGCTTTCGGGTCTATCCACTGGCGTCCACCTGCGCCCTGCTGGATCGCGTGGCCCTCGGCAGACGGATGGACTTTGACACCGAGGTGATGGTGCGCCTCCATTGGGCCGGGGTGCCGATGCGCTTCGTGCCGACCCGGGTCATCTACCCCGTCGACGGGCGCTCCCACTTCCGGCTCTGGCGCGACAACCGCGACATCTCCTGGATGCACACCCGGTTGGTGTGCCGCCTGCTGTGGGATCTGCTGCTGCGCCTCTGCCGCTGGCCCGCCCGTCTGGGCGCCCGGGTCACCCGGCTGTGGCGCGAGCGCCGCACCCACTGGTCGCGCACCCCGGAGCGGGGCTCGCTGCTCGGCATGCAGATCATGCTGGCCAGCTACCGTCTGCTGGGGCGCCGGGGCTTCTCCCTGCTGCTCTATCCGGTCATCGGCTACTTCTGGCTGACCGGTCGTGCCCAGCGGGAGGCATCCCAAGCCTATCTGGCGCGGCTCGAGGACTTCGCCGGCGAGTGCGGCGTGGCGCTGCCCGCCGAGCCGAGATCGAGCTTTCGCCACTTCCTGCGCTTTGGCGAGGCGGCCCTCGACAAGCTGGCGGGCTGGCGCGGCGACATCACCGAGCAGGAGATAGAGGTGGTGGGGACGGAGCACTACGAGGCGGCCATCGCCAGCGGCAAGGGGGTCCTGCTGCTGGGCTCTCACCTCGGGGATCTCGAGCTGTGCCGGGCCCTCGGCAGTCGCAAGCAGGGGCTGCGCATCAATGCGTTGGTCTTTACCCACCACGCGGCCCGCTTCAACGCCCTGCTCAAACAGATCAACCCGGATTCGCACCTCAACCTCATTCAGGTGCAGGAGCTGGGGGCCGACACCGCCATCCTGCTCAAGGAGAAGCTGGATCGGGGGGAGTGGGTGGTGATCGTCGGCGATCGCACCTCGGTGACCCGGGAGAAGCGGGTGATCTGGGCCGACTTTCTCGGCGCGCCGGCGCCGTTTCCCCTCGGCCCCTTCGTGCTCAGCAGCGTG
Source organism: Aeromonas sp. S2(2024) (assembly GCF_041402505.1). Taxonomy (NCBI): domain Bacteria; kingdom Pseudomonadati; phylum Pseudomonadota; class Gammaproteobacteria; order Aeromonadales; family Aeromonadaceae; genus Aeromonas; species Aeromonas sp. S2(2024). The sequence goes on from NZ_JBGLRL010000015.1 coordinate 71,236, forward strand.
CTGGGTTGCCCCGTCTACCTGCTGTTCGGCCTCAAGGAGCAGGGGCGTTTTCGGGTGCATTTCGAGCCCTTCTCCGACGGCCAGCCCCTGCCGCGGCAGGGGCGCCAGGAGATACTCGCGTCCCGGGTGCAGGCCTATGCCGATCGCCTGCAGCATCACTGCCTGCACGCCCCCCTGGACTGGTTCAACTTTTTTGATTTCTGGCAGCTGACCGATGAACAAGAGTGAGATGAGAAGGGTTGTCTTCGGTGTCGAGCCGCTGACCATCGAAGACGTGGTGGCCCTGGCCGAGCGCCGTGCCACCCCCGAGTTGAACCCGGATCCCGCCTTCATGGCCCGCATCCAGCGGGGCGCCGACTTCCTCGACCGCCTGCTGGCCGAAGAGGGGGTCATCTACGGGGTGACCACAGGCTACGGCGACTCGGTGACCCGGCCGGTGCCGACCGAGCTGGTGCCAGAGCTGCCGCTGCACCTGACCCGCTTCCACGGCTGCGGGCTGGGGGCGGATCTCGATCTCGATGCCGCCCGCGCCGTGCTGGCGACCCGGCTCTGCTCCCTGGCGCAGGGAGTTTCCGGGGTCAGTCCGGGTTTGCTTGAGCGGCTCTGCTGGCTGCTGGAGCAGGATCTGGTGCCGCGTATCCCGGAAGAGGGTTCCGTCGGGGCCAGCGGCGATCTGACGCCGCTCTCCTACGTCGCCGCCGTGCTGGTGGGGGAGCGCGAGCTCCATCATGATGGTGTGCTGCGCCCCGCCGCCGAGGTCTATCAGGAGCTGGGAGTCACCCCCCTGACCCTGCGACCGAAAGAGGGGCTGGCACTGATGAACGGCACCTCGGTGATGACGGCGCTGGCCTGCCTCGCCTATGCCCGCACCGACTACCTGATGCGGCTGGCGACTCGGATCACCGCGCTGGTGAGCGTCGCCATGGGGGGCAACGCCTTCCACTTCGACGAGCGGTTGTTTGCCGCCAAGCCGCACCCCGGCATGCAGGGGCTCGCGGCCTGGCTGAGGTCGGATCTGGTGGCCGGCGAGCTGCCGCGCCACAGCGACCGGCTGCAGGACAGATACTCGTTGCGCTGCGCCCCCCACGTCATCGGGGTGGTGGCCGACAGCCTGCCCTGGTGGCGCCAGCTCATCGAAAACGAGCTCAACAGCGCCAACGACAACCCGCTGATCGACGGGGAGGGGGAGCACGTGATGCACGGCGGCCACTTCTACGGCGGTCACATCGCCATGGCCATGGACAGCATGAAGACGGCCGTCGCCAACCTGGCCGACCTGCTGGATCGCCAGCTGGCACAGCTGGTGGACAGCAAGTTCAACGGCGGCCTGCCGAGCAACCTCTCCGGCGCGCCGGATGAGCGGCAGATGATCAACCACGGCTTCAAGGCGGTGCAGATCGGTGTCTCGGCCTGGACTGCGGAGGCGCTCAAGCAGACCATGCCCGCCAGCGTCTTCTCCCGCTCCACCGAGTGCCACAACCAGGACAAGGTGAGCATGGGCACCATAGCGGCGCGCGATGCGCTGCGGGTGCTGACCCTGACCGAACAGGTCGCGGCCGCCTGCCTGCTGGCGGCGGTGCAAGGGGTCGAGCAGCGTCTCGCCCGACCCACTCCCTTGACCCGCCCGCTCGGCACGGCGCTGGCCGACATGATCGTGCAGGTGCGGGCCGAGTTCGCCCCGCTGCTGGAAGACCGGGGGCTCGAGCCCGAGCTGAGGGCGCTGATCGCCCGCATTCGCCAGCGCCACTACCCCCTCTATCAGGAATCTTCACTATGAGCCGTATCCAGACTACGTCTGAACCCTGGCAGATCAGCACGGAGATCGAGGTGACCATCCCATTCCATGACGTGGACTGGGCGGCTGTGTCGCGCTGGCGGGGAGACGACTTGTGAGAAAAACCATGCAGCAAGAACCCTGGCAGATCAGTACTGAGATCGAGGTGACCATCCCATTCCACGACGTGGACATGATGGCGGTCGCCTGGCACGGCCACTACTTTCGCTACATCGAGCTGGCCCGCTGCGCCCTGCTCGACCTCATCGATTACAACTATCCGCAGATGGAGGCCTCCGGCTACCTCTGGCCCATCATCGACACCCGGATGAAGTACCTGGCGTCGCTGCGCTTCGGCCAGCGGGTGCGGGTGCGCGCCACCCTGACCGAGTACCAGAACCGCTTGAAGATCGACTACCTGCTGAGCGACGCCGTGAGCGGCACCCGCACCAGCAAGGGTTACAGCATCCAGGTGGCGGTGAGCAAGACGAGCGGCGAGATGTGCCTGGCCTCGCCCCAGGTGCTGCTGGACAAGCTGGGGGTGAGCCAGTGACCCCTCTTCTGAACCGGCTGATGGTCGGACTGGTCCTGCTGCTGGCGTGGCCACTGCAGGCGGCCCCCCTGACCCGTGACCAGGTGCAGCAGTTGCTGACCTTGAGCCCGGCCCGGCAGGCCCATTTCGAGCAGGAGAAACAGGTGGCGGGACTGAGCCAGCCGCTCAAGGCATCCGGCGAGCTGCTGCTGGTGCGCGACCTCGGCCTCTGGTGGCAGCAGCAGAAGCCCTTTGCCCTGACGCTGACCCTGACGCCGCAACGCATGGTGCAGCAGGTGGCGGGTCAGCCCGCCACCGTCATCGACAGCCCCCAACTGCTGGAATTCAGCCAGATGCTGCTGGCGCTGTTCGGCTCGGACGAGGCGACCCTGAGCCGCTACTTCAGCATCGATTTCCAGAGCTCGGAGGCGGGCTGGCAGCTGGTGATGGTGCCCACGCAGGCGCCGCTCGACAAGGTGTTCGCCAGCCTCACCCTGAGCGGGCAAGGGCAGTTGGATCAGCTGCTTATCGCCGACAAGCAGGGTGACAGCACCCGCATCCGCTTCAGTGGCTGGTGCGAGCGCCCCCTGCCATTGACCCCTGAGGAGCAGGCCCGCTTTGCTGCCCACTAGCCCCGCATCGCGCCAAGCCACTGCCCGTGTTCTGGCCGGGAGAGTCGACCTTGCTGCAAGCTGAAACCACCTGGCATCGGCTTGGCACTATCTGGATCGGCCTCTGTCTGCTGCTGGCGGCGGTACTCGCCTGGCAGCTGCCCCACAGCCGCATCAACACCAGCCTGATGGATCTGCTGCCCCACGCATCCCGCAGCGATCTGGATCCGGCCCTGCAGCAGGGCTTGCTGCAGCAGCTCGATCGCCAGCTGGTCTGGATGCTGAGTCTGCCAGCCGGACAGAACGGGCAGGCGGCGGCCGAGCTATGGATAACACAACTCGGCCAGATAGCGGCCTTCTCCCACATCAAGGGGCATCAGCCCGAGCTGGCCTCCGCCTGGCAGGACTATCTGCACGATCTCGCCTGGCAGCGGCTGGATGAGGCGAGCCGGGCCCGGCTGGCGGCTGGCGCCGAGGGCTGGAGCCAGTGGGTGCTCGGCCAGATCTACTCGCCCTTTGGCGGCGTCTCTCGCGCCGAGTGGCAGAGCGATCCGCTGCTGCTGACCCGGGCCGGGGTGCTGGCCGAGGTCAGCGGCCCCATGCAGCTCAAGGCGGGCTGGCTGGTCAGCCGGGACAAGGGGGGGCGTGACTGGTACATGGTGCGCGCCGAGCTGGATCTCTCCGCCTTCGACATCCAGCGCAATCAGGGGGTGCTGAGGGCGCTCGACAACGCCGAGCAGCGGCTGGCCCAGGCTTATCCCGGTGCCGAGCTGCTGCGCCGTGGCACCCTCTTCTACAGCCAGCACGCCAGCAACCTGGCCCAGCAGGACATCTCCACCATAGGGCTTGGCTCCATGATCGGGGTCATCCTGCTGATCTGGGGCGTGTTCCGCTCGACCCGGGCGCTGCTGCTCTCCCTGCTGCCCATCGGCGTGGGGCTGATGTGGGGGCTGGGTGCCGTGCTCATCCTGTTTGGCGAGATCCATGTCTTCACCCTGGTCATCAGCAGCAGCCTCATCGGCATCGCCATCGATTACGCCATCCACTTCCTGTGCGATCGGCGGTTGCACGGCGGCGACGAGAGCGCGCATCAGACCCGGCTACGGCTGCTGCCGAGCCTGTCGCTGGCGGTGCTGACGACCCTGATCGGTTATGGCCTGCTCTGGTTCGCCCCCTTCCCCGGGCTGCAGCAGCTGGCGGTGTGTGCGCTGGCGGGCCTGTTCAGCGCCTTCATCACCGTGCTCTGCCTGTTTCCGCGCTGGGCCGGCCCGCTGCCGACCCGGCCCCTGGTCATTCAGCCACTGCTGATGGCCTGGCTCAGGGCCTGGCGGCAACGCCCGCTGGTGCGTATCGGCCTGCCGCTCTGCTGCCTGCTGCTGGCCGCTCTTGGCATCAGCCAGCTGCGGGTGGATGACGACATCCGCCGGCTGCAACCCTTGCCGGTGGAACTGCAGGCGCAGGAGAACCAGATCAAGACCCTGACCGGCCAGCAGGGCGGCATGCAGGGTTTTCTGGTGACGGGAGCGGACGGCGAACAGGCGCTGCAACGACTGGAGCGGCTCGACGGCCGGCTGGCCGAGCTTAAACAGCGCGGTGTGCTGCAGGATTTTGTCTCTCTTTCCCGCTGGCTGCCTTCGCTGGTGCGTCAGCAGCAGGATGCGGCAGCCATCCGGGCCCTGCTGCCCCAAGTGGTGACCCGGCTGCAAGAGGCCGGGGTGCCAATACCAGCAGGGGGGCAAGCGCCCGCCCGCGAGCCCGGTTGGCTGACCCCGGCGGCCTGGTTGGCCAGCCCGGTCAGCGAGGGGAGCCGTCTGCTGTGGCACTCGCTGGACGATGGCCGCGTCGCCATCTGGGTGCCGCTGGTGGGGGTGGTGGACGAAGGGGCCCTGACGGCGCTGGCGGCGACCGAGCAGGGAGTCTACTGGCAGGATCAGCGCAGCGAGTGGAGCCAGCTGTTCGCCCACTACCGGATCAAGCTTGCGGAGCTGCTGTCGGTGGCCATCGGCCTGGTGGCCCTGCTGCTCTGGCGGCGGATGGGGGCGGCCCGGGCGGCCCGGGTGCTGCTGGTCAACCTGATTGCGCTGGCCATGGGGTTGGCGCTGCTCGCCGCCTGCGGCCAGCCGCTCACCCTGTTCGGGGTGCTGGCGCTCAGCCTCATCTTCGGCATCGGCATCGACTATGGTCTCTTTTTCGCCCACAGCGGGCACGAGCTGACGCGGCAGAGTGCCACCCTGCTCGCCATCCTGCTGGCGAACCTCACCACCCAGCTGGCCTTCGGTCTGCTGGCGCTGAGTCACACCCCCGCCATCGCGGGCTTTGGTCTGGTGCTGAGCGGCGGTATCTTTACCGCCTTCCTGTTGTCGCCCCTGGTGCTGGACAGGGAAACGGACAAGCGGAGGCATGACGAGCGGGAGCCTGAGCAACCATGAGATCACTGTTCGCATTACTCATCCTCTTGGTGGGGGGCTGCAGCAGCCAACCGGCCCCCACCGCCTATCTCGACAAGAGCAGCGTCATGGTGCTGCCGGCCCCCGTGCTGGCCACCCCCTTCTATCGCCAGCAGTTGCTGACGGCCACAGTGGGTGAGAGCGCCCATCAGCTGATGACGGTGCTGGAGGCCGATGGACACCAGCTGACCCTGGTCGGCCTGACCCCGAGCGGGGTACGGCTGTTCCGAGTGCGTTACGATCAGCAGGGCATAGCGACCCAACAACTGAGCCCGCTGCTCGCCACCGGCATGCCGCCTGTGACCCAGGTGCTGGCGGACGTCATGCTCTGCTACTGGCCGTTGGCGAGCTGGCAGCCGCAGTTGCCACTGGGCTGGACGCTGCACGACGAAGGGCTGACGCGCCGGCTGCGTGCCCCCGATGGCACCCTGGTCAGCGAGATCCATTACCGCGACATCGACGGCGTGCGCGAGCCGGTCAGCCTGCAGCAGCACGTATTCCACTACCGCCTGCAACTGGAGACCCTGAGCCGATGAGCTGTTTTATCACCGCCTATGGCCTCATCTCGGCACTGGGTGAGGGCGTTGATGCCAGCGCCGAGGCCCTGCTGGCCTGGCAGGCCAAGGGGAGCACGCCGCTCACCCGCCACAACCAGGCCTTGCTGGATGGCCGCCTGACCCCGGTGGGACGGGTAGAGGGCGAGTTGCCGGCCATACCGGCGGCGCTGGCTCCTTACGCCTCGCGCAACAACCAGCTGCTGCTGGCGGCGTTGGCCCAGATCCGGCCCGCCCTCGACGAGGCGCTGGCGACGTTTGGCCCTGCGCGGGTGGGGCTGGTGCTCGGCACCAGCACCGCCGGGATCGGCGAGGCCGAGCTGGCGATCGCCGCCGACCGGCGGGGGGAGGCGGTGCCAACGGCCTTTGACTATCGTCAGCAGGAGCTGGGCTCCCCGTCCGAATTTCTGGCTCGCCACCTCGGCCTGGAAGGACCCGCTTACACCCTCTCCACCGCCTGCTCCTCCAGCGCCCGCGCCTTCATCAGCGGTCAGCGGATGCTGGCGGCCGGACTGGTGGATGCGGTGCTGGTGGGGGGCGCCGACAGCCTGTGCGGGCTGACTCTCAACGGTTTTGACAGCCTGGAGTCCCTCAGTGGCACCCTCTGCCAGCCCTTCGACAACGACCGCCAGGGGATCAACATCGGCGAGGGGGCGGCGCTGTTTCTGCTGAGCAGACAGCCTGCGCCGATTGCGCTGCTGGGGGCGGGGGAGTCGTCCGATGCCTGGCACATCTCGGCGCCGCATCCAGACGGCGTGGGGGCCGAGGCGGCCATGGGCATGGCGCTGGCCCAGGCAGGTCTGACGCCGGAGCAGGTGGGTTACATCAACCTGCACGGCACCGCTACCCGCCTCAATGACGCCATGGAGAGCCAGGCCGTCTATCGCCTGTTCGGGGACAGGGTGCCTTGCAGCTCCACCAAGCCGCTCACCGGCCATGTTCTGGGGGCGGCGGGGGCCATCGAGGCTGCGCTCGCCTGCCTGCTGCTGGAGCGGGCACTGCCGTTGCCACCCCAGCGGGTGATGACGGCGGATCCGGCGTTGGCGCCCATCCGGCTGGTGAGTGGCACCACCCCGCTGGCGACGCCCCGGATCCTCTCCAACTCCTTTGCCTTCGGTGGCAACAATGTCAGCCTGCTGTTCGGGAGATCTGCCTCATGAATGAGCTCACACCGTTGCCCGCCATCGAGACCCTGCTGCCTCATCAGGCCCCCATGTTGCTGCTGGACCGGCTCTGCGCCGTGGATGCGAGCCGGGCGCGCTGCGAGACCCGTGTCGGTGCCCGCCACGCCTTGTTGCTGGATGGCGAGGGCTCGTTGCCCGGCTGGGTCGGCATCGAGCTGATGGCCCAGACCATCGCCGCCTGGGCTGGCATGCAGGGGCGATTGCGCGGTGAGCCGGTGCGTATTGGCATGCTGCTCGGCACCCGCAAGTACCGCTGCCAGCCCACTAGCTTTGCTGCGGGGGCCCTGCTCACCATAGAGGCCAGCTGCCTGTTGCAAGACGGCGGCATGGCCAGTTTCGAATGCCGGATCCTGCAAGATGGGCGGGAGTGCGCCACCGCACGCCTCTCGACCTATCAACCCGCACCCGGCGAGTTATCCGATTTGTTAGCGAAGGACGTTTCATGATCTCTACCGTATTGGTCACGGGCGCCAGCAAGGGGATAGGCCGCGCCATCGCCCTCAAGCTGGCCGCCGACGGTTTTCTCGTCGTGGTGCACTACCACGGCGACCGCGCCGGTGCCGAGGCGACGCTGGCCAGCCTGCAAGCGGCCGGTGGGCAGGGGCGCCTGATCCAGTTCGACATCGCCGATCGCCAGGGTTGCCGCGTGCGGCTGGAGGCCGACATGGCCGAACACGGCGCCTATTACGGTGTGGTCTGCAATGCCGGCATCATCCGTGACGGCGCCTTTCCCGCCCTCACCGACGAAGAGTGGGACGGGGTGCTGCACACCAATCTGGATGGCTTCTACAACCTGCTCAAGCCCTGCATCATGCCGATGATAGGCCTGCGCCGGGGCGGCCGTATCGTGACCATCTCCTCGGTCTCAGGCCTGATGGGCAACCGGGGCCAGGTCAACTACAGCGCCGCCAAGGCGGGCATCATGGGGGCCACCAAGGCGCTGGCGCTGGAGCTCGCCAAGCGCAAGATCACGGTGAACTGCGTGGCACCCGGCCTTATCGACACCGGCATGGTGGATGCCGAGGTGAAGGCCGAGGCGCTGAAACTGATCCCGCTCAAGCGCATGGGGCAGGCTGACGAGGTGGCCGGGCTGGTCTCTTACCTGATGTCGGACATCGCCGGCTATGTCACGCGTCAGGTCATCTCCATCAACGGGGGCATGGTATGACGCGGATGTCGGTGAGATCTTGTCTGATGTTGATTCAACATGGTGCTGTCTCTGTGGCACGCCAGCTTATCTCTGCGAATGGCGGTATGGTATGAAGCGGGTAGTGGTAACCGGCATGGCCGGGGTGACGGCGTTCGGCCAGGACTGGCCGAGCGTGCGGGCAAAGTTGCAGGCGGGGCGCAATGCGGTGGTGGCCATGCCGGAATGGGCCATCTACGAGGGGCTCAACACCCGGCTGGCGGCGCCCATTGCCGATTTTGTGCTGCCCGCCCACTATCCGCGCAAGAAGACGCGGGCCATGGGGAGAGTCTCCCAGCTGGCGACCGTGGCCAGCGAACTGGCGCTGGCACGGGCGGGACTTACCGACCACCCCGTGCTGACCGATGGTCGCACCGGCATCGCCTATGGCTCCTCCATTGGCAGCACGGAGCCCATCCGTGCCTTCGGGGTCATGCTCAACGACAAGAGCACCGCCAGCATCACGGCCACCACCTATGTACAGATGATGCCGCACACGGCGGCGGTCAATGCCGGCCTCTTCTTCGGTCTGCGCGGGCGGGTGATCCCTACCTCCAGCGCCTGCACCTCCGGCAGCCAGGGCATTGGCTACGCCTTTGAGGCGATCAAGCACGGCTATCAGACCCTGATGGTGGCCGGCGGGGCCGAGGAGCTCTGCCCGTCGGAGGCCGTGGTGTTCGACACCCTGTTTGCCACCAGCCAGATGAACGACAACCCCGAGCTGGCGCCGCGACCGTTCGATCGGCAGCGGGACGGGCTGGTGATTGGCGAGGGGGCAGGCACCCTGGTGCTGGAGGAGCTGGAACATGCGCAGGCGCGCGGGGCCACCATCCTCGCCGAGCTGGTGGGCTTTGCCACCAACTGCGACGCCGCCCACGTGACCCAGCCCCAGCAGGAGACCATGCAGCTGTGCATGGAGATGGCGCTGGCCCAGGCCGGACTCAAGGCCGCCGACATCGGCTACATCAGCGCCCACGGCACCGCCACCGAGCGGGGCGACATCGCCGAGAGCCACGCCACCGCCGCCATCTTCGGCGACAAGACCCCCATATCGTCGCTCAAGAGCTACTTCGGCCATACCCTGGGAGCCTGCGGCGCCATCGAGGCCTGGCTGGCGCTGGAGATGATGCAGGAGGGCTGGTTTGCCCCCACCATCAACCTGACCGAGCCGGATCCGGCCTGTGCCCCGCTGGATCACGTGATGGGCAATGGCCGCACGCTAGCGGTGGACTACCTGATGTCCAACAACTTCGCCTTCGGTGGTATCAACACTTCCCTCATCTTCAAGCGCTGGGGTTGAGGGGGCTGTCCAGCCCGTCCGGTTGCACCCGGTACAGCTCCAGTACAGCTTTGGTTTAGGTTTGATTAATTAATATGTCTCCCACTTTGTTGGGAGGCATCATGTCTGTTTTAGCTTTTTGTTCTGTTCAATCTTCGCTGCGCCGTGGTCTGCTGGCCTTTCTACTCTCTTGCCTGTGGTGGGGGGTGGCCTCGCCCGTCAGGGCTGATGATGAATTTCGGCTGGGTAACACCATCCTGCTGGGGGTGGGCGACCACCCAGCCATTATTCCCATCATCATCTGCCGACCGGCCAGGTCCATCATGGTCAAGGCGGGAAGGGAGCTGACCCTGGACAGGGTCAAGGTGATCTACGGCAATGACCGCAGCAAGACCCTGCACTTTGACAAGAGCCTGAAAGAGGATCAGGAGTCCGGCTGGAAATCCCTCGGCAGTCGGGTTTGCATCAAGCGAGTCGAGGTCTATGGCAATTCGGAAGGGAGCAAGGCGGGGGTCAAGGTATACGGCCGCAAATAAACGGCTGCAAGTTGGGAGGTGGACGGGGAGCTCCCCGCCCACTTAGAGCCTATTTCTTGGGGCGAAACGGCTTGATGACGGCTTCGTCACATTCGAGATAGGGCCCTTCCATCAGGTCGATGCAGTAGGGGATGGCGGGGAAGGCCGCATCCAGACACTCGCGGATGGACTTGGGCTTGCCCGGCAGGTTGACGATGAGGGAACTGCCGCGCAGGCCGGCGGTCTGGCGCGACAGGATGGCGGTCGGCACGAACTTGAGGGACTCGGCCCGCATCAGTTCGCCAAAGCCCGGCATCATGCGATCGCACACCGCCTCGGTCGCCTCCGGTGTCACATCCCGCTTGGCCGGCCCTGTGCCGCCGGTGGTGACGATGAGGCAGCACTGCTCCTGGTCCGCCAGCCGGACCAGGGTCGCTTCGATCTGATCCTGCTCATCCGGGATCACCTGATAGACGGGCTCCCACTCTGAGGTCAGATAGGCGTTCAGCGTGTCTATGATGGCCTTGCCGGAGAGGTCCTCATAAATGCCCGCGCTGGCGCGATCGCTGACGGTGACGATACCGATTCTTGCCTTGCTCATGATCTGCCCTTGGTCATTGGAAAAAGTGGTAAATAAAATAACATAATCAGTGAGATATGTTAAAGCACCGGCATGGGCGTGACACAGGAAGGCCAGATTTGAGAGTCGAACGAAAAGCAGATTTATTCGCTATCGATGAATAGGGAATAAGAAGAACCATAAAAGCCTTTAAAATTTATAAAAAAAGTGACGCAGGTCGCATGGGGATAATTTCATGAATCATAACGAATAAATATTTCCTTCCGACCCATATTCGCCAAATGGATGAAAAATCAGACTCCTGTGGATCGGTGCGGGCTGACCCTAAATCGCCACCATCTTATATAACCTGTTTATGGACAGCGAAATGATGTGCCGGGTGTGGTCACACAGATTCACGCCAGGCGTCTGGCCAGGAGGGGATATGGAGATGCCGGATTTTGATACGCTGAAACACTGGGCCCTGGCCGAGCCGGAGCGGCTCGATGCCTTGCTGCACCAGCAGATAGAGGCACTGATCGCGCAGGTGGGGCCGGAGCAGCAACGGCGGTTGCGAGGCCTGCAGTTTCGCATCGACTGTCAGCGTCGTCTCGCCAGGAACAATCTGGACAGCTGCATCCGGATCGCCAACATGATGCACGAATCCGTTCATGCCATGCGCCGCCACATCGTTCACCTGCAGGAGGCGTCTCAGGAGGAGAGCGAAGAGATTGTGCCGCCGAACAATGTGATCTGGCTGGTAGAGCGTGTGAAGGATAAATAATGCGTTGGCAGGCATCCAGTCGCGTTATTTCCCAATATTTCATTCAGTTCAAACCATCCAATGTTAATAAGCTGGGTGGTTTGTTTTTTATTTGCTGCAAATGGGCGTGTAGTACAAATTGAATAACATAGTGATCAGGTAAATCAGCAGATATAGATGAAGGAATATAAGGGTTGGGGTAATATCACGGCATATTCCACCTTGCTAACACTCAAAGGGATCATGAGCAGCATCACACCAGGAAGGGAGCTGTCGCGGGAGCAGCAGACGGAAATCACCCGGATCATCGTCAAGGCGGGTCAGATGCTGGCCCAGTTCGGGGCCGAGAGCCGCATCATAGAGCAGACCACGGTTCGGCTTGGCCTGGCACTGGGGCTGGAGAGCGTCGAGATGGCCATCTCCTCCAGCGCCATCGTGCTGACCAGCCTCTATCAGGGCAGTTGTGTCACCACCACCCGGCGGGTGCGCGAGCATGGCATCAACATGCAGGTGGTGTGCGAGATCCAGCGTATCTGCATCATGGCTGAAAAGGCGCTGATCGGCGCGCGCGAGGTGCGTCAGCGGCTCGACGGCATAGTACCGTTTCACTACCACCCCTGGCTGGTGGTGCCCATGGTGGGGCTCTCCTGCGGCGCCTTCAGCCTGCTGTTCGGCGGTGACTGGCCCATTTTCATGGTGACCTGCCTCTCGGCCTCGGTCGCCATGCGGGTTCGCCAGCTGATTGCTCGCCACCACCATAGCCCCCTCATCAATTTCGCCGTGACCGGCTTCATCGCCACATTGCTCGCCTCCAGCGCCACCTTCTTTGGCTGGGGCGAGCAGCCTTATCTCGCCATGGCCGCCAGCGTGCTCTTGCTGGTGCCCGGTTTTCCGCTGATCAACGCGGTCTCCGACATGGTGAAAGGTTACTTCAACATGGGGCTGGCCCGCTGGGGCACGGCGACCCTGCTGACCATCAGCGCGGCGATAGGGATTATTCTCGCCATGTCGGTGACCGGCATCTGGGGGTGGAAGGTATGATGGATTTGATCTGGCTGCTGGCCAAGGATGCCTTCTGGTCTGCCATTCCGGCGGTGGGCTTTGCCATGCTGTTCAACGTGCCGCCACGGATGTTGAAGTATTGCGCCATGGGCGGCGCCCTGGCCCACAGTCTGCGTACCCTGCTCATCCATTACGGCATGCCCATCGAGTGGGCCACCCTGGCGGCGGCGACCACGGTCGGCTTTGTCTGCGTCTACTGGTCGCGCCGGTTGCTGGCGCCGCGTCCGGTGTTCAGCGTCGCCTCCATCATCCCCATGATCCCCGGCAGCTATGCCTTCAAGGCGATGATAGCCATAGTGGAGCTCAACATCTCCGGGGTGACCATGGAGCTTATCCAGAGCGCGGTGGAGAACGGCTTGAAGGCTATCTTTATAGTAGGCGCATTGAGCTTCGGGCTGGCGATACCCTCCCTGGTCGTGTACCGTAACCGGCCCATAATATGAATGGTTGTGTGAGAGGCTGACACCATGAAAATCTCCATGATTGCCGCCATGGCCCACGATCGTGTGATCGGTCTGGACAACCAGATGCCCTGGCACCTGCCGGCGGATCTGGCCCACTTCAAGCGGGTCACCCTGGGCAAGCCGGTACTGATGGGGCGTAAGACCTTCGAGTCCATCGGTCGGCCCTTGCCCGGGCGCCGAAACCTGGTCATTAGCCGTAACCCAGGATTCAAAGCATCAGGCATAGAGGTTTTTTCATCCATCGATGAGGTATTGGCCACCTTATCTGAGGCCGAGGCGCCAGATGAGCTGATGGTGATCGGCGGCGGCCATCTCTATGGTCAGCTGTTGCCCCGGGCCGACAGCCTCTATCTGACCCGGATCGATCTGGCGGTGGCAGGGGATACCCGCTTCCCCGCCTTCGATGAGGGAGAGTGGCATTGCGTTGAACGCGAGCCTCATGAGGCTGATGAGAAAAACCCTCATCCTTACCGCTTCGAGACCTGGCAGAGGCGCTGACGACAGCGTATTGCCGTGGTAGATGAAAGGCCCCCTGCGCTGCGCAAGGGGCCTTTTTGTTGGCCGCTCCTGGCGCGGTGAATGGAGGCGTTTATACAACGTCGCTTGATCAGCTCTTTTCTTGTCCATCTTCCCAAAATGATTAGTTGTCTAATCAAAATAACCCTTCGAAGATAAGTGCAGTTATTTCCTCGTATCCTGCCCCTGAATCAAGCCTTTTTCTCAATAAATTCGGCATTTTGATTGAATTTGTTTGCATTTCATTGTTGAGCATATGCTGTTGTGTCACATTTAAATGGTTTTTTATGTTAAAAATAACCATTTAAAATCAACAGGTTATGATTGCCACTCTTCATTGAGACTCTTATGGTTCTTTTATTAGGCCCCAAAATTACTTAGTGTTAAAAGTAGTTGGTTCGCGTTCGACGGTTTGCCTTGCAAGTCGTCGACCATGAAAAAAGGACAATATGACAGTCAAACTCGAGGTTAAATCACTCTACAAAATCTTCGGCGATCAGCCGGAAAAAGCGTTCAAGTTGCTGGCGAAAGGGCACGACCGCGCCAGCATCCTGCAAAAGACCGGGCAGACCCTGGGGGTCCAGGATGTCAATCTGGCCATCCACGAGGGGGAGATCTTCGTGGTGATGGGCCTCTCCGGCTCGGGCAAATCCACCCTGGTGCGCCTATTCAACCGGCTGATAGAGCCGACCCGCGGCCAGGTGCTGATCGACGGCGAGGACATCGCCGCCATCTCGGAGCGCGAGCTGCGCCAGGTGCGCCGCAAGAAGATCAGCATGGTGTTCCAGTCCTTCGCCCTGATGCCACACCTGAGCGTGCTGGAAAACACCGCCTTCGGCCTGGAGCTGGCCGGGGTGCCGCTGGCGGAGCGCCAGCAGAGTGCCCGTCAGGCGCTCAATCAGGTGGGATTGGGTCAGTGGATTGACGCCTTCCCCGACGCCCTCTCCGGCGGCATGAAGCAGCGGGTCGGCCTGGCCCGGGCGCTCGCCAACGACCCCGATATCCTGCTGATGGACGAGGCCTTTTCGGCGCTGGATCCGCTGATCCGCACCGAGATGCAGGACGAGCTGCTCAAGCTGCAGGCGAGCCAGCAGCGCACCATCGTCTTCATCTCCCACGATCTGGACGAGGCGATGCGTATCGGCGATCGCATTGCCATCATGCAGGATGGCCAGCTGGTGCAGGTGGGCACCCCGGACGAGATCCTGAACCAGCCCGCCAACGACTATGTGCGCGCCTTCTTTCGCGGGGTGGATCTCGCCAACGTCTTCAGCGCCCGAGATGTGGCCAGCCGCAAGCAGACCCCCCTCATCAAGAAGCACACCACGGACGGGCCGGGCAACGCCCTGCGCCAGCTCAAGGAGCTGGAGCGGGAGTACGGCTATGTGGTGGATCGCAGCCGCCGCTTCCTCGGGGTCGTTTCGGTCGAGTCGCTCGGTCGGGCGGTCCGTGACAAGGGGAGCCTGGAGCAGGCGTTGCTGGCGGACATCCAGCCCATTCTGGCGGACACCTCCCTCAATGAACTCATCAGCCAGGTGGCCGCCGCACCCTGTCAGGTGCCCGTGGTCGAGGAGGATGGCACCTATCTGGGACTCATCTCCAAGGCCAATCTGCTCAACACCCTGGACAGGAGTACACCGGTATGAATCTCAACCCCTTTAACCGTCTGCTGACCGGCTTGCTGGCGCTGTTGCTATTGACCAGCACTCCCACCTGGGCCGACGAGGCGCAGGCCGACCCCTGGGGAGCTGCGACCACCACCACGACAGCCGAGGATCCCTGGGGCAGTACGGCTACGGAGGCGGCAGACTGGCAGAGCCAGATCGCAGCCGTCGATGACAGTGCCGCCGTCGACTGGCTGGATCCCTTCCAGCAGGCCCTGGTGCCGCTGGATACCTGGGTCGAGGGGGGCATCGGCTGGCTGGTGGAGAACCTGCGGCCTGTGTTCCAGCTGATCCGCGCCCCCGTGGAGCTGGCGCTGGGGGCCATGACCCAGCTGCTGCAGACAGTGCCCTCCACTCTGATGATGGGGCTCCTGACCCTGATCGCCTGGCAGCTGGTGGGTGGTCGCATGGCGCTCGGCACGCTCGCGTCTCTTGTGGGGATCGGCCTTATCGGGGCCTGGTCCGATGCCATGGTGACCCTCTCCCTGGTGCTGACCTCGCTGTTCTTCTGCGTGCTGATAGGCTTGCCGGTGGGCATATTGCTGGCTCGCAGCGAGCGGCTCTCCACCTGGACTAGGCCGCTGCTGGATGCCATGCAGACCACCCCGGCGTTTGTCTACCTCATCCCCATCGTCATGCTGTTTGGCATAGGTAACGTGCCCGGGGTGGTGGTGACCGTCATCTTCGCCCTGCCGCCCATGATCCGGCTCACCATGCTGGGTATTCGTCAGGTGCCCGCCGATCTGGTGGAGGCGGCCCACTCGTTCGGTGCCAGCCCCTCCCAGTTGCTGTTCAAGGTTCAACTGCCGCTCGCCATGCCCACCATCATGGCCGGGGTCAACCAGACCCTGATGCTGGCGCTCTCCATGGTGGTGATCGCCTCCATGATAGCGGTCGGGGGTCTGGGCCAGATGGTGCTGCGCGGCATAGGCCGGCTCGATATGGGACTCGCCTCCATCGGCGGCCTCGGCATAGTGCTGCTGGCCATAGTACTGGATCGCCTCACCCAGGCGATGGGACAACCGGATCGCACCCGTACCGGCCGCTGGTATCAACGTGGCCCCGCCGCCCTGCTGCTGCGCCTGTGCGGCCGCGGCAAATCCCTCGATTACAAAGGAGTAAATGCATGAAACAGATCACCAAAGGATTGACCCTGGGCACATTGCTGCTGAGTACCCAACTGCTGAGTCCGCTCGCCATGGCCAGCGCCGAGCTGCCGGGGGAGGGGGTCAAGGTGCAGCCCCTGCAGAGCTCCTTGCCGGAGGAGGCCTTCCAGAGCCTGCTGGTCAGCAAGCTGATGGGACGCCTCGGTTATGAGGTGCAGCCGGCCCAGGAGGTGGACTACAACGTGGCCTACGCCTCGGTGGCGCAGGGGGACGGCACCTTCCTCGCTTTCAACTGGATACCGCTGCAGGACAACAAGTACGAGCAGGCGGGGGGGGACAAGGTGTTCTTCCGTCAGGGCACCTATGTGGCCGGTGCCGCCCAGGGGTATCTGGTGGACAAGAAGACTGCAGCCCAATACGGCATCACCAACCTGGGCCAGCTCAAGGATCCCAAGCTGGCGGCGCTGTTCGACGGCGATGGCGACGGCAAGGCCGATCTGGTGGGCTGCAACCCAGGCTGGGGCTGCGAAGGGGCCATCAACCATCATCTGGACGAGTTCGGCCTGACCACCACGGTGACCCACAAGCAGGGCAACTACGCGGCGCTGATCGCCGATACCCTGGCCCGTTACCAGGCTGGCAAGCCGGTGCTCTACTACACCTGGACCCCCTACTGGCTCAGCAGCGAGCTGGTGCCGGGCAAGGATGTGGTGTGGCTGGAGGTACCCGCCGATGCCCCTGATGCGGACAAGACCCGGCTGCCGAACGGCAAGAACTACGGCTTTGCGGTGAACACCATGCACATAGTCGCCAACAAGCAGTTTGCCGAGGCCAACCCGGCGGCCGCCAAGCTCTTCTCCATCGTCAAGCTGCCCCTCAATGACATCAACATCCAGAACGGTCTGATGAACAAGGGGCAGAACAAGCCGGCGGATGTGGAGCGTCACGCCGATGCCTGGCTCAAGGGACACGAGGCCCTGGTCAATGACTGGCTGGCCCAGGCGCGCGCCGCCGCAGCGAAAGAGCAGTCTGCGGGCTAAACCCCGCCTCGGCCCAGTCCATGGATACCAGCAAGCAAAACGCCCGGCTATTACCGGGCGTTTTTTTATGGGCGGGGCGCAGTAACAGGCTGCGCACCAGGATCAGATGCCGGAGCCGTCGTGCTCGCCGTTCTCTTCGTGCAGGCCGCATTCACGCTTGAGGCCGAAGAAGCGGGTCTGTTCCTCGCTCATGCCCGGTTCCCACTTGGTGGTGGTGTGGACGTCGCCCACCGAGAGGTAGCCCTGCTCCCACAGGGGATGATAGGGCAGGTCGTGCTCTTTGAAGTAGTAGAAGACGTCCTTGTTGCTCCAGTCGATCACCGGCAAGAACTTGAAGCGGCCGCGCTGTATGGCCAGCACCGGCAGCTTGCCGCGACTGCCCGCCTGCTCCCGGCGCAGGCCGGAGAACCAGGTGCGGGCGCCAAGCTCCCGCAGTGCCCTGTCCATCGGCTCCACCTTGTTGAGCTGGTTGTAGCGGGTGATCCCCTCCACTCCCTGCTCCCACAAGAGGCCGAAGCGGGCCTCCTGCCAGGCCGGTGTGAGCTCGGCCCGGTAGATCTTCAGGTTGAGGGCGAGGCGCTCGGTCAACTCGTCGATGAAGTGGTAGGTCTCCGGGAAGAGATAACCGGTATCGGTCAGCACCACAGGCACATCGGCCCGCTCGCGGCTCACCAGGTGCAGCATCAGCGCCGCCTGGATGCCGAAGCTCGACGACAGCACGTGTTCCCCCGGCAGATTTGCCAGCGCCCAGCGCACCCGCTCGGGGGCGCTCATGGCGTCCAGCTCCCGGTTGAGAGGGGCCAGCGCCTCGGTCTGCTCCTCGCGGCCGAGGGCCAGCAGGGCATCGAGGTCGAGCCTGCCATCGGCGGTCAGTGTCAACCGCCCGCTTTCAGTCAGTTCAGGCTGCATAGAAGTCCCTCGCGGAGTCGATAACGGGCGCAACCACCCCAACCCGGATCACGAAGTCGCCGAAGCACTCGTTCCCGTCGCGCTCCTTGGCCCAGCGGCCGATCAGGGTATCCAGCTCGGCCAGGATCTGCGGCTCCGTGATGTTCTCCAGGTGCAGGCGAGGGATGCGGGTCCCCTCGAGGTTGCCCCCCAGGTGCAGGTTGTAGCGGCCCGGCGCCTTGCCCACCAGACCCACTTCCGCCAGCATGGCGCGGCCGCAGCCGTTGGGGCAGCCGGTGACCCGGAAGATGATGGCGTCATCCGCCAGACCGTGTTTGGCCAGCAAGGCTTCGATGTCGGTGACGAAGGCTGGCAGCATGCGCTCGGCCTCGGCCATCGCCAGCGGGCAGGTGGGCAGGGCCACGCAGGCCATGGACTGCTTGCGCTGCTCGCTCACGCCGTCGTCCAGCAGGCCGTACTGGCGCGCCAGGGCTTCGATGCGGGCCTTTTCACCGGCGGGGACGCCCGCGATGATGAGGTTCTGGTTGGCGGTGAGACGGAAATCCCCCTGGTGCACCTTGGCGATTTCCAACATGCCGGTCTTGAGGGGCTTGCCCGGGAAGTCCAGCAGGCGGCCGTTCTCGATAAACAGGGTGAGGTGGTGCTTGCCGTCTATCCCCTCCACCCAGCCGAAACGATCGCCACGGCTGGTGAACTCATAGGGGCGCACCTCGCCAAACTGGATGCCGGCGCGGCTCTCCACCTCGGCCTTGAAGGCCTCGACGCCGACGCGCTCAAGGGTGTACTTGGTCTTGGCGTTTTTGCGGTTGACCCTGTTGCCCCAGTCGCGCTGGGTGCTGACCACGGCGGCCGCCACCTCCAGCACGTGGGAGAGCGGGATGAAGCCGAAATCGCTCGCCTTGCGCGGGTAGGTGCTGGTGTCGCCGTGGGTCATGGCCAGACCACCGCCCACCAGCACGTTGAAGCCCACCAGCTTGCCGTGATCACTAATGGCTACGAAGTTGAGATCGTTGGCATGGATGTCCACATCGTTGTGGGGCGGGATCACCACGGTCGTCTTGAATTTGCGCGGCAGGTAGTTGGAACCCAGGATCGGCTCCTCGTCACCCCCCAGCTTCTCGCCGTCCAGCCAGATCTCCACGTAGGCGCGGGTCTTGGGCAGCAGGTGCTCGGAGATCTTCTTGGCCCACTCGTAGGCCTCCTGATGCAGCTCGGACTCCACCGGGTTGCTGGTGCAGAGCACGTTGCGGTTCACGTCGCCCGCGGTGGCTATGCTGTCGATGCCGGTGCTGTTGAGGGTCTGGTGCATCAGCTTGATGTCGCGCTTGAGCACCCCGTGGAACTGGAAGGTCTGGCGGGTGGTCAGGCGGATGCTGCCGTACAGGCTGTGCTCTTCGGCGAACTTGTCGATCACCTGCCACTGGGCCGGGGTGATGATGCCGCCCGGCAGACGGGCACGCAGCATGACGTTGTGCAGCGGCTCCAGCTTCTGGGCGGTGCGCTCGGGGCGGATGTCTCTGTCATCCTGCTGATACATGCCGTGGAAGCGGATCAGCTGGAAGTTGTCGCCATTGAAGCCACCGGTGAGGGGATCCTGCAGATCCTCGGCTATGGTGCCGCGCAGGAAATTGCTTTCGCGCTTGAGGCGTTCGTTGTCGGACAGTGGCCCTTCAACCGGTCCTGCTGCTTGCTTCGAGATTGGTTGCTTGCTCATCAGTAGACATCCCTTTGATAACGTTTGGCACGACGCAATTCGCTCAAATACTCTTCTGCTTCTTCACGGCTCTTGTGGCCATGATCGCTAATCACATCCAGCAGGGCTTCCTGCACATCCTTCGCCATGTGGTTGGCGTCGCCACACACATAGAAGTGAGCGCCTGCTTCCAGCCACTGGTAGAGCTCAAGCCCGGCTTCACGCAGGCGGTCCTGCACATAGATCTTGTTGGCCTGATCCCGGCTGAAGGCCAGGGAGATCTTCGACAGCAGGCCGGATTTCACATAACGCTGCCACTCCACCTGATAGAGGAAGTCCTGGGTGAAGTGGGGGTTGCCGAAGAAGAGCCAGTTCTTGCCCTCGGCACCCTGAGCTTCCCGCTCCTGCATAAAGGCGCGGAACGGCGCAATGCCGGTGCCCGGACCCACCATGATGACGGGGGTGTCGGGGTTGGCGGGCAGGCGGAAGTTGTCGTTGTGCTCCACGAACACCCTGACCTCGGCGTCCTCGGCCAGTCGGTCTGCCAGATAGGAGGAGGCGCCGCCACTGCGCACTGTGCCATCTTCCTGCGGGTAGCGCACCACGCCCACGGTCAGGTGAACCTCTTCCTCTACCTCGCTTTGGGCGGAGGCAATGGAGTAGAGGCGAGGGGTCAGCGGGCGCAGCAGTTTGACAAGCTGCTCTGCAGTGAGTGTGGCGGGGAAGCGTTTCAGCACATCCACCACCTGGGCGCTGGCCACCAGGGCGTTGACCTGAGCCTTGTCGCCTGCCAGGTCTTTCAGTGCCGCGTTGCCCGATATGTCAGCGAGCCCTGTGATGAAACCGCCGTGCAAGCGGGTCAGCTCGAAGTGGCGGGTCAGGGCCGCGCGCAGCGGGCCCTGGGCGGTGGCTTCATCGCCGGAGAGGCCGGTCAGGGCCAGCACTTCCCCCACGAGATCGGCGTCGTTGTCGAACCAGATGCCCAGCGCATCCCCTGGCTGATAAGTGATGCCGGACTCTTCCAGGTTGATCTCGATATGGCGGATATCCTTGGTGGAGTCACGGCCGGTGATCTTCTGATTGACCGAGAGCCGTGCCGGGAAGGGGTTCTCCTTGTGATACTGGCTATGGCCGACGGCTTGCTGCACCGAGCCCGCTACGCTGGCTGTCGCGGCCCCGGCAGAGAGGGTGGAGGCGACGGCATTGACCGCCTGCTCGCCCCAGGCACTGGCCGCTTCCTGATAATCCACGTCCAGGCTCGCGAGCTCATGAATGCGCTCGGCCCCGGCTTTTGACAGGAAGTCGTCGAAGTCCTTGCCGGTCTGGCAGAAGAATTCATAGGAGCTGTCACCCAGCCCCAGCACGGCGAACTTGAGGCCCTCGAGTTTGCCAATCTTGCCCTTCTTGAGCTGCTCGAACAGATCGACCGCGCTCTCCGGCGGCTCGCCCTCCCCGTAAGTGCTCACTACCACCAGCAGATGGCTCTCTTTCTTGAGCTGCTTGGGTTTGTAGTCCGCCATCGAGGTCAGGGTCACCGGCAGGCCGTGGGCCTTCGCCTGCGCCTGGATGGCGCTGGCGACACCCTTGGCGTTGCCGGTCTGGGAGCCGTAGAGAATGGTCAGGCTGCCACCGGGGGCGGCCACGGCGGCGCTGGTGACGACGCTCTGGACGCCAGACTGGGAGAGGCCGTAGAGATAACCGCTCACCCAGGCGAGTTGCTGGGTGTTGAGGGTCGACAAGACCTGATTCAGTTGGCGCTGCTGTTCGTCAGAGAGCGGGCTTATGTTGGGTATTGGGGCTGTCAATTGCATCACACACGTCTTCCATGGTCTGATTTTTGGTCAGGTTAAGGGGTGCAATGAATAACAACAAAGAATAAAAATATCTTCTTTATGCGATTTATGAATTTATAAAGCCGAAATCCGCCTCAGCGACTCCCCGGCTGTGGTATAAAAATCGCAATATTGAGTCCCTTTCTGCCTCTCAGGATCTGCCGATGTCCAGACTGTTTCATGTCAATGCCTTCAGCCAGCACCCCTTCGGGGGCAACCCCGCCATCGTCGTATTGGGGCCCGAGCGCAGCGATGCCGAGCTGCAGGCCATGGCGGCGGAGTTCAACCTGTCGGAGACCGCCTTCCTCAGCCCCCTGGGGGAGGCGCACTATCGGCTGCGCTGGTTTACCCCGACGGTCGAGGTGGATCTCTGCGGTCACGGTACCCTGGCGGCGGCCCATGTGCTGTGGCAAACCGGGGAGGTGGCCCGCTCCCAGACGCTGCGCTTCGAGACCCGCAGTGGCCTGCTGGAGGCCCGCGCCGAGGGGGAGTGGATCCGGCTCGACTTTCCGCGTACCCCCCTTGCTCCACTGACACTGGATCCCGCTTATGCCGAGGCCCTCGGCTGCACACCGCTGCAGACCCTGGCCGCTGGCGCCAAGTTCCTGCTGGTGCTCGGCAGCGAGCAGGAGGTGCAGGCCCTCAAGCCGGACTTCCACGCCCTGCGGGCCTTGCCCGGTCGTGGCCTGATGGTGACGGCGCCGTCGAGGGATCCGGACCATGACTTTGTTTCTCGCTATTTCGCCCCCTGGGTCGGGGTGGAGGAGGATCCGGTGACCGGCTCCAACCACTGCGCCTTGGTGCCCTTCTGGGCCGAGCGCCTCGGCAGGACGCAACTGAGGGCGCGCCAGATCTCCGCGCGGGGCGGGGAGCTTGTGCTCGAGTTGCAGGGAGACAGGGTGTGGATGTCGGGTCAGGCTCTGACCCTGTGGCAGGGGGAGTGGCTGCTGCCGCCCTGCCCATAAGCCGCAAGCCGGTTGTTGTCTTCGCCATAAAAAACGCCCCGCAGTTGCGGGGCGTTTTATTGCTGGCGCGCTCGGGCTGGCCGAGCGGCAGGCTTATTTCTGTTGCGGACGCAGGGCCGGGAACAGGATGACGTCGCGGATGGTGTGGCTGTTGGTGAACAGCATCACCAGACGGTCGATACCAATACCCTGACCGGCAGTCGGCGGCAGGCCGTGTTCCAGCGCGGTGACGAAGTCGGCGTCGTAGAACATGGCTTCGTCGTCGCCGGCTTCTTTCTGGTTCACCTGATCCTGGAAGCGCTTGGCCTGATCTTCTGCATCGTTCAGCTCGGAGAAGCCGTTGGCCAGCTCGCGGCCACCGATGAAGAATTCGAAGCGATCGGTCACGTCCGGGTTCACGTCGTTGCGGCGGGCCAGCGGAGAGACGGCAGCCGGGTACTCGGTGATGAAGGTCGGTTGCAGCAGCATGTGCTCAACGGTCTCTTCGAAGATGGCGGTGATCACGTGGCCCAGCTCCCAGCCCTTCATCAGCTCGATGTGCAGACGCTTGGCGACGGCGGTGGCGCTCTCCAGGGTGGCCAGATCGTCCTTGGTCACATCCGGGTTGAACTTCAGGATGGACTCGACCATGGTGAGGCGCTGGAACGGCTGACCGAAGTCGATGGTCAGACCCTCTTCGCCCTCTTTGGCGTAACGGATCTTGGTGTCACCCAGGATGTCCTGGGCCAGGGTGCGCAGCAGCTCCTCGGTGAGATCCATCAGATCGATGTAATCGGCATAGGCCATGTAGAACTCGATCATGGTGAACTCGGGGTTGTGACGCACCGAGATCCCTTCGTTACGGAAGTTACGGTTGATCTCGTAGACACGCTCGAAACCACCCACCACCAGACGCTTCAGATAGAGCTCGGGGGCGATACGCAGGTACATGTCGATGTCCAGCGCATTGTGGTGGGTAACGAACGGACGCGCGGAGGCACCACCCGGGATGACCTGCATCATGGGGGTTTCCACTTCCATGAAGCGCTTCTCGTTGAAGAACTTGCGGATGCCGGCCACCACCTGGGTGCGGATCATGAAGGTCTTGCGGGACTCTTCGTTGGCGATCAGATCCAGGTAGCGCTGGCGGCAGCGAGCTTCCTGGTCGGTCAGGCCCTTGTGCTTCTCGGGCAGCGGACGCAGTGCCTTGGTCAGCAGACGGATTTCGCCCACATGGACGGAGAGCTCGCCGGTGTTGGTGCGGAACAGCGTCCCTTCGACGCCGACTATGTCCCCCAGATCCCACTTCTTGAACTGCTCGTTGTAGAAGCCTTCCGGCAGGTCGTCACGGGTCACGTAGATCTGGATCTTGCCAGCCATGTCCTGCAGGGTAGCGAAGGAAGCCTTGCCCATGATCCGGCGGGTCATGATACGACCGGCAATCTTCACCCGTTTATTCAAGGCCACCAGCTCGTCGGCGCTCTTGTCGCCAAACTCGGCGTGCAGATCGCCGGACAGGCTGTCACGACGGAAGTCGTTGGGGAAAGGGTTGCCCTGGGCGCGCAAGGCGGCCAGCTTGGAGCGACGCTCAGTCATCTCGTTGTTCAGTTCGAGAGTCTGGTCGACTTCCGGAGTAGTGGTTTGTTCAGACATGGTGATTCCTGCTGCTCTGTTTACAGGCCTGATTTCAGGCTGGCTTCGATAAACTTGTCCAAGTCGCCGTCGAGTACCGATTGGGTATTGCGGGTCTCGACGCCGGTGCGCAGATCCTTGATACGGGAGTCATCCAGTACGTAGGAGCGGATCTGGCTGCCCCAGCCGATGTCGGACTTGGTCTCTTCGAGGGCTTGCTTCTCAGCGTTCTGCTTCTGAATTTCCAGCTCGTAGAGCTTGGCCTTCAGCTGCTTCATACACTGATCTTTGTTCTTGTGCTGGGAACGGTCGTTCTGGCACTGCACCACCACCCCGGTGGGGACGTGGGTGATACGCACCGCGGACTCGGTCCGGTTGACGTGCTGACCACCGGCGCCGGAGGCGCGGTAGACGTCGATGCGCAGATCCGCCGGGTTGATGTCGATCTCGATGTCGTCATCGATCTCGGGGTAGACGAACACCGAGCAGAACGAGGTGTGACGACGGCCACCGGAGTCGAACGGCGATTTGCGGACCAGGCGGTGCACGCCGGTCTCGGTGCGCAGCCAGCCGAAGGCATACTCGCCGGTGAACTTGACGGTGGCGGACTTGATGCCGGCCACGTCGCCGTCAGACAGCTCGATCAGCTCCGGCTTGTAGCCGTGGGCATCGCCCCAGCGCAGGTACATGCGCAGCACCATGTTGGCCCAGTCCTGGGCCTCGGTGCCGCCGGAACCGGACTGGATGTCGATGTAGCAGTCGGAGCCGTCGTGCTGACCGGAGAACATGCGACGGAACTCGAGATCCACCAGCTTGGCTTCCAGCTGATCGGCTTCGGCGACGGCCTCGTTGAAGGTCTCCTCGTCTTCGCCCTCGACCGCCAGGCTGACCAGCATCTCGACGTCCTCAGCACCTTGTGTCAAGACGTCTATGGTGCTGACCACGTTGTCCAGCGACACGCGTTCCTTGCCTAGCGCCTGTGCGCGTTCCGGCTCATTCCAGACATCCGGCTGTTCCAGCTCGGCATTGACCTCTTCTAGACGCTCTTTCTTGGCGTCATAGTCAAAGGTACCCCCTAAGCAGCTCGGTCCTCTCAGACAGCTCCTTAAGCTTGTTTAATACAGGATTGACTTCAAACATCGTGAAAACTCTCGGGGTCGATGTGATTTAAAAACGGGATATTCTAGCCAATTGCGGAAGGAATAAACAGGGTTGGCTGGCCCTGGCCGCCTTCTGTCACCGATTTCGGATGCCGTTTTGTGCATTCTTGCGGAAAATATCGTCAGCCACCCCATTTTCGACTTCAGTTTCGTGCGCCTTGGCCGCTAACAATTGCATGGAGTGCCGCGCACTTTTCGAGTAATCCTGTTCCTGACCCCACAAGAAGAAAGCATGATGAAAAACCTATCACTCAAGCAGAAGATACTGTTGTCTGTGGTGATCGCCCTCTCCCTGGTGATCCTGCTGCTCTCCTGGCAGAGCTACAGCAGCCAGAAGTCCCTGTTGCTGCAAGGCAGTCAGGAACAGGTGCAGCGCCTCGGCAGCCAGCAGGCCGCCAGTGTCAGTGACTGGCTCGCCGCCCGTCGCGACGTGATCCAGGCCCTTGGCAACAAGGCCGGCCCCGAACCCCTCAACGCCCTGCAACAGGCCCAGGTGTCCGGCCGCTTCCAGCTCACCTACTTCGGTGAGGGCGGCGGCAAGATGAATGACTCGGATCCCTCCATCAATCGTGACGGCTACGATCCTCGCTCTCGTGGCTGGTATCAGGAAGCCATGGCCAAGGGCGGCATGATCGTCACCAAACCCTATCTGGACGTGGCCTACAACGTCATGGTGGTGACCCTGGCCCAACCGGCCCAGGGCGGCGTGGTCGGCGGCGACCTCTCCATCGCCTCCCTGGTGGAGGATGTCACCAAGATGGCCCTGCCGGCGGACGGTGTCGCCATCCTGATGCACAAGGATGGCACCGTCATCGCCTACAAAGATGCGGCCAAGGCGATGAAGCCTGCCAGCGAGATCGACAACGATCTCTCCAATGCCCTGATCGAGCAGAGCAAGAGCAGCAACAGTCTGCTCCCCGTCTATTTTGACAACGAAGGCCGCGACAAGCTGCTGTGGGCGACGGACATCCCGAACACCGACTGGGAGCTGGTGCTGGTGCTGGACAAGGCCACCCTGGAGGCGCCGCTCTCCTCCCTGCTGATGACCCAGCTCGGCCTGGCCCTGCTGGTACTGGTGGGCAGCATCCTCGCCATCTCCTGGCTGGTGAGCCTGCTGCTGGGCCCGCTCGGCAAGGTTTCCCAGGCTCTGGCCCGCATCGCCGACGGTAACGGCGATCTGACCCAGCGCATCAAGATCGACGCCAACGACGAGGTAGGCCAGCTGGCCAACAGCTTCAACCGTTTCGTCGGCAGCCAGCACCAGCTGATCGGCAACATCCGCCAGCTTGCCAACGAGCTGAACGCCGATGCGGAGCGCAGCCTGGTAACCAACCAGGCCGCGGTGGAAGAGCTGCAGCGCCAGCAGCAGGAGGTGACCATGGTTGCCACTGCGGTCACCGAGATGGCGAGCGCCACCATGGAGATCGCCGGCAACGCCGAGAACACCGCTGCCGCCGCCCAGCAATCCGCCCAGAGCAGCGAGCAGGGCAAGATGCTGGTGAACCAGACTCGCCAGTCCATCAACAACCTGGCCGAGGAGGTGGGTCAGGCCACCGGCGTCATCGGCGAGTTGAGCCGTCACGCCCAGGCCATCTCCGGCATTCTCTCCACCATCCAGGGCATCGCCGAGCAGACCAACCTGCTGGCGCTGAACGCGGCCATCGAAGCGGCCCGCGCGGGTGAGCAAGGCCGTGGTTTCGCCGTGGTGGCGGACGAAGTGCGGGTGCTGTCGCGCCGTACCCAGGACTCCACCCAGGAGATCCAGTCCACCATAGAGACCCTGCAGCAGACCACGGCCCGTGCGGTCAGCCTGATGCAGACCAGCCAGGGCTTGGCCGACAACAGCGTGAAGGACGCCGATGCCGCCGCCGCCGCGCTCGAAGAGATCACCCAGGCTGTCTCGCTTATCTCCGACATGGCGGGTCAGATCGCCACCGCCGCCGAGGAGCAGACCCAGGTGACCGGTGAGATCACCCAGAACACCACCGCCATCAAGGATGTGAGCGACGAGATCACCGCCTCCGCCATGCGCGACCTCGATCAGGCGCACAACCTCAAGGGACGCGCCACCAATCTGAACCAGCAGGTGTCGACCTTTATCCTCTAAGACGCCAGTCGCAGCCTGTTCGAGCTGACATAAACAAGCCCCGCACTCGAGAGAGCGCGGGGCTTGTTCGTCAGGGGCTGTTGGTATGTCGTCAACGCTGCTTGCGCCGAAACGTCAATTGCGCCAGGCGATCTCCCTCTGGCATGTTCGCCTGGGAACGTCAGCGAGTGAATGAATTCACTTGGCTACAGGTCTCTGCCAATCCGGTGGGAGCCGTGCCAGCTTTGAGTTCAAGCCATTGAGTCAGATCGGTTTTGTTCATGGGATGCGCAAACAGGTAGCCTTGCATCAAATGGCACCCCAATTGGTAGAGTTGCATACGCATCTCCTCGGTCTCGACGCCTTCTGCAATGACTGGCATGTCAAGTTCACGTCCCAGTAAAAGCACCGCTTTGACGAGTCTTTCATCCCCCTTCAGCAGCGTCTGGGTGAAGCTGTAGTCCAGTTTGATCGCATCGATAGGCAGAGATAGCAATCGTTCCAGGGAGGAGTAACCGGTGCCAAAGTCATCAAGATGGATTTTGAACCCCGCTTGAGTCAGTGCCAGCAGTTGCTCTTCCAAGCGACCGTGATTCTCGGCAAACAGACTCTCCGTTAGTTCAAAATGGATCGCGCTTCTTGGCAACTGATGACGATCGGCCAGCTCGGTGAGTTGTGTCACCAGATCTGGCTCCATCAATTGCAGTACCGACAGATTGATATTGATGTTCAGGTCGGGGTAGGCGTATCTCAGTTCATGCAGCGTTCCCATCGCCTGGTCGGCAATCCACTTGCCCAGGGGGATAATCAGCCCGGCCTGTTCTGCCAGAGGGATAAATATACTGGGGGGGCAGAACCCCGTTGGGGTGGGCCAGCGGCACAGGGTTTCCACCATGGCGACGCGGTCACTTTCCACATCCATGATGGGTTGATACCAGACCTCAAATTGTCGCAGTTGCAAGGCTTCCCGCAGCGCTTGTTCCAGCTGCATGCGCTGTGAAAGCTGATGATGCAAGATCTCTCGATAACAACGGTAGCAATGTTTGCCCGCCTGCTTGGCATCATACATGGCCAAGTCGGCGTTTCGGATGAGCTCATCTGCGCCCATGGCGCCATCATCGTAGGCGATTCCGATAGAGGCACCGACCTGGATTTTTCGTCCCCCCTGCTCGATTTGCTGGCCGGATTATAGTCAGCATCAGCCGTTCGGCGAGCGAAATGGCACCCTCTTCCTCTCTGACCATCTTGGTGATGATGGCAAATTCGTCACCACCTATGCGAAACAGCATGTCTTCACCACGAATAGCCTGCTTGAGACGTCCTGCGATGGTTAGCAATACCTGATCCCCTGTCTCGTGCCCCAGACTGTCATTGAGGGTCTTGAAATCGTCCAGATCGATCATCAGCAAGGCAATGCGGCCACGGTCATGTTTGGTGCGCAGGCAGGGATGCTGATTGAGCTGCTCGCTCAACAATTTCCGGTTGCCCAATTGGGTCAGTCCATCGCGTCTGGCCTCGTTGTAGAGGGCCTGCTCCGAGAGTCGGTGCTGTTCCACCATGCTATTGAGCGCCCTGGCCAGGGTATCGAACTCGGGACTACCCGATAAAGGCCAATGTTTGCTTGTGGGCTGCAAGCTGCTGTATTGCTCGGCCAGGCGGGTAAAAGTGGTGAGCCGACGCATCACCATGCGTTCATAAATGGTAATAGTGCCCAGGCCGGCGGCGATCAGGAGCAGGGTTGAGTTGATGAGTAGCATGCGATTGCTGAGCCGCTGTTGCGTCAGCAATTGGTGATCCGGGGGGACGTGCAGTATGAGGCGATGGGCATTTTCACTGTCTGGCAGAGCGCGCTGCTCGGCAAGAGGGGCCTCACCTGTATCTCGGAGAAACTCGATGTCCAGCTTGGTCATGTCCCGGATCTGTTGCACGTCTGTCCCATCAAGTTGGCGGATCATGGCTATCCAGCCCTCCACGTGCGGGTTGGTGGCATCAGGGTCTTGAACAGGATGAACCGCTAGCAGGATGGGGTGCTCTTGATACCAGCCGTTCAGTGTGTATCCCCGTGTGTGTTGTGATGACCAGTAGTGAGAGAGATAGTCCTGCGCTTTGGACCAGATGGGGTGGGAGTCGCCCAAGGTTACGTAGGTTGCCCCCCCTCTACCGATGACACGATAGAGCGAGTGATCCGGTCTGATAAACAGTACAAAGTGGGCATTGAGGTTATCCAGTGTTCCCGCGTTTGTAGTGGTCAACTAAATCCGGACACTTGGTTAGGCCGATCCTCGGCTTTTGCTGGCGCGATCCCGTCATTGTGTTGATGTGGACGCCGCCAGTTGTAGTAATCCATCAG